>NZ_JBVVQV010000002.1:0-502437 GCF_055811235.1 Mesorhizobium sp. WSM4810 | reverse complement strand
ACGAAGTAGGGCGAGAGATAGCCGCGGTCGAACTGCATGCCTTCGACGACTTCGAGTTCGGTCTCGGCGGTCTTGGCCTCCTCGACCGTGATGACGCCCTCATTGCCGACCTTCTGCATCGCTTCGGCAATCATCGAGCCGACCGAAGCATCGCCATTGCCGGCGATGGTACCGACCTGGGCAACCTCTTCCGAGGTCTTGATCTTCTTGGCATTCTTGATCAGCGTCGAGACGACGTCGCCAACCGCAAGGTCGATGCCGCGCTTCAGGTCCATCGGGTTCATGCCGGCGGCAACCGCCTTGTGGCCTTCCTGGACGATCGACTGCGCCAGAACGGTCGCGGTCGTGGTGCCGTCGCCGGCGATGTCGTTGGTCTTCGAAGCAACTTCGCGGACCATCTGCGCGCCCATGTTCTCGAACTTATCGGAAAGTTCGATTTCCTTGGCGACGGTGACGCCGTCCTTGGTGATGCGCGGTGCGCCGAACGACTTGTCGAGGACGACGTTGCGGCCCTTGGGGCCGAGCGTGACCTTCACAGCGTCGGCGAGGATGTTGACGCCGCGCAGCATGCGCTCACGGGCATCGCGAGAAAATTTTACGTCTTTGGCAGCCATTTTTAGCTCCTGGCAGGGGCTTGAATTGAGCCCGGGGTTTAAGCGATGGTGAGGCCGATATTCAGCCGATGATGCCCATGATGTCGGATTCCTTCATGATCAGAAGGTCTTCGCCATTGAGCTTGACTTCGGTGCCCGACCACTTGCCGAACAGGATGCGATCGCCGGCCTTGACGTCCAGCGGCACGAGCTTGCCGGCTTCGTCACGGGCGCCGGAACCAACGGCGATGATGTCGCCTTCCTGCGGCTTTTCCTTAGCCGTGTCGGGGATGATGATGCCGCCTGAGGTCTTGGATTCGGATTCAACCCGACGAACGACCACGCGGTCATGCAGCGGCCGGAAATTCGACTTTGCCATTTTGGATATCCCTGATGCGGAGGTTGAAAGGTTCTCCATTGCCGGAGCGTCGTTGGCACTCGCCAGTGGAGAGTGCTAACGTGGCAGTGAGATAGGCTGTGGGGTCGTGCTGGTCAAGACGGATGAGCGGACGGCCGAAGAGCCAAAAGATTTGGAATCGACACGGAAGCCTGGCCCCCATTACGGCGCATCCCACCGCCTAAGCGCGTTTCGGCCGTAAGCTCTGGGTCGACTTTTGTGTCTTATTTGGAATGTGAAATTATGTGAAATTAACGGCCGAGCAGTCGGCCGGAATCGACGGCCAGCCGAACAGTCTTGAGCTTTTTGCAATTCATCATAACCTGAGTGGCATCGCCAAAAGGAGCGCTTATCGCAATCGATGGTCTGCAAATGCCTGCCGAAGCGCCTGGCAATCCTAAAGCAAGGCGCTCGCAATTTGCTTGTTCGGTAGTTCCGATCAGCAGGTCGAGAGGAATGCTCGTTTTGAGGACGATGTTTGGGATTTCGTGATCGAGGTGGATTGTTTCCGTGGTGAGGTTTGCGTCGGCGATTAGATAGACAAGATGGCGCGCCCGTCCAGTGCGCCTACCGCGCGAATCTCTCCCTTCACGAATTCCGCCGTGAACGCAGCGCGTTGAGCCGCAACGGCACCGGAAAGCCTTCACGATCATGCCCGGTACTGGCGTGTGCTGCGATGTTGTAGGGTGGTCAGGCGGGCCTTGACGTCATTGCGACGGTAAATGAGCAGCGGGGACCGGGTGGGGGGGCTTGGGGTTAGTCCCCGCTGCTTTGAGCTGCCTTCGCAGGGTGCAGTGGCAGCACAACTAAATAGTGACTGAGCGATGACAGGACCCAGACAGCGGAGCCTTGGGCACCCTGTCAGTCTTACATCGGCTAGTGCCGCCCCCCAAGGCTACCCGGGCGGGTGTCTCAAGAGTGCGGCCGGCGACGGACCTTCAAAGATTGCGACTTCCGCGCCCCAGCCTACACTCCGGCCTGACGCGCGTGCCCACCCAATGACGAGTGCCCACCCAATTGACCCCAGCGTCAAGCGACAGGTCATTAGTAGCCGATAAAGATCGCCCCCAAATCGGCCCCTTGGGCTAGCTCGGATAAACAATTCGGGTGAGCGGGTTCAACGGGGTCAAAAGGAGGGGTCGGAATATCCGGGCCAAATTTTCTTACGACCCATCGGATAACAGGCTCATGCGTGGCACCCCCCGTGCCCCTTCGGTTTCACCACACAGGCCCGAGCGAGACGACCGCCAGACGCCGAGAGGCTGCCCGGTGGCGGTACCTCAGACCGACATGAGCACGCGCTGGCGGGGCAATCCTTGTCCAGCGGTTGGAGTGCGGAGTGTGCGTAGGGCATACCAATCGGGTCGCCTACTTGCGGCTGTCGTCAGTGCAACGTAGCTACCGGGCAACGAAATGGAGGGGTCTATGTTTCTATGGCCGCATTGCGCTCCTGGTCCTCAGGCCGCTCCCGGTAGCGCCCTTCCTGCTTGGCCTTCCGGATACCCTGGGCCTGCCGCCGCCGCCTGTCGTCATAGTCCTTGTGGGCAATCGCAGCGATCATGTCCAGCATCATCCCGTTGATGGCCTCCTGCATCCGGCCGGTGAACTCGTCGGTTCCGCTTGAAGCCATGCTCCAGGAGGTGGGGAGGTCGAGACTGGTCTTCGTCTGCGCGATGTGGATCACCGGCTTCGACGTGCCAACCTGCTCGACGATCCATCTCGACAAGCCAATGAAGAACCACACTCTGATGCAGACGATCACGCGCGCGAACCGAGTTGCGCCCGGCAAACAAGCGGGTCAGCGCGGATCGATCCGCTGCGCGACCAAACGCAGTCGTTGCGCGTGTGCAAGGTCGAGGAGGCGATCTTCAAGTTTACGGATCCCAACATTGCGGGGAAATCCAAGCTCACGCGGCGACTCGCGCCCGGTCGGCCGGACCATCCGCAGGAAACATCGCGGAGCGAACCGACGCCGGCAGACGACCAATGACAAGCGTCTGAATTGTGACGACCTGCTCGCGCCGATAGGCCCCTTCGGCGACATCCCGCCAACGAACGCGTCCGCGCTGGCGAACCCAACGGACCTCGGCGACGGTGATATGCATATAGTCGCCGGCAATGGCCAGGCCACGATCAGATCCATCGCAGCTTCGTTGCGCACCGGGACGACCGCGGCGACGGAGCACATAGCCTTCGGCCTGTTGGCCTTCGCGATACATCGGTTTTCGCGCGCAAGCGTCCACACCGCGTCTGCCGCTCCCTTCGCGCTGCTGTATTCCTCTATGAGCCTTTTCGCGATCGCCTTCCGCATGGCGTCGTCCATTGACGCTGCATGCTCTCTGCGTAGCCGAAAGGCCTCGAGGAATCGCTGGTGCAAGGAAGAGACTGCCATCCGGAACTCGTTCACAATGTCGTTGATCACTGCTTGTGCGACAGAGGGGTTGGCGGGCCTTCGCTCTTAATGATCTTGAGTGAAACGAAGCCGGGTCGGCTGCTTACGTCGACCGCTTAGGAAGAGGCGACCGTCGCGCGTTGGGCCGAGCAGTACGGAAATGGCTGCAGAGAGATAGCACGCGGGTATAGATATTGGGACATGCGAACAGCGTGTCGAAGGAGCGCCGTGTCGATGTCACCATCGGCATCGACGTAGATGCAGCGCATCAGCTTCACCAGTTTGCCTGTCTCTGCGTGTCTTCTCGATCGTTTCCCCGACCAGATGGAGAGGCATTCTAATTTTTCCGTACTTCAGTACGTACTGCGGAGAAAGCCTTTCTTGGGTCGTCTTCCGAAGCGGAAACGTTGAAGGACAGAGGATCATTGGGCCTATGTGTCCACGCTAGCACGGTGACTCATCCAAAAAAATGCACGACAAGCTCCATCGAACAGGAGATTTGTCGTCAACCTGCCAGCGTATTACGTGATGTTGCTAGCACCGAAGAATTTCAAGCATCAAAGACTTGCCAATGAACGACCTCAAAAAGGTGTGCCCACACAATGTCACAGCAGATGAGAATGCGAAGCTTTGGCCGATCGAGGATCGACAGGATTCGACACGACACCATCTCCTGCCAGCCCATTCCCGTCTACTCGACCTAGGGCTGTCGAGCATGAGCAAGACCGTCCTTGCCTTATGGTCTGTGAACTCCGGCTTTGACCTCGCCGAATGGCAGTCGTAAATAATGCAGTCAAAAGTGTGCATACCGCGACGGCGACCACATTGTTTTAGTCTTTTCAACAGTCTAAAAATCTGACGGTATTCTTGACGGCATTCCTTGGAAAGATGATGAGATTTTACAAATCAAAACAATCAGTTATAGATCTCATTGATCATTGAGTGGGAGTGAGGGAAAGACCTTAAATTCGGCGAAGCGGCTGTTTTTGAGTAGATTAGCGTAGGATCTTCGGCGGTCCGGAAGATCATCTGCCGCACATGATCAATGACGATCCTGATCGTTTTGTCACAGTAACGCCCGCCATAGTGATTCCACTGTTCACTCGATCGACCCGGATGTTTACCACGAAGGTTTCGCGTCCGACGCTGTGATGTCGCCCGGCATACTCTTCTGTCTCGAGGGGCCAGCCCTGGAGCAGGCGCTTGAACAAATGCAAGAGCGCCAGATTCGTCACCTTTCAGTGCTCAACCGGTAGAAGCGGACGACGGGCCTCATCTCGCTGAGTGATATCGCTCTGAAGAGCGAAAGTTCGATCCTCGCGCCGCTTACCAAAATCGTCGCACGCGACGCTGAACGGCACCTGCACGCCGCCTGGGGTTCAGGGACGCCTGCAAGAACTAGACGAGAGCGGCATGCGTTTAGAGGGAACCAGGCATGCGCCCCCGAGCCCGACGGAATTGGCTTCCGAATCCGTGACGGCGCTCTCGGCTGATCGATGAGCATCGGCGACGGCACGGCGACCCGTGTAGCAGGCGGCGGTTTGTGTGAGCCAATCATGAAGGCCTACCGCCAGGAAGCACTGGCGCCTGAGCACGCAAGTCGGGCTTGAAATATGAAGGCGCGCGGCGCACGATGGGCAGAAATGCACTGAGAGGGAGACGGGGCGGACGGCTGGAGCGTAGCAACGCTTGGAGGAAGCCATGAACGTCAAAGCGATTCTCGAGGACAAGGGTCGAGCAGTCGAGACGATCGGCCCGAACGAGGCGCTCGCCGTGGCGATCAACAGGCTCGCCGAGCACAGGATCGGCGCACTGGTCGTTACCAATGGCGATCGCAAGGTGGTCGGCATCGTGTCCGAGCGCGACGTCGTCTGCGCCTTGGACAAGCATGGGGCTGCGGCGCTGGAGCAGAGTGTCCGTCACGCAATGACCGCCAAGGTCAAGCTCTGCACCGAGAACCACACGATCAACCAGGTCATGGAGATTATGACCACAGGCCGCTTCCGCCACCTGCCCGTGGTGAAGAACGGCCAACTGGACGGCATCGTCTCGATCGGCGACGTGGTGAAGAAGCGCATCGAGGAGGTCGAGCACGAGGCCGAAGAGATTATTCACTACATCTGGGCGGGGTAAGCTCGCCAAAGGCCCGCCGTCTGGCCGCGGCAGCCTGAATAACGGATAAGCAGGCTGCGGGATCGCACACCGTATCAGATACTGAGACTTGGGCATAACGTAGCGCCAAACCATGCAATCTTGAGAAAAATCCGATACTAGGGCACAATTTGTAGACGCATCTGAAGTGCGCAGCTATCTCAAACCCGGCCGTCTCGCGCCGAGTGACGGATCGCGGCGGAGGGTTGGCGTCGATGGATCAGGCGTTCTTTCTTCTGTTCGCTGCGGCGTCCGTGATCACGGCACTGACCGTGGTCCTGGCGCGGAATCCGGTTCACAGCGCATTGGCGCTGATGGCGTGTTTCCTGCAGATCTCGGCAATCTTCGTCTTGCTCGAGGCATCGTTGCTCGCTGTCATCCAGATCTTCGTCTATGTCGGCGCAATCATGGTCCTGTTCCTGTTCGTGATCATGATGATCGATGTGCGCGAAGCGGTGTTGCAGCGGTTTTTGCCGGGCGGCAACCTGCCGGCTCTGGTGCTGCTCGTCCTGCTTGGGGTCGAGATGCTTGTACTGGTGCTCTGGAGCGACCGCTTTTCGGTCACGGAGCCCGTCGCGATGCGCGGCGGCGATCAGATCAGGCAGCTCAGCATGACACTTTTCGCCGACTATCTCCTACCGTTTGAAGCCGCCTCCGTGATCCTGCTGGCGGCCCTGGTCGGCGCCATCGTGCTGGCGCGGAAGGAGCAGGGGTGATGGTTCCGCTCTGGTGGTATATTTTGCTCGGAGTGGTCCTGTTCGTGATCGGAGCGGCGGGCGTGCTGCTCAGGCGCAACATCCTGGTCGTGCTGATGTCGCTGGAGTTGCTGCTCAACTCGGTCAACATCAATTTCATCGCTTTCGGGCGTTACTACGACGATTTCCGCGGGCAGATCTTCGCGATCTTCGTCATCGCAATCACCGCGGCGGAGGTTGCGGTCGCCCTCGGGATTCTGGTCGCCCTCGTGAGGAACAAGTCCACCCTCAAGGTCGACGACGTGACCATGATGAAAGGATAGCGGCTTGGACCCGGTGATATCGATCCGGCCGCTGCTTGCCGTCGCCGTCGCAGGCCTGGCGGCCCTTGCAGTTCTCGTTCTGAACAACCGCGAAAAACTCCGCGATCTCGTCTCGCCCTTAGCCGCGATCGCCATGTTCGCAATTGTCGCCTCGATGGCACCCACGGTGCTGGCCGGCGGGACGGTCGATTTGCGCCTGTTCGAGATTCTGCCGGGGATCGACTTCGCTTTCCGGGTCGATGCGCTCGGCATGGTGTTTGCCACCGTCTCGTCGCTCTTGTGGATCGTGGCGGCGATCTATTCCATCGGCTACATGCGCCACTTGAACGAGCACGCGCAGACCCGGTTCTTCGCCTGCTTCGCCACCAGTCTCGCGGCGGCCGTCGGGGGCGCCTTCGCCGCCAATCTGTTCACGCTGGTGATCTTCTACGAGGTGCTCAGCCTCGTTACCTATCCGCTCGTCTATCACCACGAGGACGAAGAGGGATGGACGGGTAGCCGCAAGTATCTCGTCTATTTGATGGGGGCGTCGAAAAGCGTGCTTCTCGCCGCGCTGGCGCTGACCTACCATCTGGCGGGGTCGCTCGACTTCGTGCCAGGCGGGCTGCTGGCCGGGGTCGATGCCTCGCCGGCGCTGCTGACCGTGGTCTACTTCTGCTATCTGTTCGGCTTCGCCAAGGCCGCGGTGATGCCGATGCACGCCTGGCTGCCTGCCGCGATGGTCGCGCCGACACCGGTCAGCGCTCTCTTGCATGCGGTGGCCGTGGTCAAGATGGGCGTGTTCTGCGTGCTGCGGGTGGTGTTCCATGTCTTCGGCACGGGGCTGGTGGACGGGCTGGGGCTCGGCATCGCAACGGCCTATCTGGTCTCGTTCACCATCCTGATGGCGTCCATCTACGCCCTGACGCGGGACGACCTGAAGGCGCGGCTCGCCTATTCGACGGTCAGCCAACTCTCCTACATCGTGCTGGGCGCGGTCCTGCTGTCGCCGGTCGCGATGGTCGGCGGGATCATCCACATTGCGGCGCATGCGTTCTCCAAGATCACGCTCTTTTTCTGCGCCGGGTCGATCTATTGCGCGTCCGGCAAGCGGAACATCAGCGACATGGCCGGCATCGGCCGCAGGCTGCCCTGGACGATGGGCGCGTTCTTCGTGGCCTCGCTCAGCATGATCGGGGTGCCGCCGACCGCGGGCTTCGTCAGCAAGTGGTATTTGGCGCTGGGCTCGGTGGAGGCGGGGGAGATTGCGTTCCTGGTCGTGCTCTTGGTGAGCTCGGTCCTGAATGCCGCCTACTTCCTGCCGGTCAGCTATGTCGCTTTTTTCGGGACGGAGACACAGGAAAGTCCGGCGACGGTCCGTGAAATTCCGATGGTGACGATCCCGCTGGTCGCGACCGCGATCCTGTCGGTGTCGATGGGTATTTTCCCCGGCTATTTTCTCACCCTGGCGGAAGGAGTGGTCAGATGATCAGGCGTGTCGTCGATTTCTTTGGTGAGGCGAGATACGCGGAGCAACGCCGCCGGCTGTTTTATCTGGCGCTCGTTCTGATCGTCATCGCCGATTTTCTGGTCCCCCGCGAACACGCTGAATTCCTGTGGGACCGCTTGCCGGGCTGGTCGGCCGTCTATGGCTTCTTGTCCTGCGTCCTGCTGATCTTCGTCTCCAAGTTCCTCGGCCATCAGGGCGGGTTGATGCGGCGCGAGGACTATTATGATTGACTTCGTCCATCCCGCCCTGCTGTTCATTCTTGGCGCCCTGCCGATCCCTTTCCTGAAAGGATCAATCCGCAAGGCCTATCTGATGTTGATTCCCGCGCTGGCGATCCTCGCCGTGCTCACCGTGCAGCCGGGCAGCTACGGCGCGGCGGAGTTCATCGGGCAGGAAATCCTGATTGCGAAGGTCGACAGGCTGAGCATCGTCTTCGCCACCGTTTTCACCATTATGGCGCTGATCGGCGTGGTCTATGCGCTGCACCTGACGGGCGCCGGAGAGCATGTGGCGGCGTTCGTCTATGTTGGCAGCGCGCTCGGCGTGGTGTTTGCAGGCGACTACCTGACCCTGTTCCTGTTCTGGGAAGGTATGGCGTTTGCCTCTGCCTATCTGGTCTTTGCCCAGCGCGGCAAGCAGGCGATCCGTGCGGGGTTCCGGTATCTCATGGTCCATATCACCGGCGGCGTCGCCCTGCTGGGTGGCGTCATTCTCCACGGGCTCGCCACAGGTTCGCTGCTCTTCGGCCCGATCGAGGGGGGGATGGGCGTCGCCGCCTACCTGATCCTTGCCGGGTTCATGCTCAACGCCGCGGTGCCGCCTCTCAACGCCTGGCTGACAGACGCCTACCCGGAGGCGACCGTCACCGGAGCGGTGTTCATGAGCGCCTTCACCACCAAGACCGCCGTCTATGTGCTGGCCCGGGCCTTTCCGGGCACCGAGCTTCTCGTTTGGCTCGGCACGGCAATGGCGCTTTACGGCGTCATCTACGCGGTGCTGGAGAACGACTGCCGTCGGCTCCTGGCCTATCACATCGTCAGCCAGGTGGGCTACATGGTGGCGGGCGTCGGCATCGGTACCGAGATGGCGGTGAACGGGGCCTCCAGCCATGCCTTCGCGCATATCCTCTACAAGGCGCTCCTGTTCATGGGTGCGGGGGCGGTGATCCACGTCACCGGGCGGCGCAAGCTCACCGAGCTCGGTGGGCTCTACAGGACCATGCCGCTGACCGTGGCGCTCTACATGGTCGGCGCCTTCGCGATCTCGGCATTTCCGTTCTTCTCGGGCTTCGTGACCAAATCGATGGTGGTGGCCGCCGCCGGACAGGATCACCGCGCGCTGGTGGTGCTGGCGCTGACGATGGCATCATCTGGGACCTTCCTGCACACTGGGCTCAAGCTCCCGTACTACATGTTCTTCGGCATGGACCGGAAGCTGGAGGCGCGGGAGCCGCCCCGCAATATGCTTGTTGCGATGGGAATGGCGGCGGTGCTGTGCATCGCGATCGGGGTGTTCCCCCAACCACTTTACGCGCTGCTGCCCCATCCAGTCGACTTCGAACCCTACACCGGCGTCCATATCACCGAGAGCCTCGGCATACTGATGTTCACCGCATTGGGCTTCGTGCTGTTCCTCAGGGCGCTCGACCCCGAGAACACGATCAGCATCGACACCGACTGGTTCTACCGCAAAGGCGCGCGGCATTTCATGTGGCTCGCCGAAAAACCGCTGGCGAGCTACGAGAAGGCGGTGAGCGAAGTGTCCGAGACCGTGGTGCTGCCCTTCCTGCACGGAACCGCACGGGCCGGACTGCGGATCGATCTCAACGGTGTGGACGCCGTTGTGAACGGCGTCGCCCGCTCAATCCTGCGCGGTGGCGGTGCGCTGCGCAAGCTGCAGACCGGCGTCGTGACCCATTACGCGCTGGCGATGATCGTCGGTGTGATCGCAGCCATCGCCGTCTTCGCTGTGGTGGGGCGGTAGGGGTGCGATGGCGTTCCCGCTGCTTAGCCTCATCGTGTTCATGCCCGCCGCCGGGGCAGCGGTTCTGATGCTTCTCCGCAGCGACGATGCGGTGCGGTGGACGGCGCTAGGTGTCACCGTCCTCGACCTCGCTCTCTGCATCGCTATGCTGGCCGGCTTTGACACCACTACCCACGAGATGCAGTTCACCGAGACGCGCCCGTGGGTGCCCGCGCTCGGAATCACTTACGCGCTCGGCATCGACGGAATTAGCGCGCTCTTTGTATTCCTGACTGCGTTATTGGGCTGGATCTGCGTGCTCGCCTCGTGGGTCGCGATCGACCGCAAGGTGAAGGAGTTCATGGTCAGCCTGCTGGCCATGCAGGCGCTGATGCTGGGGGTGTTCTGCGCGCTCGACCTGTTCCTGTTCTACGTCTTCTGGGAGGCGATGCTGATCCCGATGTACGTGATCATCGGCGTCTGGGGTGGCGACGGCCGGGTCTATGCGGCGTTCAAATTCTTCCTCTACACGCTGGCGGGCAGCCTTCTGTTCCTGATCGGTGTCATCGTGCTCTATTTCCACGGCGGCGAGACTTTCGACATCCTCGCCCTGACGGCGCAGGATTTGCCGTTCCGGGTTCAGTCCTGGCTGTTCTTTGCCTTCCTGATCGCCTTCGCAGTCAAGGTGCCGATGGTCCCGGTCCATACCTGGCTCCCGGACGCCCATGTGCAGGCGCCGACGGCGGGTAGCATCATCCTCGCCGGCGTTCTCCTGAAGATGGGCGCCTACGGCTTCCTGCGGTTCTCGCTGCCGATGCTGCCGGAGGCGTCGCTGTATTATTCGACGCTAATGCTTACGCTTTCGGCGCTCGCAATCGTCTATGGCGGGTTACTCGCGCTGGCGCAGGACGACCTCAAGAAGCTGGTGGCCTATTCCAGCATCAGCCACATGGGTTTCGTGACGCTGGGTATTTTCACGTTGAACCTCCGCGGGCTCGAGGGCGGCATCCTGCAAATGTTCAATCATGGCGTAACGACGGGCGCGTTGTTCCTGTTCGTCGGCCTGATCTACGAGCGGACCCATACCCGCAGCATCGCGGATTATGGCGGGCTAATGAAGGCGGCGCCGGTCTATACCGCGTTTCTTGCGCTGTTCACCCTGTCGTCGATGGCGCTGCCGGGAACGAATTCGTTCGTGGGCGAGTTGCTGGTGCTGTCGGGCGCGTTTGCGGCCAATCTGGCCGTCGGCGCGGCCGCCGTTTTGGGGGCACTGCTGGGCGCGGCCTATCTGCTTGGCATGTACAGGAAAGTCGCGCTTGGTCCAGCCAGCATCGGCGTGCGGTTCAAGATTCGCGACGTAAACGCCCGCGAGCTGGTGACGATCCTGCCGCTGGCGGTCTTCGTGCTCTGGGTCGGGCTCTATCCGAGACCTTTTCTCAACATCATCGGGCCATCGGTGAGGCATCTGCTCACGCAGGTGCATTCTAACGGGGGCGGCCAATGACCGCTGCCACGCTTTTCCAGTCGATCCTAGCGAGCCTGCCCGAGATCGTGGTGGTCACTGGGGCCTGCATCTTGCTGATTCTGGGACAGCTTGTGCCAAAGGGACAGGGGTATTTCCTCGTCTGGGCTTCCGCTGCAACCGTGCTGGTTGCGACCCTGGCGACACTGTTACTGGCGGGCGAGGTGCGGCCGGCCTATTCGGGCATGTTTATCGCCGACCGCTTCGCGGTCTTCTTCAAGATGGTGTTCTACCTTTCGACCATCCTGACGTTCCTCCTGTCGCGAAAATATGCCGAGATCGAGGAGATCGCGTTGAGCGAATACTATGTCCTGCTGCTCTTTGCGCTTTCCGGCATGATGATCATGGCCTCGGCAACCGATCTTCTGTCGATCTATGTCGGCCTCGAGCTGATGGCGCTCTCGACCTATGTGCTCACCGGCTTCCTCAGGAAGGAGCGGCGGTCGAACGAGGCGGCGCTGAAATACGTGGTTCTCGGCGGGGTCTCGACGGGAATCTTCCTCTACGGCGTCTCGCTGATCTACGGGATCACCGGCACGACGCAGCTGGACGGGATGGCTGCGGCGGTGACCGGCGACCCGCTCGATCCCGGATTGCTCCTGGCGGTGGTCTTCATCGTCGCGGGGCTGGTCTTCAAGGTCGGCGCGGTGCCGTTCCACATGTGGGTGCCGGACGTCTATGAAGGCGCGCCGACGACAATCACGGCCTTCATGTCGGTCGCCCCCAAGGCGGCGGGATTCGCGGTGATCCTGCGCGTGTTCCTCAACCCGCTGGTCGCCGCTTCCGACGCCTGGATCATCGTCGCGGTGATCGCGGTGGTGACGATGGCGCTCGGCAGCTTCGTGGCGCTGGTGCAGGACAATTTCAAGCGCCTGCTCGCCTATTCCAGCATCGCCCATGCGGGCTTCGCGCTCTTCGGCGTGGTGGCGGGTGGCGCCGACGGGATTGCCGGGGTGATGCTCTACCTGCTGATCTACGCCTTCATGAATCTCGGTATCTTCGGCATCGTCATCATGATGCGGAATGGCGATTTCTCCGGCGAGGTCATCGAGGACTACGCCGGCTTCGCCAAGTCGCATCGCGGGTTGGCGCTTCTGATGCTGCTCTACCTGTTCTCGCTCGCCGGCATTCCGCCGACAGCCGGGTTCTTCGCCAAGTTCTACGTGCTGGTGGCGCTCGTCGAGCGGGGTTTCGTCACGCTGGCGGTGATCGCGGTGCTGCTGAGCGCCGTCGCCGCCTACTTCTACATCCGCATCGTCATGGTGATCTACATGCGCGAGCCGGAGCGCGCGTTCGAGCCTGCCCTGACGCCGTCCGTCCGCGCCACGCTCGCCTTGACCGCCGCCGGCACCATCGGCATCGGACTGTTTCCGGCGTGGTTTCTGAGGCTTGCCCAGAGTTCCGTGTTCGGCGGTTGACCACGATTGGATTTGCAATGAACCGGCCAAGGGAATACTCTGGAGCGTACGAAAGGATGCCCTAGTCGCTGCACGAGGGCCAGCACCGCCGGCCTGAAGATTGGTCGGTCGCAGCTTGAGCAAGCCCTCGGTGGGTGACCAGGGCAGCGCGACATGACTGGAATGGAATTCCTGCCGGTTCTCTTCATGGTCGCCGGAATTGTCCTGGTGGCCGTGGCGACGCTGTTCGTCTCCTCGCTCCTGCGCCCGTCCAACCCCTATCCCGCGAAGAACATGCCCTATGAGTGCGGCATGGACCCGGCCGGCGAGGCCGCCGGGGGCCGCTTCAGGGTGCAGTTCTTCATCCTCGCAATCCTGCTGGTGGTGTTCGACGTCGAGGCGATGTTCCTGTTTCCCTGGGCGGTCGTGCTGAAGGAGATCGGGCTCGTCGGCTATGTCGAGATGTTTGTCTTCATGCTGCTGCTTATCGTGGGCTTCGCCTACGCCTGGCTGAAAGGAGCGCTGGAATGGGAGGAGTAGGCGAAACGATTCGCGACAGCGTGCTGTTCACCACCGCCGACAGCGTCATCAGTTGGAGCCGGCGGTCGGCGCTCTGGCCCGAGACCTTCGGGATTGCCTGCTGCGCCATAGAGATGATTTCGGCCGGCTGCGCCCGCTACGATCTCGACCGCTTCGGCGTGGTGTTTCGACCTTCGCCGCGCCAGTCCGACGTGATGATCATCGCCGGCACGGTGACGCGGAAGTTCGCTCCGGTCGTGCGCCGGCTCTTCGACCAGATGCCGGAGCCACGCTGGGTCATCGCCATGGGCACCTGCGCGATCTCGGGCGGGGTCTACAACACTTACGCCGTGGTGCAGGGGGCGGAGACTTTCGTGCCGGTGGACGTGCATGTGCCCGGCTGCCCGCCGCGGCCCGAGGCACTGATGCATGGCATCCTTCTGCTCCAAGAGAAGATCAAGAGGTCCCGCGCGCTGGCCGGGACGCCTCTGGATCGGGTTGCAGCCTCATGAGCGTGGAGACGTCCCTCATCCGCACCCTGATCGCGGAACGTTTCGGGGGGGAAATCGAGGAGCTTGGCTTCTCGCATGGGGTTCTCGCTTTCGCCTCACCGCCTGACATGATCGTCGAGCTTTGCCAATTCCTGAAGGGCCATCCGACGCTGCGGTTCGATTTCCTGTCCGACATCTGCGGGGTCGACCATTATCCCGAAACGCTGCGCTACGAGGCGGTGTACCACCTCTATTCGCTGCCGAACAAATGGCGCGTTCGGATCAAATGCCGCCTCGGCGATCCGCCGCGGGTCCCGTCGGTGACGGGGGTCTGGCGGACCGCCAACTGGCACGAGCGCGAGGCCTGGGACATGTATGGCATCCGGTTCGAGGGCCATCCCGACCTGCGCCGGATCTACATGTGGGAAGGCTTCGAGGGCTTTCCGCAGCGCAAGGACTTTCCGCTCCGGGGCTACAAGGACACGCTGAACCCGTTTGGCGCGGAAGGCCCGCGGCCGACGCAGCCCGATCTCGCCACCAAGGACATTCCATAAGGGAGGCCGTTCGACGCCGGGAAGTGAGATGACCGAAGTCACGGAACTGAGCAGGCCGGCAGGTGAAGCGCTCGACACAAAGGAGGTGCTTCTCAACCTCGGCCCGCAGCATCCCAGCACGCATGGGGTGCTGCGGCTCGTCCTTGAGCTGGACGGCGAGTATGTCGCGCGCGTGGACCCACACATCGGCTACCTCCACCGCGGCACCGAAAAGCTGGCCGAGAGCTTTACTTACACCCAGATTTTTCCGCTAACCGACCGGCTCGACTACCTCTGCCCGCCCTCGAACAACCTCGCTTTCGCGCTAGCGGTGGAGAAGCTCCTGGGCATCGAAGCGCCGATCCGCGCGCAATATATCCGCGTGCTGATGGCCGAACTCGCGCGGATCTCCGGTCACCTCCTGATCACCGGTGCGTTGCCGATGGACCTGGGCGCCATGACCGCGTTGGTTTACGCCATGCGCGAGCGTGAAATGATCATGGACCTATTGGAGATGATCAGCGGGGCGCGGATGCACACGTCCTTCTGCCGGGTCGGGGGTGTGCGCGAGGACCTGCCCGACGGGTTCTTTCCCAAGATCAGGGAGTTCTGCGACATCTTCCCGAACCGGATCCGCGACTATGAACGGCTGGTCGAGAACAACCGGGTGTTCCTGAAGCGCACGCAGGGGATCGGCGTGATCTCAGCCGAGGACGGCATCGACCTTGGCCTGAGTGGCCCGAATCTGCGGGCCTCGGGCGTCGACTGGGACATCCGCCGCGACGAGCCCTATGAGATCTACGACCGGTTGGCTTTCAACGTCATTACCCGCGATGAGGGTGATTGCTACGCGCGCTGGCAATGCCGCGTCGAGGAGATGCGCGAGAGCGTCCGGATCATCGAGCAATGCCTTGACCAGATGCCCGAGGGGCCGTTCCAGATCGATATGCCGACCATCGCTTTCCCAGTGGATAAGGATAGGGTGCACTGCTCGATGGAGGCGCTGATCCAGCATTTCGACCTGTCGGCTTATGGCTTCAAAGTGCCGAAGGGCGAGGTCTATTCGGCGATCGAGGCACCAAAGGGCGAACTCGGCTTTTACATCATCAGCGACGGGTCGCAAAAACCGTTCCGTATGAAGGTCCGGGCACCGTCGTTCGTCAACCTTCAGGGACTGTTCGGGGCAAGCAATGCGCGCTTCCTCGCGGACATGATCGCCGTGCTGGGCAGCCTCGACCCGGTGATGGCCGAGGTAGACAAGTAGCCGGGATCTGGACGCAATGAACATGCGCGAAAAGATAGAAGCGGCGGCGGCGCGGTATCCCGACCAGCGCTCGGCGATCATGCCCGCGCTTCTGATCGCGCAGAAGGAACATGGTCATCTGCCCGGCCCGGTGTTGGAAGAGGTCTCCGACATCCTGGGTGTCGAGCGGGTCTGGGTCTACGAATTGGCGACCTTCTACACCCTCTTCCATACCGAGCCGGTGGGTCTGTTCCACTTGCAACTCTGCGACAACCTATCCTGTATGCTGCGCCGATCCGAGGGCCTACTGAGGCATCTGGAGACTGTGCTGGGGATCGAAAAGGGCGGCACGACCCCGGACGGGCTGTTCACGCTTTCGACCGTCGAATGCCTCGGCGCTTGCGAGATGGCCCCGGTGATGCAGGTCGGCGACGACTATCACGGCGACCTCGACATTGCGCGGATCGACGCGCTCTTGGACAGGCTGCGCGCGGCGGCAGGGCAAGCGACTGGCGCCGAACTCGCCGCCGCAGGACCGCCGGGTGAATAGCCGCCATGTTCGAACCGGTCCTTCTCAGAAACATGGACGTGCCGGATGGCCATCTGCTTTCGAGCTATGAGGCCGGCGGCGGCTACCAGGCGCTGGCGAAGGCGCTGCGCGAGCACACGCCCGACGAGATCATCGACCTCGTCAAGCAATCGAACCTGCGCGGTCGCGGCGGCGCCGGATTCCCGACGGGGTTGAAATGGAGCTTCGTGCCAAAACGGGCCGACAAGCCGAAATACCTGTGCTGCAACGCCGATGAGGGCGAGCCCGGCACGTTCAAGGACCGGATCATCATGGAGCGTGATCCGCACCAGCTGATCGAGGGCATGGCGATCAGCGCCTACGCGATCGGGGCGGAAACCGCCTATGTCTACATCCGCGGGGAATACGTGCTGGCGATCCACCGGCTGGAGCAGGCGATCGCCGAGGCCCATGCGAAGGGGTATCTGGGGACACGGATTCTGGGCTTGGATTTCAATTTCGTCGTGCACATCCATTGCGGCGCCGGCGCATATATCTGCGGCGAGGAGACGGCGATGCTCGACTCGCTCGAAGGCAAGCGGGCGCAGCCCCGTCTGAAACCGCCATTTCCGGCGGTCGCGGGGCTCTACGCCAGCCCGACCGTGATCAACAATGTCGAGACGCTGGTCTGCGTGCCGCATATTGTGGCGCGGGGGCCGGACTGGTTTCGCGGCATCGGCCCTGACAAGAGCCCCGGTCCGAAGCTTTATTGCCTCAGCGGGCACGTGCGGAAACCGGGAATTTTCGAACTGCCGATGGGCATATCGCTGCGTGAACTGGTCGAGGACCGCGCGGGCGGGCCGCCGCCGGGGCGCAGGATCAAGGCGGTGATCCCCGGCGGGGTCTCGGCGCCGCTGATCCCGGAGCGCGGGCTGGATGTCGGGATGGACTTCGACTCACTGGCTGCGGTCGGCTCGATGCTTGGCTCGGCCGGGGTGATCGTGATCGACGACTCGACCTGCATGGTCAAGGTCGCCACCCGGATCATCGAGTTCTTCCACCACGAGTCCTGCGGCAAGTGCACGCCGTGCCGCGAAGGGCTCAACTGGGTTGTGAAAGTGCTGCGCCGGGTCGAGGCGGGACAGGGCGTGCCGGACGATCTGGAACAGCTGGAGGCGCTCTGCAAGGGCATTTTCGGCAACACGTTCTGCGCTCTGGGCGATGGCGCGGCTATGGGGCTGCGGGCGGCACTGGCGCATTTCGAGCATGAATTCGTCGCCCATATCGAGGAGGGCAGGTGCTCGTTTCACTAAGGAGCGCGCAGGGAGAAGGCCGCAAGAAAGTCATGGTTAGCGTCACGATCGATGAACAATCGCTGGAAGTGGAGGCAGGCTCTACGGTGCTGCAGGCTGCCGAGCGTTTGGGCATCGAAATCCCGACCTTCTGCTATCTCAAGCGGCTGCCGGCGCTGGCCTCCTGCCGCATGTGCCTGGTGGAGATCGAAGGGCAGCGGCGGCTGCAGCCTTCCTGCGCCACCGCGGTCACCGACGGCATGGTGGTGCGGACTAACACGCCGCTGATCGACGAAACGCGCTCTTCCATGCTCGACATGCTGCTTGCCAACCACCCCCTCGACTGCCCGATCTGTGACAAGGGCGGCGAGTGCGAGCTTCAGGACATGGTGATGGCATACGGGCCCCGGGAAAGCCGATTCCGCGATGCCAAACGTGTGTTCCACTCCGAGGACATCCGTCTCAGCCCCGTCATCATCATGAACGTCAACCGCTGCATCCAGTGCCAGCGCTGCGTCCGGATGTGCGAGGACGTGGTCGGAGCGGTCGCCTTGGGCACCATCGAAAAAGGCATGGATACCGCCGTCACCGGCTTCGAGGGCAGTCTCGCGAGTTGCGACCAGTGCGGCAATTGCGTCGAGGTCTGCCCGGTTGGCGCGCTGATGAGCTTCCCCTATCGCTACAAGGCGCGGCCCTGGGATCTGGTCGAGACCGACACGGTCTGTCCGCACTGCGGCACGGGCTGCCAGCTGACCGTCGGCACACGCAAGGGCGAGTTCATGCGGGTCCGCTCGAAGTGGGACGAGGGGCTCAACCGCGAAACGCTCTGCGTGCGGGGACGCTTCGGCCTCGATTTCGTAGAGAGCCAGGACCGGATCAAGCGGCCGATGATCCGTCGTGATGGTGCCTTGGTTCCGGTTTCCTGGGACGAAGCCGGGGACTACCTGCGCCTAGGCCTGTCGGCCGTCGAGAGCAAGGCTGCGGGCGGGCTGGCCTCGCCGCGCCTGCCCAACGAGGTGCTTTATCAGTTCCAGAAGCTGATGCGGACGGTATTCCGGACCAACAACATCGACTGCTCGTCGCGCTGGTCCACGCCCTTCGAGACGCTCGGCCCGTTGGTGGCGGGCTTCTACACCCGCGCGCCGCTGGAGGAGGTGATCGGCAACGACTGCGTGCTTGTCGTCGGTGGCAACGTGACCGACGAGAACCCGGTCACTGAATACCTGCTGCGAGACAGCGCCCGGCGGCGGCAGACCGGGTTGCTCATGCTCTCGGCGCGGCCATCCCGTCTGGACGCCGATGCCCGGGTGGTCGTTCGCGTTCGGCCGGGCGGTGAGGCAGCGAGCCTTGCCGCGGTAGTGGCCGGGCTGGTGGCGGCGGCTGGTCAGGCCTTGCCGCGTGACGTTTTTGCCGACATGGGCGCGACAAGCGGTGGGCCGGAAGCGACCGCAGAGAGTAACGGGCCGGACCGTCTGGTCGCCGCGCTGCTGGAAGGCCGCAGCGTCACCGTTCTTGTCAGCGCCGATCTCCTGAGATCACCCGAAGCGCGCGCGACGTTGCAGCAACTCAGAAACCTGTTGCAGCTTCTCCGCATACTCGGCAAGGACCTGGCGATGCAGTTCCTCTTCGACCGTGCCAACCAGTTGGGCGCCTGGGACATGGGGGTTTTGTCGGCGGCGCTGCCGGGGCTGCGCCCGGTCAACGATGATGCGGCGCGCACCGCTCTCGTACGGGCCTGGGGCGCCGAAATTCCGCCTGAGCCGGGCGCAGATCTCGACGCCATGCTGGCGCTTTGTAACGAGGGGCGGGTAGGCGCGCTTTATATCGCCGGAAGCGACCCTCTGATGGCCTATCCCGACCGGGGATTCGTCAAGCGGGCGCTTGATGCCACCGATCTCCTGATCGTGCAGGACACGTTCCTCACAGATACGGTGGGCGTGGCCGATGTCGTCCTGCCAGCGGCGGGTTATGGCGAGGAAACCGGCACCTTCACCAACAACGAGGGCCGGATCCAGAAGGTCTGCAAGTTCCGCGAACCCGCCTTCGAGGCGCGGGGCAATCTAGCGATCTTCGACTTCGTCGCAGCGCTCCGCAACCAGGCATTGCAACCGATGCAAGGCGAAATCTTCCGCGAGATTGCCCGGCTGGTTCCGGCCTACCAAGGGCTGACGGACGGGCTTGGAGCCGACGGAGCATTCACCACGGCGGACCCGACGCCGCCGGTTGGCGAGTTCTTCGCCCCTCCGCCTAACCCGAATGCGGCCGACCGGCTCATGTTGGTCACCGGCAACGGCCTGTTCCACAATGGATATCTTTCCGAACGCTCGGAGATCCTGAATACGGTGGCGGATGACCCATATGTTGAGATGAGCGCGTGGGACGCCGCGCAGCTTTGCCTTTCGGATCGCGATCAGGTGGTCGTGCGATCCGCCCAGGGCGAACTGAGGGCGCAGCTCAAGGTCAACAGGCATTTTCCCCCGGGCCTCGTGTTCGTGCCTGAAAACTATAGAGACCTGCGTCTCAACAGCCTTATGCGGCGGGGCGAATACCCTTGTCCGGTGGAGGTTCAAAAGGCGCACGCTGCCCTCGCCACCGGAGTCGGGGCGCGCCCTGAAAATCGCGGCCAAGGCATTGCCGAGCTTCCGGGCAGTTCACCCTAATCGGCTCCCCCGGGTTTGCATCCTCAGTGATAAGGGGTGCCGGCAATGTAATCGCTCAACGCTTGCTCGGTACGGAGCAATTCGTCGAGCCGGTGCTTGACCACGTCGCCGATGCTCACCACGCCGACAGAAGCGTCGCCATCCATGACCAACACATGGCGCGTGCGTCGGTCGGTCATGAGCGACATCACAAAGGGCAGCAAATCCTGTGTCGAACAGGTCACCACACTGCGGTTCATGATGTCGGCGACCCGCATTGTGGGCGCCTCGATTCCGTATTCAGCCACCGCATAGCAGCAGTCCCGCTCCGACAGCGTGCCCAGGCATTCCCCGGGCGAACGGCTGACGACCACGAATCCGATGTTGTTGTCCCGAAACAGCCGCAGGACTTCTACGACCGTCTGATCTGGTGTGACCGAGATGAGCTCGGGAGATTTGGTCTTCAAGATTTGGCGGACAAGCATCTGAGCCTCCTGTGCTCCGGCTTGACGGCTGCCGCGCGTTCACGTTCGGCGGATATTCCGCCACCAGTTGTATCCCTGAGGCTCGCTCGTCTCGACCAGCACGTCCTGTTCGGTGTTCAGGCGCGCGGCGACGACGCCGCCGCCGGTCGTCGCCTTGCCCGGTTTGCCGAGCAGGTCGTCGCGCCCGACCACCAGGTCACGCGAGGAAAAACTCGAGAATTCGTACTGTTGGCCAAGCGCGATCGCGTCGGCCGGGCAGGCGTCCTCGCACAGCCCGCAGAACAGGCAGCGGGCCATGTCGATCTCGAATTTAGCTGGATGCCGGTTGCCCTTCTCGTCCTCGTAGGGAATGACTTCGATACAGTCGCAGGGACAAATCCGCGCGCAGAGTTCGCAGGCCACGCACTTGATCTCGCCCTCTTCGTCGCGCGTCAGGAAGTGATGCCCGCGGTAACGCGAATAGGGCAACCATTTTTCCTTGTCAGGATACTGCATGGTCACGGATCTGGAGAACATGTAGCCGAAGGTCAGCGCCAAGGCGCCCGCTAGATCGGCGAAGAATGCCCAGCCGATCCATGTTCCACTTATGTGCAGTGCGCGCGACATCGCCGCCTCGCTTGGGGTGGCCCTCAAAGGAAAGCAACACCTGTTACTATTATGTTCGCCAGTGACAGTGGAAGCAAGACTTTCCAGCCGATCGCCATCAGTTGGTCGTATCGATAGCGCGGGAAGGTGAAGCGGAACCACATAAACACATAGAGAAAGAACGCGACCTTGAGCGCGAACCAGAGGAGCGGCGGCAACGGGATCAGCACGCCGTTCCAGCCGCCGAAGAACAGGATGACCGACAGGACCGACACCAGCAGCATGACGGCGTATTCGCTGACCATGAAGAACGCAAAGCGGATGCCGCTGTATTCGGTATGGAACCCGGCCCCCAGATCGCCTTCCGCCTCCGCTAAGTCAAAAGGTATGCGCTGGGCTTCGGCCAGCCCGGCGACGAAGAATACGAAAAACCCGACCGGTTGGTAGACGATGTTCCAGACATCGGCCTGCGCCCGCACGATCTCGAGCAGGCTCATGGATTGCGCCAGCATGACCACGCCGATGACCGCGAACCCCATCGGGATCTCGTAGCTGATCATCTGCGCGCAAGTCCTGAGGCTGCCCAGGACCGCGTATTTGCTGTTCGCGGCCCAGCCGCCGAAGATGACGCCATAGACCTCGATCCCGATCACCGCGAAGACGAAAAGGAGCGCCACGTTCATGTTGGAGACGTAGAGCGTGATCTCGGCGCCGAGGACCGAGACGCTTTCGCCGAAGGGGATCGCGACGAACACCACGAAGGGCGGGGCGAGCGCCAGGATCGGCGCCAGTTTGAACAGGAAGCGGTCGGCTTCGGCCGGGATGTGGTCCTCTTTGGTCAAGAGCTTGATGCCGTCCGCCACCGGCTGCAGCAGCCCGTGCCACCCCACCCGCATCGGCCCCATCCGCTGCTGGATGTGCCCGGCGATCTTGCGTTCGAGCCACGTCAGCGGCAAAGGCAGCAGCAGCAGGATCGCAATCAGCAACGCGACCTTGAAGGCGATCAGGCCAAGGGCGACGACAAGTTCCATAATCCGCGGCTACTTGTTCATCGGGTTGAGACTTACGATACTGAGCACTGCGCTTGTCCGGCTTCGCGGAAACGACAGTCTGCCGGCGGCGACGCAACTTGTGCAATGGTATCACAGTCTTACCGTTGCTGGCCATGGTGTGTGTCGCTTGGCGCTCAAACGCGCCCGCACATCGAGCAATGGCACGCAATGACGGGACCAGATGGCCCCAGCGCCTAATACTGGACGCCTCCACAAACAGCCCCCTTCTTACCGTTCAACAACGGCATTCGGCACGAGACACATTCCTAAGGGCCAGAAGGCAGGGCACTGAACCGCTTAATCGGTGCGTTGACGCTCCCCCACTAAAGGGCAATCCGAACGAGTTGCCGCCCGCCCGGCCAGAAAAGAGACCGACAACGCAGACGAGAAATGGGGAAATCTCGGCAGCGCCATCGGTCCAACGGACCAAAGGCGAGGAGGGTTTGGTGCATTGTCAATGCTATCGGTCATTTCGTGACTGACGACCCGCTTCCTCAGCCGCGATGGGAACAAAAGACGCGCTACAGCCCATCGACCCGTCATGGTGTCGGCGCGTCTTTCGCTTGACCCGATCGCGGCCGAGCCCGTGCTCGGCCACGCTAGTGGTCGGAAACCACCTGCATTAGCATCGCAGGAACGACGATACGATGAAATGGCTTCACCAACGCGAGATAGCTGCTGCCCACCAAATTGTGGGTTTTGACTACGGTCGAGACCGAGATCTCATGCTGGGTCGATGTGCGTTCCTTGACTTCCAATAACACGCGGAAATCGAGATGCCAGTCATCGAGACCGAACACGACACAATTGGAGGACTGCCTGACAACTGGCAAGAAGCCAAGATGGGGGTCAGATTTACTTCGCCGCTCCGGTCCAGTTTTCAAGCCGAAAGGCGTCACAATGCCATTTCGCAACGCCAGCAGCCACTTGATCCAACTTGGCTGCCTCCCGAATACCTGCTGCGAAACGCCGACCGCGTCCAAGGCGAGACCTGTTATAACCAATGCATAAGTGTCGCCGAAGTTTGCGCCGGGAAGAAGCCTGTCAGCGTGCGCAAACGGCCTGGCAAAAGGTTTCGCCACAACTTGTGGCCGAGGAGGGCGATGCCTGGCGGTGCACATCATTGGGCCTTAGTCCCCGCACGCCAAAGCACAGGCCGATCAGAACAAGCACGAGTAGCGGAAAGCCGCTTGGCAGCATGATCAGCGTAGCAACAGTTCCCCATCCCAACAATGCCAAGCCGACGAACCGTGGCACGACGATGCCCCTGCGCGTCATCCAGAGGAGGAGCAGGCCCAGGACGATCAATGGGATTGCAAAGCTGCCGACCGTCGACCAGAAGGCGAATCCGCTGAGGATCAGGCCGGGACGCTGATCAGCCAGCGGCCCCCAGTGGTCCCATGTCCACAATGCTCCCCCGAGCCAACCTGGCGCCTGGATCAAGGCGTCGCCGCCCAGAACGAACAGGTGGGCGATTCCAGGGCTGCAGCGGGTCGATGCGGCTCGTATTGATCACGTGACCAAAGAGTTTGCTCTAGCGGGCGCTACACAGCCATTGGCCGGACGGTTGGCGAGATCGGTCTACGTTGCCCTTCTCGAGCTCTATATGCTTCGCCAATACACTCCGGAATTGGCGGACGACGAATCATTCTTAACCGCGGTTGAGACCGCTTTGGACGTCGCCGAGGCCGCATTCGAGCGCGGGGCGGGTGATATCTGAGTGCTCAGACGATAAGGTGGGCTGCCTGGCTGGTCGTGCAGTAGGCTTCCGCGCCTGGCTTCCTCAGCAATCCAAACGCCGTGCAGTCGGCTCGGGCGCGTTGCTTGGTCCGTTCGGCGCCATTCGGCTTCCGCTTCTCCGAGAATGCCTGATGGGCGGGATGAGAGGGCTCGGATCATGCCAGAAACTGTGTCGCCACGCCGAGCAACGGTCCAGCATCGGCGAGCTTTTGGTCGAGCGTATGCACCGTGGAAGCTGCGCCGGATCCTGCTCCGCCAACCAGTTCTGAACGCGCGGCGTCATCGCTTCATTTGAAAGGCGACGACGATCAGCGACGTGTCGAGATAGTGCATCAGTAGCGGTCGCCATCCCGCACCGACCTTACCAGATCGGCAGAACTCTCGGCCTGATGCGGCATGGTCGCGGTCAAGGATTGCAGGAGGGTCGCGTCGATCCGTTGCCGCGGTCGCGTCACGGCGGTGAGCCGTGCGACCGGTTTACCCCGCCGGGTGATGTCGATCGAACCTCCCGCCTCGACCCGATCCACTAGTTCGCTCAGGTGGGCTTTGGCATCTGCGAGGTTGATCATGTCACCCTCCTGGCCATGTAGATGGTCATATAGCGTGGACGGCCATATAGCGTATTGTGCTTAGCACTTCGAGTGAGAGGTTTTCATGCGTCACGTTCTGACCGGCAGCAGCTCAATGACATGAATCTGGAACGTGCCGCGTCCGAAGTGGCGCCGGAGCTCGGCATTTCCGACGTGGCGCTGCGCAAGCACTGCGTGAAACACGCCGTACGTTTGCCAGTTGCCACCTATTGGGGCGTCCCGTCAAGCGCAGCCGTTTAGATTAGGTCAACGGCAAGGACGGTGCGAAACTTTCTTGCTCGTGCCCGCGCGATGTTACAGCAATGTGATCCCAGAGTTTGGCAATCGCGCTGTTCGGGTTGGCCCCCGCCCGCAATCCGCGACGCATCCGCGTTGGCGCTCCGCACTGAATCAGGAGATCAACATCCATCATATGCGGCTGAAGTGCGATTTCGTAGGCCGCCAGTGCATTCTCGAGATGCAGAAAGATGCGTACGCCGCCCGCGTCCATATCGCCCCAGTGAAATGTCGGTGCATGCGCTTGCGCGGCAAGGCGGACGATCTGCTTGAGGATCGGGCGAGCTGGAAAGCCACCTGTATAGAAGATTAGACCAGTCCGATCCGCGTTTATTTCGCGGACGTGGCGGACGAAGGGCGCGTAGTTCTCGATTGTCAGCACATAGTCGACGGGCTGGGCAATACCGAGCCGATCACCTTCTTCAGGCGGAACACCCACATAGCCAGTGCTCGGCAACGCTGCACTATCAAGCATGAGCGGTCCGCTGAGCAGCAAGGGCTGCGGTAAGCGCGTGACGCCGAACGTAGCCAGAGCGTCTGCCGCATCAAGACCGGGCTCCAGCATGCCAGAATAGAAGCGCTCGAATATCGCAACTACGGAGGCGGTACGCTGTTCTAGGGCCTTGCTCCGTACCCCTGCCGTTCGCGAGAATGTTCGATAGTCCAGCAGGATCGAAGCATGATCGGATGCGCGGCGATGCAGGGCGAGAACGAGCGCCACTACCTCCGCCAGTCCCTCGGCATCGCCCGCGCTCAGCATGAACCGGGAAACGCCGCGCGCCCAAGCACTCGCTAGATCGTCGAGTGCCGCCGCCGCTGATGGCGGCAGGTCACTGCGCGAACGCAAGTGGAGCAGCGCTTTACCGACGCCAATCGCAGAAGGCTGTCGATTCAGATGACGATATAGGACTTGGGGATCGACGAGGCGCACATGCGCGATGCTATCAATCCCGTCGACGCGCTTGCCTCGCATGGCGACGCCGCCTTCGCGCTCAACGACCTCCAGCGCGCGGATCATTCGATCCTGATGTGAGATGCTGGTGAACCCGTCATAATCGACATAGGCTAGATGACGGTTGACTGCGGGCTTGGCTTCAAATCGATCGAGCAAGTCGTGGAGCAACGCTGCACTGTCGGTGAACCCACGCCGAATCATTCAGCGGCGTCCGATTGCAGTGGTTCAAGCTTACGGGCCAAATCTTCGTCGGTCAGATGCTGGGGATTTGCCGCGCGCATTTCTGCGCGCGCATGCTCCTTGATCCAAGCGCTTTCGGCCGTGACATCGTCTCCGGATCGGAAAACGTCGATGATACAGTCCAAATTTTCCAGGACGACCGCGCGCTTTTCCGAAGGAGCTGCGATCAGGACCTGCAGCCCAATCTCGTGATAAAAATCGAGGAGGGTGCGCTGGTTGGGACCATCCATCTTGCTGAAGGCTTCGTCGAAAACAGCGAGCCCCAGGCCGAGCTGGGCATCGGGTTGCAGGCGGCGTGTCCCGTGATAGATACTGGAAAGCGCAGCTCCGATGATGACATAATAGGGTACTTGGCGTTCTGCGCCGCTCGCCACGCCGCGCCGCCGGTCAAAGCTCGTCTTTCTCCCCGAACTGATGTCTTGCATTTGCAGGTCGAAAGAGAAATATTTCCGGTAATCCTGATAAATCGAAAAATCGAGCGTCTGGTCGCTCAGCAATTCCTCGACTTCGCGCAATGCCCGCGCCTGGATCTCGTCGCGCGGCGCGCCACGGCCGAATAGCGCGCCCAACGTACTTTCATCCTCCTCGCTCTCGCGAGCTAGACGATAAAGTGCTTCGAACTCCGGCTTTACATGTGCGTGGAGCGTATAGGTCTCGTTGTGGAGCGGGCGCGACTTCAGCGCCTTGCCCAAATTGTCCAGCTCGGTTCGCAAGATGCTGAAGCGGCTGTTGAGTTCGTGCACAAACGCAGTGCGGAACAGGCGGCCAATCTGATCGGCCGCCTCATCGGCCTGCCGCCGATATTGTATCAGTTCGTTCTCTTCGAGCGCCCTGACACTGTCCGCGACCCACGGCTTGATCTCGCCGATGATCCGCACGTGCGCCCCGGAAGGTCCGTCGCCGCCGAAAGACACCCGGTATCGGCCGAGTGCCTCGCGAACCTGTGCCTCCATGTCGCGATGTTCTGCCTGTGCCTGATCGGCTTGCTTGGCCTGTTGCTGGATCATCCGCGCCAACGACAAGGGGCGAAGCTCCTCATAGGCCTTACGCACCGGCGCGAACTGCGCCAGCTGCCGGACCCGCTCGCGAAACAGGCGGTGGCGAGCAGATAGGCTCGCCCTAGATCCCAGCTGACCTTCTCCGCTGCCAAGCCGGACCGCCACTTCCTTGACAGCATTGAGCAATCCGCCTCGAACCTCTACCAGCGCCTGCTTGTCCTCGCCAGCACCCCTCAGCCGGGACCGGACATTCGCCAATGCGACTTGCAACCCCGGATCGCCCGTGGCTGCGATCTTGTCGAGACGGTGTTGCAGATCTGCCCGCTGTTCATCAAAGCGGTCGATGTCGGAGGCAAGGCGGTCGAGTTTATCCTCCTCGGCGACCGGCGCGATCATGGCTTCAAGCCGTTTGGCCACGTCATCGTGGAGCTGTTCGGCTGCCCTGTGGATCGCGAGCAGGCCCTGCTGCTCGTCGATGGCCTTTGACAACTCGGCGAGCATGAGAGGCGCCGCCGCACGTCCAACTTTGAAGTCCTGTACGCGAAGAACTTCAACGACGATGCCGCTATTATAGGCGCCATCACGCATGATCGCGCGCCCGCCGCCGAGCAACTCCTCTTGGGTGTCGGCCAGCGCTACGCCACCAGCGCGAAATACGATAAAAGCCATCGCCAGCGGATCGTCGCTGCGCAGCACGCTGGCAAGCGTCCCCGCGACTGCGTCGCGTGGCAGCTCGGCCAGCCGGCGGGTATTCGCGATACGGCAGAACCGGTACGTATCGCGACTGCCGCGGAGGATCGATACCGCGCGCGCGGCATGTTCGGGGTCGACCAGAATCGCTTCGCGGTCACGGCCGAGCAAGGCCTCGGTAGCCGCGCGCCAGTCCTCGTTCACGACCTCGGCAACTTGGCAGAGCGCGCGGGGTCGCATGCCCTCCTGGGTCAAGGTATCCATCAGCCGCTGGGTGCGGTCGTCGAGTGCGACACTGCCCCCACGCGCCTGCTCGCGCTTCGCCAAAAGCGCGCGGATTTCATCTTCGATATCGCCACGCCAGCGAATAGCCTCATTCCGCCGAGCGATGACCTTTGGCAACTGCACCACTGCGATTGTGGCTGCACTGTCCAGCAAACGATCCATCTCGAAGGGATCTTTGGGCCAGCGGGGGGGTGCCAAGTCGAGGCTCTTGACTTTGATCGTGTCGAGCACCTGCATCAGATCACCCATCTTGAGCGGTACCAATGTATTGCGTTGATCGAGCAAGGTGGTGGCGCGTGCAGCGCATACGAACCGGGCTTGTAGGCGCGCCGCCACGGCATTGCGCGCTTGTTCCGCGACCTTCAGCTGGCCGGATACGATCGCGCGCTGACTGGCTTGGTCCTGCGCGTGAAGCTGCGCATCGAGGCTTTCCAGTTCCTCCTGAAGGGTTGCGATCTCCGCATCGTAACGCGAAATCTCCGCATTGGTCGCAGTCAAGGATGCTGTCTTTGCGCGCTGATCGGACAGGTTGACGAGAAGCGCTGCACCGGCTTCGATCAGGCCAGCGAGCCGGACGACGCCGCGTGCGACCTCCTCGCGTTCGAGCATCTCGGCAAACTCAGCGATCAGCGCCTGGATCGCTGTCAACGCGTCGAGGCGTTGTTCCAACTCCTGGATGTCCCGCTGGATCTCGCGATAACGCTGGATCGACTCCCTGAGTTCGCCGATATCGATGTCGTTGCGCTCAAGCAGGTAGTTGTGAACGAAATGCTCGACCGAACGCATGTCTTCAAACGACAGCGCGAGCACGAACGCACGCACGAACCGCTCGGGATCGCTCGCTCGCCGGCCCGTGAACAGTAGCCGCATATAGTCGCGGATATGGTTGCGGGCGTTGTCGGTGTGGAGAACCTCCCTACCGGCGGCTTTGCAGGCCGTTTCCAGCCGCTCTCGGACCAAGGTCCAGGGTGCTGAAATAAGCTGCCCACTGTCGAGCGTCTCGACGAACATGCTGGTATCGACGCGAACACCAGGAGCGATATAGCGCCCCACGATCTGGACCTCGTCCTGGACGGTCGCTTCAATGCAGAGCCCCATGGTGACGGGCTGTCTGGCACCTTCCGGATCGTCGAAGACCAGTGCGATATGAGTGATCGCCTGTTGTCTCAGGCATTCATGCTCGTTGAGTTGCCCGAGACAATAGCCTCGCAACGTGCGCTCAGAGCGCCCGCCGCTCTCGCCTGCCGAGCGATTGAAGCGATAGAACCGGGCCGAGCCACCAGTCATGACCGACTGGATGAGATCGATTAGCGTCGATTTTCCCGAGCGGTTCTTGCCGAGGATCGCCGTGTCGCCCCACAGGTCGAGATCAGCGCGTCCCAGCAAATGCCATTGGACGAGCGAGATGCGACGAACCTGCATCATGCGTAGGGCTCCTCTCCAGCGTCAGCGCCGGGATCGGCCGCAACTTCAATGACGTCCGGGCGCGCCAGCCATTGTTCGAGGCTGGCGACGAAGTCGTCGCCGGCAACCGCAGCGATCAACGCGCGGATGGTAAGCTCCATATCCTGCGCATCGTCATCGTAGTCCCCCAGATGCACGATCGCTCGCCGCTCCAGCAGTCGGACGACATCACGAAATTCGCTGACCGACAGCGATGCCTTGCGCGAGCGCGCGACGACATCTTGATATGCGTCGAACGCCTCGTTGAGTGTGAGCAGCACGCTACCGTGCTGCAGGATGTCGCCATCCTGGATGCGTTCCTCCCACAAACGGCGCAAGAGCAGCGTCACCAGCGTCTCATCGACGCGCATGCGCGGCGGGCTGATCCTCTCGGTATCGGGCAAGATGCCGGCCCACCCCTCGGTGTCGCGCACCACCAGCCTATATCCGGCGACATCGAAATAGGCTTCCACCAGCTTGATCAGGGCTGGACGGCGCAGGGTCTCCATCAAGACCGGCGATCCGCGATCGTCGGTGTGCAGGAACTGGAACCGCAGCAGATGGCTGATCACCTGGGTAACCCGCAGCATCTGGCGCGGATCGCGCTCATCGAGCTGCGCGAATTCAATCAGCATTGGCGGCATCCATGGTCACGTGGTCGCCTTTGCGGCGTACCATGAAACCGCTGCAGGCAATCCACGGATTATCTACGTTTAGACCACCGTCCGCGGCGAACTCGAAATCCCGTGCCAACTGGGCCGTAAGCGGATGCGTCTGCAAATCCCCTTCGCCAGCAGCGACGATTAAGCGAAGCGCTTCGAACGCGAGGAAATCGTCGACGCTTTCCAACCTGAAACTCGCCGCCTGTGTTACCCCAAAGGGCGGCACGCGTCTTTCCAGAAAGCGGCTCACCTGCCGAGGCGTGACTACCAGCCGATCCAGATACTCGCGCTCCAGACGCTTTCGCAATTCCCGAACCGGGTCGTTCCGGGGCAATGTCAGCACGCCCCCGACCAGCGGCAAGCGGCTGTTTCGAGGACGCGCCAACAATAGCGGAGACACAAGCTCCCGACGAATCTCCAGGGCGCCGGGGACAGCCAACTGAGTTCGATGCTCCGCGCTATGAAACCGATCGAGTTGCAACAGCATCGGTTCACTGCGCTGGAGGAAGCTTCCGCTTCGCCGACCTGCGTAGCGCACTGTATTGCGCAGCCGGGTTTCGAGCCGGGCGCGGTGTTGCTGAATGCGGGCGAACGCTTCCTCGATCCGATCGAAAACACGGCGGATCCTGAAGAGGTCATCGATCACAACATCGCGCGCCTCTGCGATATCCCTGCCCAAATGCGCTTCGAGATACGTCTCTGCCAGCGCGCCTATATCAACTGCGGAGTCTTCGATCGTATCGAGCGCGGCGAAGATCCTGTGTCGAAAGCGATAGGGATGGGAGGTTGTGGCGATCGCGGCATAGTCCTTCAGCAGCACGCGTTCGACGAAATCCTCGAAATAATGGCGCAGCCGGCGCTTGACGCTGTCGCTCGCAAGGACCTGCCGATCAATATCGCGCAGGGCCGAGAGCACGCTTCGCAAATAGCGTCCGAAAGCGGCTGCGTCGCGCCCGGCCTTGTTGAGCCCCAGCGCGTTTTCGCGCGCGTTGAGCTGAACCGCTTCGAGCGCGTTCTTCACTTCGATGACTAGGCCACCGAGTGGTTCCGAGACACTTTCGCGAAGCGAGCAGAGAAACTCGGCGAGGCGCATGGCGCCTGACGGCATGTCAACGGTGACCTTGAGCCCGTAGCGGCTCTCTTCGAGCCACCCGGTCTGGATCAGCCGGGCATAGATGTGCCGTGCCCGTTGAATGGCCTCGCTGGTCGCTTGATGATCGGCGACGTCAAGGCGTCGCCGCCTCAGCCGCCGTCCATTGGGCGCCCGGAGTTGATCGAAGGTAACGGGCGCTTCTTCTTCGTGCCAAAGATTGGCATGGGCGCTGAGGCAGGCATAAATCGAAGCGATCACCTCTGTCTGAGCCGGGAAATGAAGGTCGGCGCGGAAGTAATTCTCATACACCGTGATGAGCACACGCTCATAGAGGTGACGATTGGACCCAGAAAATAGAGTGAATATATCCGAATTAAGCTGTCCGAACAGCATCGCCACCCCTCAAAAGGCCCCCAAGCAATCTACGCGATTGCCCGCTTTGTACAACGCCAAAGTACCCGCGGTCGGTCGAGCCACTTAGAGACCTGCCATCAGGGTTCCGAGAACAGTCCCCAGCCTTCCTGATGGCGTCATCAGAGTGTATACGCGACTTGGCCTCTTGGTCATATCTATCCTCCGGTGGGATTGGGAGGGGGCCAGTTATAGCATTTCTGACGGTGCTTTTTCTGAGGATGAACCGCGCTGAGGACGGGCATTGGAGTGCGTCGAAAACACCGATAGCAGGCGTAGATAAGCCGTACCGATTGGACGGTGCCCCCGCTCGGCGAAAAGTCAAATCATTGCAGCCGGCTGTTGTGGCGCAGCACCAGGCCGACCGCGCCGAGCAAGGCATCGTTCTGCGTGTGCTTGCCAACGATTATCCGCGTGCGCAGTGCGGGCGCGATATCGCGGGACTTGATGAGCGTGTGGCGTTCATATGACGCGATCAGCGGTGCCAGGAGAATGTCGCCTGCCAACGCCATGCGGCCACCGATGATGATGAGCGGCGGATTGATCACCGAGCCGATCAGACCAAGACCGCGGCCGGCGAAGTCCGCGGTGTCCTCGATCATCCGTAGCGCCCCGACGTCGCCCTGCTCAGCCATCATGATCACCTCGTCCATCGTCACCGGCCGCCGCACGATGCGCGAAATCTGCTCCAGCGGCCGGGCAAAACTCGCATAGAGCTCCAGGCATCCGCGATTACCGCACCGGCAAAGATCGCCGCCGGGATCGATGCTGATATGCCCGAATTCGCCGGCGCCGCCGGCGATGCCCGTCACCAGCCGGCCATGCTGTACTATGGCCCCGCCGACGCCGAGATCGATCTTGAACAGGACGAAATCGTCTTGGCCGACGGCCGCGCCCCACATCAGCTCGGCAATGGCCGAGCAGTTGCTCTCGTTGTCGGCGAAAATCGGCTGTTCGAGAACCGGCCCGAACACATCGCGGATGTTGACCCCAGCCCAGGTCGGAACAATACTCGCACGCTGCACCACGCCCTCGCGGCTGACAGGGCCCGAGACGGAAACCCCAACCCCCAGGAGCCCCGCCATCGGCAGACCGTTCTCTACGTAGCATTGGGCAATTGCTGACTTGGCGAGCTCGGCCGCCTGTTGTGGCTGGTAGTCCAGGCCCATGGCGATAGTTTGTTCGGCAATGACAGAATGCGAGACGTCGCCGATGAGGCACCGCATCTCATCGAGGCCTAGGTGGATTCCGACGCAGGTGCCCGCAGCGGGATTGAGCGTCAAGGTCGCGGCAGGCCTGCCAATGCCCCTGGTCCCGTCATGGTGGGCCGAGGATTCGATCACCATTCCGGACTTTTTCAAGCCGTTGAGCGCCGTTGAAACTGTCGACCGCGCCAAACCCGTGATGTGCGCGATTTGCGAGGCAGAAAGCACGCCGCGCTCCCGCAGGCATCGCACGATCAGGCTCTCCGGTGATGCGGAGGGCTTGTCGATCAGCCAATTTCTAAGCGAAGGTTTGTTCATGGTGAGCACAAAGGACGTTGACTGATAGCTCAAATATGTCATCTTGGAAAGAACGGAGATGCTGCATCTCCCTCTGCGACGAACTCGAATTGCGTCACAAGCGGTCGATACGAACCGTACATCACATGGGAGTGAAACGATGGAATATCTGAGAACGGCCGTTGCGGCCGCTACGGCGTACACCCTTGTTGCGGGAGCCGCGCTCGCAGAGCCCAAGACCAACCTGTTGCATCAATGGGCGACCGGATCGGACGCCCAGGCCATTGCCAAGCTCGGCGAGATGTTCACCGCCAAGGGTGGCACCTGGCAGCAGACCTCCATCGCAGGCCACACGGCCAACACGCTGGCGAAACTGCGCGCCGACGTGATCGCCGGCAATGCACCGCCAGCGGTGCAGCTCAAGGGACCCGAGATCGCCGAATGGAACGAGACCGGCATGACAGCCAATCTCGACGAACTGGCGACAGCGGAAAATTGGGAGAAGGTCGTCGCTCCCGAATTGCTGCCGGTGATGAAGCCGACCGGCAGCTGGGTGGCGGCGCCGATGAATATCCATCGCATCAACTGGCTGTGGGCATCGCCGAAGGTCATGCAGGAAGCAGGCGTGGCCGAGGTGCCGAAGACGTGGGCAGACTTCAACGCCGCCTGCGACAAGATCGTGGCGTCAGGCAAAATCTGCATCTCGCACTCGACTGCCGACTGGACCGATTCGACGGTCTTCGAGGTGGTGGTCTACGGAATGGATCTCGATCTTTTCAAGAAGGCCTTCGTCGAGGGTGACGTCGAGGCGATGCGCAGCGACGGCATGGTCAAGGCCTTCGAACAGTTCCGCACCATGACGACCAAATATATGGACCCCGGCATGAACGGGCGCGACTGGGATAGCATGTCGCATCTGGTCGGCCGCGGCGAGGCCGCCTTCCACATCATGGGCGACTGGACGCTCGGCCTGCTCACGGCCGGCGGCTTCAAGCAGGGCACCGACTATGTCTGCGCCCAGGCGCCGACTGATTGGGGCAAGCCGGGCTTCCTCCTGAATTCCGACTCGGTCGTGTTCTTCCAGCAGAAGGATCCGGACTACGTCGAGGGCCAGAAACTGCTCGCCAGCACCATCCTGTCGCCCGAGTTCCAGACGATTTTCAATCAGACCAAGGGCTCGATCCCGGCCCGTCTCGACGTCGACCTTTCGAACGGCTTCAATCCCTGCCAGCAGCTTTCCCAGAAGGACCTGCAGGCGTCGATCGATGGCGGCACGCTTGTCCGTTCGATGGCGCACAACATGACGATCCCGCAGAAGGTGCGCGGCGCGATCATGGATACCGTCACCGAATTCGTGGCGACGCCGGACATGACCGCGCAGGACGCAGCCAGCGCGATGGCCGATGCGGCCGAAGCGCAGATGTGAAGACGCTGCCGATGATGGCTTGTCGCGCGTCGCCCGGCCCCGACTTCGCCGGAGCAGAAGATGTCAACGCGTGACCTGACCGTGCCGGTTGCGGCTACCGCAACCCCGTGGCGGCAGCGCCTGGGCACGATGGTGCCCATTCTGGTGCTGGCGCCGTCGCTTGCGGCGAGTTTCATCTACGTCTTCGTCTTCACGCTCTGGACGCTCTATCTCTCGCTCTCCAGTTCGTCGCTGATGCCGACCTATGGGTTCGTCGGTCTGGACAATTACGCTTCGCTCTGGGCGAACCGGCGCTGGAACATCGCCTACACCAACCTCTTTCTGTTCAGCGGCTTCTATATCGTCGGCTCGATGGCCATCGGACTGCTTCTGGCGATCCTGATCGACCAGCGCGTTCGCGGCGAGGCGGTCTGGCGCACGATCTTCCTCTATCCGCTGGCAGTCTCCTTCATCGTCACCGGCACGGTGTGGAGTTGGCTCTATAATCCCGTCGACGGCATCCAGGCCTTCGTGCGGGGGCTCGGCTGGACCGACTTCAGCTTCGCCCTGACGGCCAACCGCAACACCGCAATCTATGCGGTGATCATAACCGGTATCTGGCAGTCGTCCGGCTTCGCAATGGCGCTTTTCCTGGCTGGCCTGCGGTCGGTCGATCCGGATCTCATCAAAGCAGCGCAGATCGACGGTGCGTCGGTTTCCCGCACCTATCGGAAGGTCATCCTGCCGACGATCGCCCCGATTTTTCTGGCGGTGGCGGTCATCCAGATCCAGTTCGCCATCAAGACGTTCGACCTGGTGGCGGCGTTGACGCGGGGTGGGCCAGGTGTGTCGACTACCTTCCCGGCGATCTATGTCTACGACCTGATGTTCCAGCGTGGGCAGATCGGCGAGGGTGCCGCCGCGGCGATGATGATGCTCGCGGCCCTCGCGGTTGTGCTGGTGCCCTATTCCTTGTGGATCGTTTGGCGCAGGCGGGCGGAGGGCCGCAATGGCTGAAATTGTCACCAACGCCCGGCATGATCCCGAAGCGGCCGCGGCTAAGCGGCGATATTTCTGGGGTCGCTTCCTTGTCTATGCGGTGCTGACGCTTTTCGCCGTCATCTACCTTGCACCGCTGCTGGTCGTCGTCTTCAACTCGTTGCGGGAGCAGTCCGACATTGCCCGTAACGGCCTCCTCTCGCTGCCGCGCAGCTTCCGCCTCGACGCGTGGGCGCAGGCTTGGGGCACTTATTGCGTCAGCGGCACCTGCGAAGGCATGAAGCGCAATTTCTTCAACTCGCTCTGGATGACGATCCCCGCAACGCTCATCTCCACCCTCCTCGGCGCCATGAACGGCTACGTGCTGTCGAAATGGCGCTTCAAGGGCTCGGAAATTCTGTTCAACCTGATGCTCCTCGGCGTCTTCATGCCCGGCCAGATCTCGCTGATGCCGTGGGCGTTCCTGCTCGGCAAACTCGGCCTGACCAATTCGACCTACGGGCTGGTCTTGATTCATGTCGTCCAGGGCATCTCGTTCACCACCCTGTTCTGCCGCAACTTCTACGTCAGCATACCGGACGACCTTATCAAGGCGGCACGCATCGACGGCGCCGGCTTCTGGCGGATTTTCCGCAAGATCATCCTGCCGCTGTCGCCGCCGATTTTGATCGTCACCGTCATCTGGCAATTCACCGGCATCTGGAACGAGTATCTGTTCGGCGTCGTCTTCACCTCGGGCCAGCAGCAGCCGATTACGGCGGCTTTGGTCGCGCTTACTGCCGGCGGCACGACCGCCCGCGCTTACGATGTGATGAGCGCAGCCGTGCTGATCGGCGCGCTGCCGCCACTGCTGATCTACCTGTTCGGTGGAAAATACTTCGTGCGCGGCCTGACACAAGGCGCCATCAAATGAGGCGCCATCAAATGAGGCATCGCCCATGTCCGCGCTGATGATCCGCGACCTTCACAAGAGCTATGGCGGGCTCGAGATTCTGGCCGGCATCAATCTCGAGGCGCGAACCGGGGAGTTTGTCGCCCTCGTCGGCCCGTCGGGATGCGGCAAGTCAACCTTGCTCGCCATGATCGCCGGCCTGGAGACCGTCACCTCGGGCGAGATCTGGATCGGCGACCGGCTGGTCAACTCCGTGCAGCCCAAGGACCGCGACATAGCGATGGTGTTCCAGTCCTACGCCCTCTACCCGACCATGACGGTGCGCCAGAACATCACCTTCGGCATGGAGAGCCGGAGCGTGCCCAAAGCGGAGCAGGCGGAAGCCGTAAAGCGGGTTGCCGCGCTCCTGCAGATCGAGCAGCTGCTCAACCGCAAGCCCGGGCAATTGTCAGGTGGCCAGCGGCAGCGCGTTGCGATGGGACGCGCCCTGGTACGCGACCCAAAACTGTTTTTGTTCGACGAGCCGCTGTCCAATCTCGACGCTAAGCTGCGCGTCGACATGCGCACCGAAATCAAGAAGCTGCACCATCGCGTCGGCAAGACGACGGTGTACGTCACCCACGATCAGGTCGAGGCGATGACGCTTGCGTCCCGCATTGCGGTGATGAACCAGGGCTCGGTGCAGCAGTTCGACACGCCGAAGCGGATCTATGACCGGCCGACCAACATATTCGTGGCCGGTTTCATGGGATCGCCGGCGATGAATTTCATCCCCGCCCGGCTTACCGGCTCAACCAGCATCTCGGTGCGCGCCGCTGACGGCAGCGACGCTACTCTTGCCCTTGCCGCGCCTTTGCCCGCCGGTGCGCCAAAGGACGTGGTGCTCGGTGTTCGGCCCGAACACATCTACCGTTTCACAGCGGACCTGAAGTCGCGCAAACCTGCTGTCGAGTCCATGAAGGCGCCGGTCGAACTGGTCGAGCCGACCGGGGCCGAGACGCTTGCCGTCCTCAGGCTGGGCGACCTGGAGATCACCGGCCGATTCGAGCCGGATGACGCCCCCGTCATGGGCGAGACGATAACACTCGGCATCGACATGTCGCGCGCCTGTCTGTTCGATCCAGCAACCAGGGCGCTTCTGTGATCTGATGTCCATGCAATTCGCGACTTACCCGAGCTTGACCGATCGCGTCGTGCTGATCTCCGGCGGCGCCTCCGGGATCGGCGCCGATATGGTCCGCGCCTTTGCTTCGAATGGCGCCCGCGTATGCTTTCTTGATGTGCAGGATGGGTCCGCGGAAGCGCTGGTGCGCGAGCTTGGTGGCGTCGCCAGGCAGGCCCCGGTGTACCTCCATTGCGATGTCACTGACATCGCTGCGCTGCAGGCGTCGGTAGAAGACGTGCGCGCGCGTCTTGGTCCGGTCGCCGTCCTGGTGAACAACGCTGCCGATGATCAGCGCCAACCCGTTGACGCGGTGACAGCCGAATATTGGGACCGCAGCTTCGACGTCAATCTCCGGCATCACTTCTTCGCCGCGCAGGCGGTGCATCCGCATATGAAGGAACTCGGCTTCGGCTCGATCATAAACTTCTCTTCCATCGCCTGGCGTTTCGGCGCGGACCAGATGGTGGCCTATGCCACCGCCAAGGGGGCTGTGGTGGCGCTGACGCGCGCATTGGCGCGGTCGTTTGGATCCGACAACATCCGCGTCAATGCAGTCGAACCCGGCGCCGTCATCACCGAGCGGCAGCGCCAGCTGTGGTTCAAGACCCAGGACGCAATCGACCAGACGGTGCAGCGGCAATTGATCCGCCGCGTCCTGCTGGGCGAGGAGATTGCGCGGACCGTGCTCTTCCTTGCCGCCGATGACAGCCGCATGATCACGAAGCAGTCCATCGCCGTCGATGCCGGTCTGCGCTGATGCGATCGCTCCCACATCTTTCAACGGGACTGCCAAGCTGATGCTTCGCCTCGGCCTCAACCCTTACGGATTGACCTACACTCTCGGCCTGCAGGGACGCGGTACGCCGCGGCACAATCCGGACGGGACGGGGCTGGAAGGCTTCATGGCGCTTGCGCAGGAACTGGGCGCACGCACGCTCGAGATCTATGAACCATGGCTGACCGACTTGCCGGACGCCGAAATCGTCGAGCTGCGCAGGCGTCTGGCCGCGCTCGACATCGTCCCGGTGGTCAGTGGCGGACTTCTGGTGGCCGGTCCGTTGGACAGCGCGTTTCGGGCGGCGCGCCTGCTCGAGGCGACAACGATCCGTATCGCACTGACCCCCGTCCTGTGCGGCGACCGCAACCTGTGGGGCCCGAAATGGAGCGAGTTCGACGCGACGATCCGCGCTGCCTTGACGGAATGGGGGCCGCGTGCGGCGGCTGAGGGCCGGGTGCTCGGCATCGAAAACCATCAGGACTTCGGCAGCGACGAACTGGTCGCGTTCTGCGAACTCGGTGGGCCGGGCGTCGGCATCACCTACGACACCGGCAACACCTTCCCTGTCGGCGAGGCGCCGCTTGCCTTCACGCGGCGCATCGCACCGCACGTCCGCCATGTCCACCTCAAGGACTATCGCGTGCAGTTCACCGATGAGGGCTATCGTCTGGTCCGCTGCGCGATCGGCGACGGCGCCGTGCCCTTCGCCGGACTGGCAGCCATCCTCGCCGAGCATCACGACACGCTGACCGCCGTGCTCGAGCCGGGCGCGCTGGAAGCCCGCCACGTTCGCTGTCTCAGCGACGACTGGTGGAACGGGTATGCGCCGAAGACTGCGCGCGAGTTCGCCGCCTGCCTGAGTGCTGCCCGCGTAAACCGCCTTGCGGACGACGTCGACTACCGGACGCCATGGGAGCGCGACGATGACGGCGCGCTGGTTTCGTATGAGCTCGACATGATCCGGCGCAGCGCCGCCAACATGAAGAAGTTCGATTTCATTGCAATGGAGAAATCAGCATGACTGCCCGAGAACTCAGCGGCCTGACCGCCTTCGTGACCGGCTCGGGACGCGGCCTTGGTCGCGTCATGGCCGAACGCCTGGCCGAACTTGGCGCAAACGTCGCGATCCACGATCTCGATTGGACCCGGCCGTCGCAATATGGCGAATTCGCAGACCTCGGCGAATCCGCCAGGGGTTTGGAAAAGCATGGGACACGGGTAACCGCGGTTACGGGCAACATCGGTGACAGGCAAGCCGTTGCCGAAATCAAGAGGAAGATCGAAGCGGAGCTCGGCGATGTGCATGTTCTGGTCAACTGCGCCGGCGGCGACATCGGCGCCAAGGGGGTAAAGCCCAGTCCCAACAACGCGCTCGACATCGACTGTGAAGACATCAAGGTGCTGACCGAGAACAATCTCATCGGCACGATGCTGGTCTGCCAGGCGTTCATTCCGCCCATGGTCAAACGCGGCTCAGGCTCGGTGATCAACATTGCCTCAGCGGCAGCGCATATCGGATGCTCGCCGGAGGTGGTCTACTCCACGCTCAAGGCGGCCGTCGTGCATTATACGCGTTGCCTCGCCAAGGAACTGATCGACGATGGCGTGCGCATCAATGCGGTGAGCCCCGGCGCCACCAAGACGGCACGGTTCCAGGCGAGCCGCGTCGTCGATCCGGAGCGCATGGACTCGAGCAAAAAATCGCTGAACCGCTATGCCGAGCCTGAAGAGATCGCCGAAGCGGTGGCCTTCCTCGCCGGTCCGCGCGCGCGTTTCATCAACGGGCAGGTCATTCGCGTCGATGGCGGCTTCACCATCTTCCCAGGTTGAATCGCGGCCGGCACGCGAACTGTCGGGCTGAGCGCACCCCAATGAGCAGGGCCGCGACGGCCCATTTGCCGACCTTACTTCGTTGATGAGTTGCGACGTGCTCGCAGAGCTCGGGAATCGACGGTGAAGTTTCGGCAACACGTCAATTCTCTTGGCGACACGCTGACGTTACAACCCGCCTATATGCACCCACGCAATGGCTCAGATTTGTCTGGGTCAGTCTACTCGGCGCCCCGAGAAGGCGAAGATTCCGGATCGAGGCGCTTAGGCCACCGTGCGCCTGGGCAGAGCGAACCGGTTCCGTCTATAAGCTCAGAGGCGCAACATTAGAGGTTGGGGGAACAGATGAGGGAAGAGAACGACATTGAGAAGTTGGTGCGCACGCTGCGTGCTCGAGCCCCTGACGACGCGGCTGAATTGCTAGCCCGAGAGTCTCCCGAGTTCATCCGCGACGCACTAAAGTTGTTACCGGATAGGCACGCCCGGAAGGTGGCGGAGCATTTTCCCTCGCAAAGGAGGCCCATCAAATCTCATACCGACGGCAAGGATCTCGCGATCCCCGAGGCCATCGTTGAGCTGATGGATCCGATCCCCGCCAGCGTTGCTGTCGGGACGACGGTAGCCGCCGCGGTCGAGGCCGTCAGGCGCGCGCAGGTGCCGACCGAGTTGACTTACCTCTACATCACGGACGAGGGCGATAGACTGGTTGGCCTAGTGGTCTTGCGCGATCTGATGCTGAGCGGGGCCGACGCGACGGTGGATCAGATTATGCTGGCAAGTCCGTTCGCCCTTCACGTCGATATGCCTTTGAGCGAAGCCTGCAAGGCGGCGGTACGCCGTCACTACCCTGTCTATCCCGTGGTGGACGCGGAGAACCGGCTGCTCGGGCAGGTTCGCGGCTGGCGGCTGTTCGAGCAGCAAATCATCGAGATTTCTGCCCAGCCTGGCCAGATGGTGGGTGTCCAGAAGGAGGAGCGTTCTTTCACTCCGCTGTTTTCAGCCTTTTTGAAACGTCATCCGTGGCTGCAGCTCAACCTGCTGACGGCCTTCATAGCCGCTTTCGTGGTCGGCTCGTTCACAGGCACGATCGAGAAGATCGTCGCGTTGGCGGCGTTCCTCCCGGTGTTGGCCGGACAGAGCGGAAACACCGGCTGCCAGGCGCTGGCTATTACGCTGCGTGGCCTCGCCCTAGGGGATGTGGACAAACGACCGAAGCTGCACTTGGTGCTGAGGGAGGGAGCGCTCGGGATCGCCAACGGCTTGCTCGTCGGTCTGGTGGCGGCTGCGGCCATGTGGTTCTACGCTTCACGGCAGCCGGAGTCGGCATCCCAGGCGCCCATGCTGGCGCTTGTGATCCTGCTCGCCATGTCCGGATCGTGCCTCATGTCCGGGATCTCCGGCGTGCTGATCCCGTTGGGCCTGCGGCGGGTCGGCGCCGATCCGGCCGTGGCTTCCGCGATCTTCCTCACGACGGTGACCGATATTGTAGGCATGGGCCTGATGCTGGGACTGGCCACCATGCTCGTGCTGTAGGGCACGCTCGACGGACGTGATCGCGGACGAGGACGTTGTTGCCTATGAAGTGACCTCGTCGGCGTTCAACAAGATAACAAAGGCTAAGCCGCACATCGCGCAGGCCGTCCTGAGAAGCATCGCCCGCTAGCTCTCCGAGCGCTTGCGCAACGCGGCGGAGGACCTTCGGAGGAGCTCCATGTGACCCTGATGCGTCGTGCGGCGACCAGGTACGTGGAGAATCGCGCAAACAATGTTGATCTTGTCGGCTGCGCAATCCGCCGCTGATTATGATTTGGATTAGTTGCCGTTTGTAGGGAATACTTGCTGGAAGCCAAGCAACGCTGAGAAGATGTTTGGCCAACCAGCGTAGGCGAAATGCGATTGAACGCGATAGTTTGTTGCGCAGCTGCAACAGCTGCTGAAGACTCGGAGGTTTCCTGACAGTTCTGTCGCTTTTTTTCGTGCAGGCGTGCTAGATCCGCTGCACTAGTCGGGTTGGGGTGGGTTCTCGGCATGCATTCCTCGTTTTCAATGATCCTCGGCTTCGCCGCGGCGCTGCTTTGTACCGGCATATTGCCGGCCGGCGCACAAGGTCTCTATCCGGCCTATGACGATGCGTTTTCGGCCCGCATTGCCAATCCGACCGACAACGGAGCGCTAGCTCAATTCGTCACAGTTGCCGTCAACGCAGGGCAGTACGATCAGGCGATCTCGTCGATCGAGCAGTATCTCATCAAACATCCTCGCGATGCGCGCGCCCGGCTCTCGGCCAGCCGGTTGTATTATCATGTCGGCTCCTATGAATTGGCCCGGCGGCAGGCGCAGTACGGCCTCGAGGTCGGGGACCTGTCCGCGGATGAGCAGCAGGAAGCCGTTCGCCTGCTCGCCCGCATCGAGCGCGCGTTACGTGGCGTCACCTGGGAAATCGCTCTGACTGGCGGCATGTTCAGCGCATCCACCGATTTTGAGCCGGGCGGGGCCGAAGACGACCGCACCTTGGTCTCGCCCTATGGGCGGGCGGAAGGCTTTATCCGATGGGATCTCGGGACGCCAAGTGCTGATGCACTTGTCCTCTCGGGCTCGCTGGCAGCGACAGAGCGCTTTTTCACCAAAGACCTGTCGGTTCCCGGTGCCGAGGAGACTTTTATCCACGGGAACGCCGCCATTACCTTGGACAAGGGACTGCCCAACAGCGGGATCGATTCGCTACGGCTGCTACTTTCCGCGTTCGCCGTCACAGATCGCTTCGACAGCGACGTTCACGAGAGCGGCGTCGGTCTAAGTGGGCGCTTCCTCGTGCGCCCCACCGTCGAGACGACGCTTTTTGCAGGTGCCGGCTACATCGATCTAAGCAGCTCGAAAGGCATCTTCGCCGATAGCAGGGCCTTCTATGAGGCAGGCGGCAGCTACCGCTTCCGCAATGGCCAGGCGCTCGGACTGCGCCTAGTCGGCTCGACTGACTTCGCCTCCGGAGCTGGCGAAATCGGCCGCAGCTACATTGGAGAGGTCCGCTACGGCGGCGTGGTGATGGAAGTACCGGACCTTTTCGCATGGTCTCACCAGGTCGCCGTCTCGGCCGGCCACAGCGACACTCCCGACTTGTCCGTCGGCATCGGCACGAACATCCAGAGCGACTTCTGGCGCATTGCCTCGGAAAGCGATTTTCAGCTCACTGAATGGCAGAAGGTCAGTGTCGATCTCGCCTATCGCGAAACCGACTTCGAGATCGCCAGCGGCGACCGAGATTCATTCGAATTGCTCGTGAGCTACACGTTGACACTCAACTGAAAGAGGCCGCGATGAGGACCCTGTATCGTCAGATAGCCACTTGTATCGCCTGCCTTGCCTTTGCGGCACCATCTGGCGCTGAAACGGTTGGGTCCATGACGGCCTACCAGACCAACATCATCCGCAATCACGGCGAGGCGATGAACGTCGGCGCTGGCGTCGAACTCGGCGACCAGCTGCGCAGCAATATCACCGGTCTCGGAATGCTCGTGTTCCGGGACGAGTCGAGCGCCAAGATTGGTCCGAACACCAGCCTGACGATCGATGAATTCGTCTACAATCCGGGGTCCCGATCAGGAAAGATCGACATCAGGATGAACAGCGGCCTGGCCCGTTTCTACGGCGGCCAGGTTTCGAAAGGCGGCGACATGCAAGTTGCGACGCCACACATGGTGCTCGGAGCCAGAGGTGGCATCATTGAGGTGCTTGTGATTGCTGGTCAGACCGTCGGCATACTGCGCGCCGGCCGCATGACCTGCATGATGAATGGTCGCAAGCTCGTGATCACAAACCCGGGCCACGCCTGCACGTCGGACAATGACAAACTGCTGACCGGCTACGGCGGTATCGACGCGTTCCCGATTTTGGACAGCATCGATCGAATAGCCGGCACCGGCCTGCCAGGCGAACCGGGTCCGGGGCTGAACGTAAGCGCGATTTGTGCGTCAGCACTCGGCAATTCGCTCAAAGCCTGCAAGTCCACCGACGGCGCATTGCCCGGCGTGGCCATGGAGTTCCCTGACAGCCCAACGCCCCCTGTAGGCAGCGGGGTGGATGATGAGGATGATGACTGCTTTCCCGACTGCCGGTAAGGCTGGCCGAGCGGCATGAGCCCCTCGCTTGATTGGCGGCGGGCTGCCAGGCGGAAAATACCTGGTCTTGCGGTCGTACTCTTGCTGCTCGCTTGCCATTTTGCTTTCGACGGGCCGCTGTCGCGCCTGCGCGAGCGCACGTACGACCTCTACCAGTCCCTCGCCCCGCGCCAGGCGACGAGCAATCCTGTTGTCATTGTCTCGATAGACGACGCGAGCCTTAAGGCATATGGGCGATGGCCTTGGAACCGTGGCCTTTTGGCCGATCTGGTCGATGGTGTCGCCGAGTCCGGTGCCGCGGTGATCGGGCTTGCGCTGGTGCTGCCCGAGGCTGATATCTCTCCTGATGGCATCGCCGGAGACAAGCGCCTCGCCAGCGCACTGGCGAAAAATCGAACGGCGCTCGCCGTTAGCCTGGGCAACGAGGTGACGGTTTCAGAAGCAGAGCCCAAAGCCGGCTGGTCGATCGTCGGGCAGCTACCCGAGACGCTTCCTGGCTTCACCGGTCTGACAGGCTCCCTTCCTGATTTCTCGAGCGCCGCTGCAGGCCTCGGCGTAATTCGCACTGTGCCCGATCCCGACGGCGTACTACGCCATGTGCCGCTGCTCTGGCTCCGAAATACGCTTCAAGGCGTGCAGCTCTGGCCGTCGTTCGCGCTCGAACTCCTGCGCCTCTACGCCGGAGAGAACGGCTACGTAGCCCGGATGAATGTCGCCGGGTTTGACGCGCTCAGGATGGCCGGGACCATTGTGCCACTTGAGCCGCAGGGCAGCATCCGCCTCTGGGAGACCGACACCAATACGCCGCGCATATCTGCCAGTAATATCCTTTCGGGTCGCGGCGATCCGCTGCTGCGGAACGCGATCGCCATTGTTGATCTGTCAGCCGTGGGATTGACACAGTATCTGTCCACCCCGGCGCGTCCGGCGCGACCAGGCGTGGACATCCACGCTGATGCAATCGGCCAGATGCTTGCCGCGAGCTATCTTGTAGAGCCAACGCAAGCGCGGACGCTGGAGCGGCTGTGGTTGGTCCTCAGTGGCATCGTTTTCATCGGGCTTTCTGGAGTGCTCGCCGAGCGGGTCGTGATTGGCGCATTCGCTCTGGCGCTCCTGGCTGCCACGCCCTTCGTGTTTGGCGCTCTCGAATACAGCCTGCAGGGTGCGCTCTATGACCCACTGCAGCCGGCGCTTGCGACGATCCTCGTAGCTGGCTTCGAGGGCTATGCCCTCTACAGGCGCAGCGAGCAGCGCCGGTCCACCCTGGCCCGGCAGTTTTCCCAATATCTGTCGCCCTCTGTGGTGCAGCGCCTGGCAAATTCGGATACCGAAGCGATCCTGTCCGGAGAGAAGCGCGAGATCACAATCCTGCTGAGTGACATACGCGGCTTCACGGCGATGAGCGAACAACTCGATGCCCAAGAAATCGGAAAGGTGGTCAACCACTTCCTCGGCCTTGCGACCGATGAGATACTCAAGCGCGACGGGACCATCGATAAGTTCATGGGCGATGCCGTGCTAGCCTTCTGGAACGCGCCGCTTGACCAGCCAGATCATCGCGAGCGCGCGCTCGAAGCGGGGCTCGCCCTGATCGAACGGGTCAAGCGCGAAAACGCCGCGCTTACCGCGCGCGGGCATCCCTCTATCGAAATCGGCGTCGCCATCGATACTGGCATCTGCTCCGTCGGGAATTTCGGCTCCGAACGGCGCTTCGATTACACCGCGATCGGCTCGCCGGTGAACCGCACGGCACGGCTCGAGTCAACGACCAAAAAGCTGAGCATCCCCCTGGTGCTTGGTCCCGGATTTGCCCAAGGAGCATCGATGCCGGTTGTCCAGGCGGGCGCCTTCGAACTCCAAGGCTTCAAGGGCGAGGTGCCGGTTTTCACCGTTCCGGAGATACATCCCTCGTCGCAATCTGCCGAGGCAGTCGTGTGATATTTGGCACCGGTTCAACTCGCTATCTCATTGGCAGCCGGCGAGCGGAAGCCAAGGGCGGCAGAAATACGATGGGCGGCCCGGGCCACCATGTCGCCCAGTTCGCTTATACGCTCTTCCGGCACCCGATTTTCCGGGGCAGCGATGTTCAGCGCCGCGATTATCTTACCCGGCGCCACGAACACCGGTGCGGTGATCGAAATCAGATCGTCGTTGATCTCGCCGCGACTGACGAAAAACTTCGCCTTGCGGATTTGCTCGAGCCCGCCCCTAAGAAGCCGAGGATCGGTCACCGTTTTCTTGGTGAAGCGCTTCAACGGGCCGGAAAGAATGGCCTCGCGCTCCTCATCACCCATATGGGCCAGGAACGCCTTGCTCGAACCGGCATGTAGCGGACGCCGCCGGCCGACAATCGCATTGACGCGAAGGTCCCGCTTCGGCTCCCATTTGGCGACGCAAAGGCTTTCCTGGTCATCGCGGATCCGCAACTGGGTGGTTTCGCCGATCTTCTGACCGAGTTCTTCCAGAACAGGGTTTGCTATGCGGATCAGATCCATCTGTTCGCTGGCGGCGTGGCCCAGCATCAATGCAGCGAGGCCGAGGCGATAGCCTTTTCCATCCGATGATCGCGCCAGCAAGCCGCGCCGCACCAGCGTCTGCAAAAGCCGGAAAGCGCGCGCCTTGCTGTCGCCGGAACGCCGCGCGATTTCGGAAACGCCAAGATCTGCCTCGCCGGCCACAGTCTGCAACAAACTGATCGCGCGATCGACGGAATCGACCGTGTACCGGGTATCTGCTTGATCGGTCATTTCTCACTTCCTCGCCAAAGCGTCTCGTGCAGGAGGTTAAACGAGAAAATTTGTATCGTCTAGTGAAACGATGGTTTATCTGTGTTGACAAATCGTGAAGCTTTCGTTTCACTCGCTGTCAGGAAGGAGGCCGGCACCATCAGCGGATCCCAAGCTGGGCTCGATCATGGCAAGCGGCAGCGGAAAAGAACTCCTCCGATGGAACTATCCAGAGTGGACACGGAGAAAACCAATGATGAACCGGACAATATCGCGCCGTGCGCTGATGCAATGGGCGCTCGGCGGTGCCGCCGTCTTGCAAGGCATTGGCTGGACGGGGCTTGCCCACGCCGCGGCAAATGGCCAGCTGCGGATCGGCATGGCTGCTCCGCCGACGACGCTAGACCCGCATCTGAAGAGCAATGCGCCGAACAACGCGCTTGCCACCCACATCTACGACACGCTTGTCATCAACGACGAAAAATCGATCTCCAGACCGGGGCTCGCGACGGCCTGGCGCGTGGTCGACGACACCCATTGGGAGTTCGACCTGCGGCCGGACGTGCGCTTCAGCGACGGTGAGCCGCTCACTGTAGACGACATCGTCGTCTCATTCGACCGGGCCAACACCATCGACAGCACGGCGTCGTTCCGGACCTACACGCGCAACATCAAGTCGATCACCTCGCCCCAAACCGGCAAGCTTCTCATCGAAACCAAGCAGCCGGAGCCGCTTCTGCCCAATTCGCTCAGTCGCATTCGCATCATCCGCGCCAAGTTCAAGGATACCCCGAGCGATCAGTTCAACAACGGCACCGCGGCGATCGGAACTGGCCCCTATGTGCTGAAGGAATATGTTTCCGGCAACCGTGTCGCGCTTTCCGCCAATCCCAACTACTGGGGACCGAGGCCTGCTTTGCCGGACGTCGAGCTCCGCATCGTCACCGATGCCGGCGCGCGGCTTGCCAACCTGCTCGCCGGCGATCTCGATCTCGTCGAACAGGTGCCCTACGAGGGTGTTGCCCGCGTCGAACAAGACGAGCGCTTTCACATCATCCGCGGCGTATCGAGCCGGGTGGTCTTCTTCTCGCTGGACACGTTCAGGGACGTGACGCCCTTCATCAGCGGCAAGGATGGCAAGCCGCTCGACCGCAACCCGCTGAAGGATCTGCGTGTGCGGCAGGCGCTGTCCATGGCGATCGACCGCAGCGCCATCGTCGAGCGCTTGATGCAGGGCAATGCCATTGTCGCTTCACAGTTTCTGCCCGCCGGCGCCCCGGGCACCTCGGCTGCTATCAAACCCGTTCCATTCGACGCTGCAAAAGCCACGGCCCTGCTTGCCGAGGCCGGCTACCCCGATGGCTTCCGCCTGACGATCCACGGGCCCAATGATCGTATCGTCAACGATTCGAAGATCGTGCAGGCCGTGGCCCAGATGTTCTCTCGCATCGGCCTGGAAGTCAGCGTCGAGGTCATGCCCTGGTCGGTTTATGCCGACAAGGCGGATGCCCATGAGTTCAGCGTCAATCTGGACTCCTGGGGCGTCAACACAGGCGAAACCTCGAACCCGATGACAGCTCTGGTCGCGACGCAGAATCCGGACGCCGGTATGGGCATCGCCAATTCGGGCCGCTACTCCAATCCCGATCTCGATGCCAAACTGGCTGTGGCGAAGCGGACGCTGGACGACACCAAACGCGAAATGATGCTCTCGGAGCTCAGCGACATCGTCTTCAACGACGTCGCCCTGATTCCGCTGCACCATGAGGTTCTCGTCGTGGCTGCCCGAAAGGACCTTCAGTTCACGACGCGGGCCGACCAGTATACGCTGGCCATGAACGCCAAGATTGTCTGAGGAGGTGTAGACTTGACGAGCATCGCCACGGGATCTGTTGCGGATCGCGGTCGCGCTACATACGATCTTGGCGCGACCGCCATCTTTGCTTCCAAATCGGACCCACGCTTCCACTATTGCCTGTATGTACCGCCCGCGGTTGGGGAAGGCGCCCAAGTCGACCTGCTGGTGGCCGTCCATGGTACCGGCCGCACCTCGTTCCTGGGTTTCCGTGATGCGTTCGCCGAGTTCGGACGCTGGAACGACTGCGCCATTTTGTGCCCGGTGTTTCCAATGGGCGTTCTCGGCGACGATGCCCGCAGCGGATACAAATACATGATCGAGAGCGACATCCGCTACGATCAGGTGCTGCTCGCGATAGTCGAGGAAGTCGTCGCGAAATACCGTCAGGACTGGACCCGCTTCGCTATGTTCGGATTTTCCGGCGGCGGGCATTTCACCCATCGCTTCGCCATCCTTCATCCCGACAGGCTATGGGCGGCGTCGATCGGCGCACCGGGATCGGTGACCCTGCTCGATCCCACGCGGGACTGGTGGGTGGGCATTCGCGACCTGCCGGAGAAGTTCGGCATCACCTTCGACGCCGCAGCGCTGGCAAAAGTGCCTGTCCAGATGATCGTCGGCGATGCCGACCTGGAGACCTGGGAAATCACGCATGTCCAAGGCAGCGCGCATTGGATGCCGGGCGCCAACGATGCAGGACAAACGAGGCCGGAACGCCTCAGCACGTTGTGTCGATCGTTCGAGGAAGCGGGTGCGCGCGTACGCTTTGATTTGCTGCCCGGGGTAGCCCACGAACGTGACGCGGTTCTCGATCCGGTCAAGGATTTCCTGGCCCAGGCGCTCAAGGAACGACGGAACGCATCAAGATGAATGCAATGATCGTTGCGCCGCAGCCGGAGGCGGTCGAGGCGGGCGCGCTGGTGCTCAAACGCGGCGGCAACGCCGTCGATGCGGCGATCGCCTGCGCTTTCATGCAAGGCGTCGTCGACCCTCAAATGGCCGGCATCGGGGGCTTTGGCTCGATGCAGGTCTATATGCCGCGACGCGGCGTGCACGAGGTGCTAGAATTCTACGCCAGGGCGCCGCTCAAAGCGTCGCCTGAAATGTGGAGCGACCTTCTGGTCGGCCAGTCGCGCGACGGCTTCGCCTTTCTGCTGGAAGGCGGCATCAGCGAGATCGGCTATCTCGCCGTCTGCACGCCGGGCAGTGTCAAGGGCTATGCCGAGGCGCTGGCGAGATACGGCACTTTTGAATGGGCCGACGTCGTCGCACCCGCCGCCAAGCAGGCGAGGCGCGGCTTTATGGTCCGCCCGCATGTCCATTGGTACTGGGCCCAGGACGGCGTAGATACCGGCGAAGTGCGGACCCTTGACAAGCTGCGCTTCAGCAACACGGGGCGCGCCATCTATTTTCGCCCGGACGGCGCGGTCAAGCTGCCAGGCGACGTCGTCGTCAACACCGACCTCGCCCAAACGCTCGAGCGCATCGCGGCCGCCGGTCCGGATATTTTCTACAAGGGCGAGATCGCCGAAGAAATCGCCGCCGACATGGCCGCCAACGGCGGCCTTATCGGGAAGGATGATCTGGCGCGCTATGAGCTATCCACCGCGCAACCGCTCTGGGGCGAGTATCGTGGCTACGATATCGCGACCAGCCCGCCGCCCGCCAGCGGCATATCCATGCTGCAATTGCTCCACATCCTCGAGCATTTTGATGTCGGAGCCATGGAGCATGACGGTGCCGAGCACATCGTCCTGCTGGCGGAGGCGATGAAGCGCATGACCATCGACAAGGACCGCCATCTCGGCGATCCTGCCTATGTCGACGTGCCGGTCGCGCGGCTGCTGTCCCGCGACTATTGCAGCGGGCTCGCCGCCGAGATCAAGGCCGGGCTGCGCGCCAGGATCGAGCGCGTCGATGACCGGTCGCCGCGCGACACGACCCATATTTCGGTGGTCGACCGTGAGGGCAATGCCGTCGCCTTGACCCACACGCTGGGCAGTCCCTCGGGGGCGATCACCGATGGCCTGGGATTCATGTACAACGGAACGATGAGCCGCTTCGACCCAAGGCCGGGCCGGGCCGGATCGCTGGCTCCCGGCAAGCGGCGGGCCAGCTCTGCGGCGCCCACAATCGTATTCAAGGACGACCGGCCGGTGATCGTCATGGGAGCGCCCGGCGGCAGCTATATCGCGCCGTCCATGGCGCAGGGGCTGATGAATCTCATTGATTTCGATATGAGCATGTCGGAAGCGGTGGCCGCCCCGAGGATCGTGGCGGTGTCGAACACAATCGACGTCTCCAATCGCATTCCGCGCTATGTCACTGAAGAAATCGAGGGCCGGGGCTACGAGGTGAAGCGCTCTTGGCAAAGTTACGCTTTTGCCGCCCTCCACGGCATCCAGATCGAAGACGGAATTTGCCGCGGCGGCGCCGATCCGCAGCGCGACGGCATGGCGATGGCGGTGCCGGCGTGATGTGCCGCGCACAGACGACCGGCGACCCTTTCCGGCAATCAGGCTGCGGAGCGATGCCATGACCGCAGCCGTCGCGCGCCGGCTGCTCCAAGCCGCGATGGTCATGCTCGCCATGACGGTCATTGTCTTCATCGCGATCAACGTCATCGGCGACCCCGTCGACATTTTGATCTCGCCCGACGCCGATCAGATCGAGCGCGCGCGCGTCGTCCAGGCACTCGGGCTCGACCTGCCGCTTTGGCAGCAGTACCTCCGCTTCCTCTGGGCAGCGCTGCATGGCGACCTTGGCGAGAGCTACGTCTACAACGAGCCGGCGATCAGGGTGATCCTGCAGCGACTGCCGGCAACACTCGAACTGGCCGTCTCTGCCATTCTCATTGCCATCGTCGTCGGCGTGCCGCTCGGGCTTTATGCCGGACTGCGGCCGGATGGCATCTTGAGCCGCGTCATCATGACCGTCAGCATCCTCGGCTTCTCGTTGCCGACCTTCTGGGTCGGGCTGGTCCTGATCATGTTTTTCGGCGTGCAGCTCGGCTGGTTGCCGAGCGGCGGGCGCGGCCAGACCGCCGAACTGTTCGGTGTCCAATGGGCGTTCCTGACCAAAGACGGCCTTGCCCACCTGATCCTGCCGGCGGTGAACCTCGCCTTGTTTGACGCCTGCCTCATTCTGCGCCTGACGCGCGCCGGCGTCGCCGAAGTCCTGCCGCTCGATTTCGTCAAGTTCGCGCGGGCCAAGGGCCTCAGGGAAACGCGCGTGATCGGCGTCCACGTCTCGAAGAACATCATGATCCCGGTGGTGACCATCATCGGCCTGGAATTCGGCTCCATCGTCGCCTTCTCGGTCGTCACCGAAAGCGTGTTCAGCTGGCCTGGCATGGGCAAGTTGATCATCGACAGCATCAACGTGCTCGACCGTCCGATCATCACCGCATACTTGATGGCGATCGTCGCCTTCTTCGTCATCATCAATCTCGTCGTCGACCTGACCTATACGGCACTCGACCCGCGGGTGCGGCTCCAGGGCGAGGGACCGTGACATGAGCGTCGACACCTTGCCGCCACCGATGCCTACCGAGGCCGAGAAGGGTGAAGAGGCGCCGTTTCGAGTGCTCGTGCGGGCATTCTTCCGCTCGCCTGCCGCCATTGCCGGCTTCGTGCTGCTGACCGCGATCATTGGGCTGGCGCTGCTCGCGCCACTTATAGCGCCGCAAAATCCCTACGACCTCAACCAGCTCGACATCATGGACAGCCGCCTGCCGCCCGGCTCGCAATCGATGACGGGCATGATTTTCTGGCTCGGCACCGACGACCAGGGCCGTGACATGCTTTCCGGCATCATCTACGGTCTGCGCATATCGCTCGGCGTCGGCGTCAGCTCGGCACTTTTCGCCGCGCTGTTCGGCGCCTCTTTAGGCCTGCTCGCCGCCTATCTCGGCGGTCGGACCGAGACGGCGATCATGCGCGTCGTCGATCTGCAACTCTCCTTCCCCTCCATTCTCGTTGCACTGATGATCCTTGCCTTTCTCGGCAAGGGAATCCTCAACGTCGTACTCGCGCTGGTGATCGTCGAATGGGCGACTTATGCACGTGCCGCGCGCGGCACGGCGCTGGTGGAGCGGCGCAAGGAATACATGGAGGCGGCAGAGTCGCTCGCCATTCCGCGATGGCGCATTCTGTTCGTCCATCTTCTGCCCAACTGCCTGCCGCCGCTGATCGTGATCGCAACGGTGCAGGTGGCGCGCGCCATTTCGCTGGAGGCGACCTTGTCCTTTCTTGGCCTCGGTGTGCCGATCACCGAGCCCAGTCTCGGCCTGCTGGTCGCCAACGGCTATCAGTACATGCTCTCCGGAATGACGTGGATCAGTTTCTATCCCGGCGTGGCGCTGCTGATTACCGTGGTTGCGATCAACCTCGTCGGTGATCGGCTCCGCGACGTGCTCAACCCGCGGGGGCGCGAATGAACGCGACCGTGCTCGAAGTCCGCGATCTCAGGACCCATTTCGGACAAGCAAAAGCCGTTGACGGCGTCTCGTTCAGCGTCGCGCGAGGCGAGGTTCTGGGTCTCGTCGGTGAAAGCGGGTCCGGCAAATCGGTCACCGGCTTTTCCATCATCGGCCTTGTCGATCCGCCAGGCACGATCGTCGGCGGCCAGATCGTCTTCGACGGCCGCGACATCACCCGCTCCAGCCGCGAGGAGATGCGAGCGTTGCGCGGGCGCCGCATGGCGATGATCTTCCAGGATCCGATGATGACGCTGAACCCGGTCCTGCGCATCGACACGCAGATGATCGAGGCGGTGCAGGCGCATGAAAACGTCTCGCGCATGGACGCCAGGGCGCGGGCGCGCGACGCGCTCGGCATGGTCGGGATCCCGAGTCCGGATGAGCGGCTGCAGGCCTATCCGCATCAGTTTTCCGGCGGCATGCGCCAGCGCGTCGTTATCGCTATTGCGCTGCTGCACCGGCCGGACTTCATCATCGCCGACGAGCCGACCACCGCGCTCGATGTTACGATCCAGGCACAGATTCTCGCCGAGATGCAAAAGCTCGTGGCGCAGAACAACACGTCGCTGATCTGGATCACGCATGATCTCGCCGTCGTCTCGCGGCTCGCCGACCGGATCGCCGTGATGTATGCGGGCCGCATCGTCGAATCCGGCCCGGTGTCGGACGTTCTCGCCCGTCCGTTGCACCCTTATACCGCCGGTCTGATCGACTCCGTTCCCAGCCGCAACCGGCGTGGCGAGCGGCTTCGGCAGATCCCGGGAATGGCGCCCAGTGTTGCGCGGCTGCCGGCCGGATGCGCTTTCGCCCCGCGCTGCGCGCGCGCCGACGCGGCGTGTGCCCAGGCGGTGCCTCTGCTCACTGCTGGCCCGCGCGAGCACCGCTGCGTTCATCCCTTGCCGGAGTTCCGCGTATGATCCCCTCCACTCCGATTGCGGCAGACATTCAAAGCTCCTCAGCGGGTTCTAGCGGGATGGCGCCGCTGATCGAGCTGAACGAGATTTCTCACAGCTTCGGCACGCGGCCGGATCTCGCGGCCCGTTTGGCGATCTCGTTCAAACTCGCCAAACCGACGGCAAGCGTGCAGGCGATCGACGGTGTCAGCCTCGCCGTTCGCAGGGGCGAGGTTCTGGGCCTCGTTGGCGAGTCGGGATGCGGCAAGTCTACACTGGGCCGGATCGTCGCCGGCATCGTGGCGCCCAGCAAGGGATCGGTATCATGGCGCGGCAAGGACTTGAAGGCGCTTCCGCCGCTCGAACGGCGTGAGGCCAAGCTGCGCGTTCAGATGATATTCCAGAATCCCTACGCCTCGCTCAATCCGCGCCGCAAAGCGGCCGATATCGTCAGCGAGGCGCCGCGCGTACACGGGCTGGTTGAGGGCGATCTCGGTACCTTTGTCGATCAACAGTTCCGGCGTGCCGGTCTCGATCCGGCGCTAAAACACCGCTTTCCGCATCAGTTCAGCGGCGGCCAGCGCCAGCGGATCGGCATTGCCCGCGCGCTCGCCGTGCAGCCGGAATTTCTCGTCTGCGATGAGGCCGTTGCCGCTTTGGACGTCTCGATCCAGGCGCAAATCCTCAATCTCTTCATGGACCTGCGCGAGAGGCTGAACCTCACTTACTTGTTCATCAGCCACGATCTCGGAGTGGTCGAGCACATCTCCGATCGGGTGGCGATCATGTATCTCGGCCGCATTGTCGAAGAGGCTCCGGCCGAGGAGATCTTTGCACGGGCCAACCATCCCTATACGCAGGCGCTTCTCGCCGAGGTGCCGCGGATCGAAACCACCAAACGCGGCTTTGCCGCGATCAAGGGTGAATTGCCGAGCCCGCTCTCGCCGCCGAGCGGATGTCATTTCCACCCGCGCTGCCCGCACGCGATGCCTCGTTGCCGCACCGAAGCGCCCCGACTGAAGGTGGTTGCTGCCGGACACAAGAGCGCATGCCACCTCAATGACGCCGCCGCCTGAACGCCTTGGAATTTTTTGAGATGACCGACCTCCAGGCGTTCCAGTCCGTGACCGATGACATGGTCCTCTGCCGCGATATCATGGTGACGATGCGCGATGGGGTAAGACTGGCGACCGACGTCTACCGACCGGCAAGGGGAGGCCGCGCGCTGGACCGGCCAGCTCCCGTCATCGTTGAGCGGACGCCTTATGGCAAGGCGATGGCATCGCGCGCCGAACTCGAGGTCAGCATGACCGAACCGATGGATCGCGCGACGGTCGCCGAGCATTTCGTGCGCCATGGCTACATCGTCGTCTACCAGGACTGCCGCGGCCGCTACGGCTCGGAAGGCGAGTTCGTCAAATATCGCTCCGAAGGTCCGGACGGCTACGACACGCTTGCATGGATCGCAGCCCAGCCCTGGTGCAATGGCCGGATCGGCACCATGGGCCTTTCCTATGCTGCGCATACCCAAATGGCCGCGGCGTGCCTTGCGCCGCCGGCTCTTGCAACCATGATCCTCGATTCCGGCGGATTCTCTAACGCCTTCACCTGCGGCATCCGCCAAGGCGGCGCGTTCGAGCTGAAACAGGCGACCTGGGCCTACCGGGAAGCCCGCGAGAGCGCCGTCGCCGCCGGCGACGAGTTGGCCCGGAAGGCGCTCGAAGCGGAAAACCTGCATCGCTGGTTCGGCAAAATGCCCTGGTCTGAGGGCCGTTCCCCGCTCCGCTGGGCTCCGGACTACGAGGCTTACCTGCTGGAGCAGTGGCGGCACGAGACCTTCGACGGCTTCTGGAAGCAGGTCGGCATTCATGCAGCGGGCTTCTACGACGCCATTCCCCACATTCCGATCGCCCTGATCTCGAGCTGGTTCGACGTCTATGTCCCGACGACGTTCGAGAATTTCGCCGGCCTTGCACGCAATGGCAAACGGCCGCTCGCCTTGATCATGGGTCCGGGTCTGCACGGCGATCGCAATCTGACCTTTGCCGGCGACGTCGATTTCGGACCGAACGCTCCGCTCGGCGGCAATGTGGCGGCGAGCTGGCTGGAGTTTCGTCGCCGCTGGTTCGATCGCTGGCTGAGGAGCGGGCCGGAGGACAATCTCGACGAGGAGCCGATCCGCCTTTTTGTCATGGGCGGGGGAAAGGGCACGAAAACTGAAACGGGCCGTCTCGATCACGGCGGGCGCTGGATCAAAGCCAAGCGGTGGCCGCTGCCGGACATGACCGAGCAAACCTACTACCTGCACCCCAACGGCAGGCTTTCGGAGGCCTTTCCCGCGCCCGACGCCGCCGCGCTAAGCTATGATTTCGATCCCGCCGACCCGGTCCCGACCATTGGCGGCGCTCTGACCAGCGGTCAGCCGATCTTCACAGGGGGCGGCTTCGACCAGCGAGAGGACGAGAGGTTCTTCGGCTGCCGCAATTTCGGACTGCCGCTTTCCGCCCGTCTCGATGTCCTCTCCTTCGAGACCGAGCCGCTTGCCGACGATTTGACCGTGCTCGGAAGGGTGGCGGTGGATCTCTGGGCGACGACCGATGCGCCAGACACCGACTTCACCGCGAAACTGATCGACGTCCATCCACCGAGCGCCGACTATCCGACGGGCTTTGCCCTGAACCTGACCGACGGGATTTTCCGCTGCCGCTTCCGGCGCTCATTCGAAAGAGCCGAACTCGTGAAGCCTGGAGAGATCATGCGGCTTCGCATCGAGCTATTTGCGACTGCCAATCTGTTCCGTGCCGGCCATCGGCTGCGGCTGGATATCTCTTCGAGCAATTTTCCGAAGTTCGATGTCAATCCGAATACCGGCGCGCCGGCGGGCCTCGGCCGTAGCCGGCAAGTGGCGCGCAACACGGTTTTTCTCGATAGAGCGCGGCCATCGAGGCTAATCGCGGAGAGATTGGGGGCACAATCGGGCGGCTCCTTTTCGGCAGAGCTCGCTTGAGCGGACATCCTCTCTTTGATATTGCGGCTCCCTCACGGTCCCCTCCGTTCGTCCAGATCACGGTGAACGTGCCTTGAAATTATTTTTCGCCCGGTGGCTGCGAGTCTGCGCGCTACGGGAATTGCCAACTTGCTGAATATTCTGGCAGGAAAGAGGAGGGAATCTGCGCTTTTGCATATGTTTTGGGAGAACGGCGCTTGCCGGTGCGCATATCGGCGGCAGATTTGCCCTGCTTATAATTGGAATTTTCACTTCTAATTTGGCGGGCTGCGCAAAAAATATATCCTACCCTCCAGCATAAAGCCGGACATCGAAGAATGTGGATTGCCGACAACAGGCTCGGCATGCAGGGGAAGGGTTTGACCATGAAACAGGTGAAAGAGCCGACGAATACACTGACAAGAAGAAAGTTTCTCAAAGGCAGCGCGGCTGCTGCCGGGGCCGCCGTAGGGTCCGGAGCGATCGGCGGTTTTCCGACGATCTGGGCCCAGGAGATCAAGGACATCGAACTGCGCCACGTCGGCGTTTCGTACTCGGTCGTCAAGGCGATCGGCGACCAGGCGGCCAAGGATCTCGGCTTGAAAGTGACGATGCAGAATCTCGACACCTCCGCTGCCATCAACCGCTTCATCACCCAGCCGAATTCGGTCGATATCGCCGACCTCGAAGGCTGGCAGGCCAAGCTCGCCGCCAAACGCGGCGTGATCCAAGGCATCGAAATCAACAAGATCAAGGAGTTCGATAATATCCTGCCGATCTTCACCAAGGGTGAGATCGACGGCGCAGTGGTGTCGCGCCAGGGCATTTCGCCGTACGAAGCGATGTATATCGAGACGCCCGACGCGACCGATCTCCACGACGGCGTCACCGAATGGGCGACATTCCTGCCGCAAGTCTACAATGCGGATTCGATCGGCTACCGTCCTGATCTGATCGGCCATCCGGTTACCGAGTGGAAGGAACTGATCGACCCGAAGTTCAAGGGCAAGGCGGCGATCCTCGACGTGCCGGCGATCGGGATCATGGACGCCGCCCTGTGTTTCGAGAGTGCCGACCTGATCAAGTACGGCAACAAGGGAAACATGACCAAGGAAGAGATCGACTTCACTATCGACAAGCTGATCGAGCTGAAGAAGTCGGGGCATTTCCGCGCCACCTGGACCACATTCGACCAATCCGTGCAGCTCATGGCGGCCGGCGAGGTGATCATCCAGTCGATGTGGTCGCCAGCGGTTGCCACGGTTCGCGTCAAGGAGATCCCTTGCGTCTACGCGCCGGTCAACAAAAAGGGCGACAAGGAAGGCTATCGCGGCTGGTGCAACGGGATGGGCTTGATGAAGCACCTCACCGGCAAGAAGCTTGAAGCGGCCTACGAGTATATGAATTGGTACTACACCGGCTGGCAGGGCGCTTTCGTCGCCCGCTACGGCTACTACAGCCCGGTGCCGTCCACCGCCAAGCCGTTCCTCACCGCCGCCGAATGGGACTACTGGTACGACGGCAAGCCGGCGCCGGATGAAGTCAAGGACCCCTACGGCACTCCGATGGAGAAGACGGGTACGGTGCGCGATGGCGGCTCCTTCCTCGAGCGGGTCAAGAACATCTCGTGCTGGAACACGCTGATGGACGAGGCGGCCTACATGAACAAGCGCTGGAACGACTTCAAGGTTGCGTGACCGGCGTCGCCGCAACCGGATCGGGCGCCTTGCCCGATCACACCTTCATCCGAAAATCCTCGGAGTCCGGCGATGACACAAAGCGTTGCGTTCAAGCGAAATCTGGCCGGGTGGGCCTATGTTGCCCCGCTGGTCGTCGTGCTGATCCCGTTCTTCGTGCTACCGCTGGTTGCAGTGGTGGCAGCGAGCTTCTTCGAAACCGATGGCTTCGGCGGATTGTTCCCGGCGTTCAATCTCGAAAACTACACGCAGATACTGACCTCGGAACTGACGTTCAATCTCTATTACGAGACCATCAAGTTCACCGTGCTGACGTGGTTTTTCAGCCTGGTGATCGGCTTCCTCGTCGCTTATTTCCTTGTCTTCCATGTCAGGAACCCGCTGCTTGCGCTCGGGCTGTTCCTGCTCTGCACAGTGCCGTTCTGGACCTCCAACATTATCCGGATGATTTCCTGGATCCCCTTGCTGGGCAAGGAGGGGCTGGTCAATGAGGCCTTGCTCAAGATCGGTCTGATGGACCAACCGCTCGAATTCCTGCTGTTTTCCAGCTTCGCGGTGGTCGTCGCCTATGTCCACCAGCTCACCATCTTCATGATCGTGCCGATTTTCAACGCCATGGGCCGGATCGACAAGCGCGTCGTCGAGGCGGCGCTCGACGCTGGCGCCAGCCGCTTTGATATCATGCGGCTGATCATCGTGCCGCTGTCCAAGAACGGTATCGCGCTCGGTTCGATCTTCGTGATTTCGATCGTCATGGGCGACTTCTTCGTGGTCAAGGTAATGTCGGGCGGCGGCTCTGCCTCTGTCGCCGGCGCCTTTTATGAGGACATCTCGGTGCTGCAATATCCGACCGCCGCGGCCAGTGCAGTGCTGCTCACCGTCGTTCTCGTGCTGACTGTCGGCTTGATCCTGCGCTTCGTCGACATCCGCAAGGAGATCACGCGATGAGCATGGCCCCGACCATCGCCGCAAGCGTGCCGGCGCACAGGAGCCGGGCGATTGCCCCGGCCAGTGGACGCCGGCCGTGGACCTTCTATGTGCTTGCCACCCTGTTCACGCTCTACCTGGTGGCGCTCTACGGTCCGATGGCCTGCATCTATATTCTTTCCTTCCAGGATCTGCGCGGCGGGCTGGTCTTCCCGATCAAGGGTCTCTCGCTGCACTGGTTCGTCGACCTGTTCACGCAGGTCCGCACCGGCGACGTCAAGGGCTCCTTCGAGCGCTCGTTCGAGCTTGCGATCGTGGTCACGGTGCTGACCGTGGTCGTATCCTTCCTGGCCGGACTTGGCTTTCGCAAACGCTTCGCCGGTGACACGACCGTCTTCTATTTGATGATCGGCAGCCTGGTCGCTCCCGGCCTGGTGCTCGGCATCGGCGTCGGACTCATCTTCAACGCGGTCGGTATCGAGGCAAGCCTGTTCACCTCGGCGCTTGGTGCGCAGCTTTCATGGACGTTGCCTTTTGGCGTGCTCGTCATGTTCGCCGTCATGTCGCGCTTCGACCATGCCTGGGAAGAAGCGGCGCGCGACCTTGGCGCCTCGCCCTGGCAGGCGATCCGGCTCGTCGTGATCCCGGTGCTGGCGCCCGGCCTTGTCGCCGTCGCGCTGTTCGGCTTCACGCTCTCCTATGACGAATTTGCCCGGACGCTGCAGACCGCCGGCTCGCTCAATACACTGCCCCTGGAGATCTGGAGCATGACGCTGAACATCACTTCGCCGGCACTCTATGCGCTTGGCACCGTCACCACGATCGTCTCTTTTCTCGTCATCGGGGCAAGTCTGGGCACGATCGCCTTCATCCAGAAGCGGCGCAGGAGCCGCCCGCCCGTTCTCGTGGGAGCCGGCGCATGACGGTCGGCATGGGTCATATTGAGATCGCCGGCGTCGCCAAGAGCTATGACGGCTTCAGCTATGCGGTCGACGGCGTCAATCTGAAAATTCCGGACGGCGCCTATTGCTGCATTCTCGGCCCTTCGGGCTGCGGCAAGACCACGATCCTGCGTATGATCGCCGGCCACGAGGATCCGACCGTTGGCGAGATCCTGATTGGCGGCGAAAGTGTCGTCGGCCTGCCACCGGTCGAGCGCCGTACGGCGATGATGTTCCAGTCCTACGCGCTGTTTCCGCATCTGACGGTTCGCGACAACATAGCCTTCGCGCCCAGGGTCCGTGGGCTCTCGAAGACCGAGCGCTACGCCAGGACTGACGCCATGATCGAGAAGGTACGGCTGGCCGAGTTTGCCAACCGTCTCCCGGCGCAGCTTTCCGGCGGTCAGCAGCAGCGCGTGGCGCTCGCCCGCGCTGCCATTACCGAACCACGGGTGTTGCTGCTCGATGAGCCGCTTTCGGCGCTCGACGAGCATCTCCGCATCAGGATGCGCGCCGAGCTGAGACGCATGCAGCGCGAACTCGGCATCACCTTCGTCCATGTCACGCATACGCAGCTCGAGGCCATCGCGCTCGCCGACATGGTCGTCGTCATGGAAAACGGCAAGATCAAGCAGTCTGGTCCGGCGCGTGAAATCTATGCTGCGCCGAAGGATCGCTACGTCGCGGAATTCCTTGGTGGGCAGAATGTGCTCAGTGGCAAGGTCGGCAGGATTAATGGCACGCGCGCTATGATCGCGAGCCCTGAAATCAACGGCATTACGATTCCGATGCGCGCCGGCGTCCGGCTGGAGGCCGGCCAGGCGATCGACATCGCGGTGCGGCGCGACGACGTCGAACTGTTCCGCACGGGCACAACGCTCTCCGAGCAGGACATGGCTTCGGTGCCGGCGACGATCCTCGGCATCGAATACCAGGGCAATTTCGTCAAGGTGATGCTGGACGCTGCGGGCGAGGAGGAATTCGTCGCCTATGTGCCGGAACGCCGCTTTTTCGAGAATCCATTCGACGTCGGCGATAGCGTCCTTGCCGCATGGCTGATCGACCGCGCGCATTTGCTTGCCTAGCCCGGAGCACACCATGGAAATCAATCTCACGCTCAATGCACGCCCGGTCAGCGTATCGATCGATCCGGCGATGCTGCTGGTCGATCTCCTGCGCGAGCAGCTCTCGCTCACCGGAACTCACATTGGCTGCGACACCAGCCAATGCGGTGCCTGCGTGGTGCATCTCAACGGCGAGTCGGTGAAAAGCTGTACCATGCTGGCAGTCTCGGCAGATGGCGGTTCAGTAGCGACGGTTGAAGGCCTGGCGGGCGCCGGACAGGCGAAGCTGCATCCGATGCAGCAGGCCTTCCATGAAAACCACGGGCTGCAATGCGGCTTCTGCACGCCGGGGATGTTGATGAGCGCGGTCGACCTTGTCGGACGCAATCCCGACCCAACCGAAACGGAGGTGCGCGATTGGCTGGAGGGCAATCTCTGCCGCTGCACGGGCTACCACAACATCGTCAAATCGGTGATCGCCGGCGCCGCCGCCATGCGCGCGGGCAAAGTGAGGGGCTCATGAACATGTCAAAAGTGGTTGGCATCGGCGCGGCGCCGAAGCGCAAGGAGGATCTGCGCTTCGTCACCGGGCGCGGAAACTATGTCGCCGATATCAAGCGGCCGGGCATGCTTTTTGGCGCGTTCCTGCGCTCGCCGCATGCGCACGCCCGGCTTGGAGAGATCGATGCAACTGCCGCCCGCGCCATGCCGGGCGTGGCGGCGATCTATACCGGCGAAGACCTGAAAGCCGACAATGTCGGCGGGCTGCCGGTCGGCTGGGGCATCCACGGCAAGGATGGCATGCCGATGAAGGAGCCGCCGCACCCGCCGATCGCTCATGGCAAGGTGCGGCACGTCGGCGATGCCGTCGCCTTCGTCGTGGCGCAATCACTGGAGCAGGCGCGCGCCGCGGTCGAGGCGATCGAGGTCGAGTACGAGATCCTGCCTGCCGTGGTCGGCGTGGTCGACGCGTTGCAGCCGGGTGCGCCCGCCGTCTACGACGACATTCCCGACAATCTGTGCTGCGACTGGGAGCTGGGCGATGCCGCTGCCGTGGAGGTCGCGTTCGCCGACGCGGCACATGTCGCCAGCATCGAACTCGTCAACAACCGCCTAATCGGCAATCCAATGGAGCCGCGTGCGGCGATCGGGGAATATGATTTCGCGACCGGCCAGCACACGCTGTGGACGACGAGCCAATTTCCGCACGTGGTCCGCTTCCTGATGGGTGAATTGGTGCTCCACATTCCTCAGCACAAATTGCGTGTCGTGGCGCCCGATGTCGGCGGCGGCTTCGGTGTCAAGCAGTTCCACTATGCCGAGGAAGCCGTCGTCACCTGGGCCGCCGCAAAGCTCGGGCAACCCGTCAAGTGGGTTTGCGAGAGATCGGAAGGCTTCGTCTCAGACGCCCAAGGCCGCGATCATTTCACCGAGGCCGAGCTGGCACTCGACGAGAGTGGCAAGTTTCTCGGACTCAGGGTGCGCACACTCGCCAACATGGGTGGCTATCTCTCGACCTTCGGACCAAACATCCCGACCAACCTTTACGCACCGCTGCTATCGGGCGTCTATCGTATGCCGGCTATACATTGCTCGGTGAAGGTGGTCTTCACCAACACCGTTCCTGTGGATGCCTATCGCGGCGCCGGACGGCCAGAGGCGACCTTCGTGCTGGAACGACTGGTCGACGTCGCGGCGATCGAGATGGGCATCGACAAGCGCGCGATCCGCCGCCGCAACATGATCCCGACCGAGGCCTATCCCTACCAGACGCCGGTCATCGTCGAATATGACAGCGGCGATCCGCTGGGCTGCCTCGACAGGGCCGAGAAGCTCGCCGATGCGGATGGCTTCGAGCAGAGGCGGCTGGAATCGGCGGGCCGCGGCAAATATCGCGGCCTCGGCCTGTCCACCTATGTCGAGGCTTGCGGATTGGCGCCATCGCGATTGGCCGGTAGCCTCGGCGCACGTGGCGGGCTTTACGAAAGCGCGACGGTGCGCGTGCACCCGACCGGCGCGGTCACTGTGCTGATCGGCACCCACAATCATGGCCAGGGCCACGAAACGACGTTCGCGCAGATCGTCTCGGATCGTCTCGGCGTGCCGTTCGAAGACATCGACATCGTCTGCGGCGACACCGCCAAGGTGCAGTTCGGGATGGGCACCTACGGCTCGCGCTCGCTTGTGGTCGGCGGAGCGGCGCTCTCGAAAGCCGCCGACAAGGTGGTCCTGAAGGGGCGCAAGATCGCCGCGCACCAACTCGAGGCCGATCTTGAGGATATCATGTTCGACGCGGGAGAGTTTTCGGTCGCCGGAACCGACCGCAAGAAAACGTTCACGGAGATCGCCGGCGCGGCCTATGTGCCCTTCGACTATCCGCTGGAAACCCTTGAGCCCGGCCTCGAGGAGCAGTCCTACTACGACCCGGTCAACTTCACCTATCCTGGTGGCGCGCATTTCGCCGAGGTCGAAATCGATCCCGATACCGGCATGGTGACGCTGGAGCGCTACACCGCCGTCGATGATGTCGGCACGATCATCAATCCGATGATCGTCGAGGGCCAGTTGCAGGGCGGTATCGTACAGGGTGTCGGCCAGGCGCTGTTCGAGCACGGTGTCTACGATGAAAGCTCCGGACAACTGCTCTCCGGGTCCTTCATGGACTACTGTATGCCGCGTGCCGACAATTTTCCGGCGATAGTCGTTGCCCCGCATTCAACGACATGCACCCACACGCCGATGGGCGTGAAGGGATGTGGCGAATGCGGCACTATCGGTTCGCCGGCTGCCGTTATCAACGCCGTGGTCGACGCCCTGCAGCCCCTGGGCGTCACCCATGTCGACATGCCTGCGACGCCAAACAAGATTTGGAACATCATCCGCAATTCGCGCGCCGCGCTCGCAGCCGAATAAGGCGGCTTCGATGAAATCCTTCGACTATCTGAAGCCTGCAACGACCGTGGCAGCGGCTGCCCTGCTTGCCGAGCATGACGACGCCAAGATCCTAGCTGGCGGCATGACCTTGCTGCCCACCATGAAGCAAAGCCTAGCCGCGCCCGTCGCGATCATCGATCTTTCGGCGGTCGCAGCACTTCGCGAGATAGCGTTCGATGAAGGCGTTCTGGTCATCGGCGCGATGGCTCGCCATTGCGACGTCGCCTCCTCAGCGCTGGTGCGGACACATATACCTGGACTGGCTTCGCTCGCCGCGCACATCGGCGATCCGCAAGTCCGCCATCGTGGCACGATCGGCGGCTCGGCCGCCAACAACGATCCAGCCGCCGACTATCCTGCGGCGATCCTCGCTCTTGATGCAACCGTGATCACGATCGAACGGACGATCCCCGCCGACGCGTTCTTCGTCGATATGTTCGAGACTGCGCTCGAAGCTGGCGAAATCGTCACCGGTTTCCGCGTCCCGGTTCCCGACATGGCGGCGTATGCGAAATTCCGCAGTCCTGCATCGCGCTATGCGATTGTCGGCGTGTTCGTCGCACGAACGGCCGGAAAGGTGCGCGTCGCGGTCACCGGTGCAGCCTCGTCGGTGTTCAGGGCAACCGACATCGAAACGGCGCTGCAGGAGCGGTTCGATCCGGATGCGCTGAGCCGCGTGTCATTGGATCCGTCGGGATTGAATTCGGACATCCATGCGGATCGGGAATATCGCGCCAATCTCGTAATGGTCATGGCGCGACGCGCGGTCGCCGCAGCGCTCCGGAATGCCGACGAAAGTGCAACAAAATAGCGGTCGGCCGGCGTGGTTCGGCCGCGCGAGTCCGGCCCGGGAGGGCTCATGACCATGATTCCAGTCAATGTCGGCGTAGCCAGTGCGCCGGGCGATCTTGCGCGTCTCTCTGCCGTCGACATGGTCGCCGGCTACAGGGCGGGCCGTTTCGACCCCGTTGATGTGATCGAAGACACGGTGTGTGCGCTCCGCCGCACGGATGCGGTCTGCAATATCGTTGTGACTGATCTCTACGAAGAGGCTGTTTCCGCAGCCAAGGTGATCGCGCAGCGTTACCGAAAAAGCGCCGAAACCCGCCCGCTGGCAGGGGTTCCCGTCACCGTCAAGGATCTCATCTTCGTCGCCGGCAAGCCGGCGAAGGCGGGCGCGCCCTCATTTGCCGGCTTCGTGCCGCCAGTCGATGCCCATGTCGTGCGCCGTCTACGCGACGCCGGCGCCATCGTAACCTGCAAAACGACCACCTGCGAATCCGGTTACAAGCTCACTGCCGACAGTCCCGTCAGCGGCATAACCCGCAATCCCTGGTCGCTGGAGCGAACCAGCGGCGGCTCCAGCGGAGGTGCTGCTGCGGGCGTCGCCGCCGGCTGCGGTCCGCTGGCAATTGGAACCGATGGCGTCGGCTCGATCCGCGTACCTGCTTCCTTCTGCGGGGTCTTCGGCCTTAAACCGACTTACGGCCTCGTTTCGCGCGCGCCCGGCTTCTTTCCGCCATCATGGGGATCGCTCGCGCACACCGGTCCAATAGCGCGCACGGTTGCGGACGCTGCTCTGCTGCTCGAGACAATAGCGGGCTATGATGTGCGCGACGCCGCCTCGCTCGCCCTGAAGCCGCAGGAGTACTCCAGGATTCCGCCATCGGTCATGGGTCTGCGCGTCGCTTTTTCGGTCGATTTCGGGTATGCGCCGGTCGATCCGCAAGTGCGTGCGGCGTTCGCCACCGCACTCGACATTCTGGCCTCCGCCGGCGCCAACCTCGTCGAGGTTCCCTTCGCCCTCGACCCGGATATTCTCGACAGGGTGCTCAATCCGATCGCCTTCACTGAACAAGCGGCATCGGTTGGTGATCGCGGCGCGGAAGCATTTCTCGACTCGGACGAGGAGTTCCGCGCCGTTCTTGACAAAGGCCTCACCTACAGCGGCGCTGATTACATGGAGGCGACGCATCTGCGCTCCCGGCTCCGGAACCAATTCGTCGAACTGTTCCGCACCGTCGACGTGATGCTTACGCCGACAGTTGCGGTTACCGCCTTCGCGGCCGGCACGCTCGGCACGTCCTGCATCGACGGGCATCCGGTCGACGCGCATCTGGGCTGGTCGCCTTTCACGTGGCCGGTCAATCTGTGCGGCCTGCCGGCCGCGACGGTCCCGTGCGGACGTGATTCTTCGGGCCTGCCGATCGGCGTTCAGATGATCGCACCATGGATGCGCGAGACTTCCATCATCGCTCTCGCGGGAGCCTTTGAGGAAGTGCGACCCTGGACGGAGGAATGGCCGCCGCTCAACCTTCGTTGAGCGGCCTTTCGGATTCGGGTTCGCGCATGTCCGGCATCACCACAGCGCCGATCTCCCGGTTAATATCGAGGTAGTGCGACAGGTAGTCATAGAGCGCCTTGGCCGCCGGCTTGGTCGTGCCCTGCGCCTTGTAAAGCAGCAGGTCAACTTTGGGCAGCGTGGGAAAGTCGCCGCTAGCCACGATCTCGCGCATGCCCGAAACGAGTGCGCTGCGGCCGAGCACGGTTACGGCCATGCCTGAAAACACCGCCGCCTGGAGCCCGCTGACACTCTCGCTCACGCAGGCGATCCGCCATGAGCGGCCCGCCACTTCGAGGTGCTCTATCGCATGATCGCGATAGATGTTGCCCGGCGGAAGCAGCGCCAGAGGCAGAGGTGTCTCGGTATGCGCCGTCGAGTGTTCTCCGGTGATCCAGACGAGCTGTTCCTGACGCACCACTCGCCCGCCGATGAAGTCGTTCATCCGCGTGACCAGCGCGATGTCGATTTCGCCGCGATGGACCTGTCCGACCAGCGGCGTCGACAGCGAGCAGTGAAGCTGGACCTGGACGCGCGGGAAGGCACGCTGGAATACCGCAAGGATCGACGGCAACAAATAGGCCGCGTAGAGGTCGGGGGTGCCGAGGATCACCTGACCTTCGATATCGGGCGATGAGAGGCGCGAGAGCAGTTCGTCGTGCAGACGCAGGATCGAATTTGCATAAGAAAGCACCAGTCTGCCATCGGAAGTGAGCACCATTTTGCGCCCATCGTGACGGAACAGATTGCAGCCGCAGATCACGTCGAGCCGCTGTAGCTGCAGGGTAATGGCGGGCTGCGAGCGGCTGAGGCGCCGCGCCGTCTCAGTAATGCTGCCGGTTTCCGCGACGCACTGCAGCGATCGGAGCATTCTTATGTCGACGCTGATGAGGTTCATATGTTCGAGCCAGATCCGATGCGGCCGGTCTAACTACGCAAGATTCATTCCAGCCGACCTTCGGCGCAGTTTTGTGCTCCGTCGCGCAACTCGATTGGCTAAGCCCAGCACAATCAGCTTGCGCAAAGACAGGCCGCTGTGGGGCATGGGCCTCAATCGTATTTGGCGACAAAACGTCCGACGGCGGCGAGGCAATCGTCCTTCTCCTCGACATGCGGCATGTGGCTGGAATTCGGGAAGACAATGCCTTCCACGTCCGGGATGCGATCGAGAAAGGGCTGGACGCAGGCTTCGGTCGCTTCGTCGTAAAATCCGCGGAACGCCAGCGTCGGCGCCTCGATCAGATGCAGGCGCTCGACGATGGTCCAGTTCCGCATCGTGCCGATGACGTGGAATTCATTGGGTCCGTTCATGGTGTGATAAACCGTCGGATCCGCGTCGATTGCCGCGAATGTCCGGGCGACCTCCCGCGGCGTTGGAAGGACCCGGCAGACGTGGCGGTCATAGAAGGCTTTGGTTGCCGCAACATAATCCGGGTGATCGGTGGTCCCGGCTGCCTCGTGCCGGTCAAGCGCGAGTTGCACATCGGCCGGCAGCCCGGCCCGCAATTGCAGCGCGCCTTCCACCCATAGCGCCATTGAGGCCAGCGAATTGGCCAGGATCAATGCCTTGAGCCCGGCAGGGCGTCGCACGGCATGTTCGGCCGAAAGTATGCCGCCCCAGGACTGGCCGAGCAGGGCGTAACGCTCGGCAATGCCAATGTGAGCGAGCAGCGCATCGAGTTCGCCCAAAAAGAAATCGACGGTCCAGAAGTCGCCGCCCTTGTCGGGCAGATGGGTCGACTTGCCGTTGCCGATCTGATCGTAGTGGATGACGGCCCGCCCGGTATCGGCAAGCTCCCTGAACGAATCGACATAGTCGTGGGTGCAGCCCGGCCCGCCGTGAGCGACGACCAATGGCAGCTTGCCCGAGTTGAGATCTCCGATCACGCGATACCAGGTGCGGTAGCCCCTGTAGTCGCTGAATCCTTCGGTGGTCGCATGTGCCGTCACAGTCCCAAGCTCCGGGTCCTGGCTGGCAGGAACCAAAGTGACGGACCCTCCCAAGCCTTGTTTGCGGCCGACGGTACTAAGCGGCCCGGCGCATTTACAGCTAGCACTATTTATAGGTTTGCCCTGGCGGGAGGAGCCCTCAGGCGGAGAGCCTCAATGCTCCGGCTCGAGCAGCCGGTAGTGGGCAGCCAGCGCGATGGCGTGGAAGCGGTTGCGCGCGCCAAGCTTGCGTGTCGCCGCGTTGAGATGCAGCGTTGCTGTCGGCACCGCGCGGCCAATCTCGCGCGCGACCTGCTTGGCCGTCAGTCCGGCGGCGGCGAGGCGCAGGCACTGGCGCTCGCGCGACGTCAGGTGGACGTACGGGCAGGTGCGGATGCCGGCATCGAAACCGGCGTAGACGGAGTCGTGCAAGAGATGGCCCAGATCGCCGATTTCGGCGATTAACTGCCTTGCTTCGGCCTCGAACCCTGGCTCTGGGTCGGTGCGGATCGCGGTGAAGGTGGCCAGATCCCCACCGGCAAGACGGATGGGCACGGTGACGCCGCAGGTCATCCTGGTATCGAGCAGATAGCTGATCACCGGATCATGCCTGGACCGAAGCACATGCTGCATGACGGTGCTCTGAACGCCCTTGTGCGACCAGAGGAACGGCCTCGATACGGCGAGCGCGGCTTCCTGCACCGGGTCAAGCTGATAATAGCCGCCTTTGCACCAGAGATCCTGCATGTCGCGCGGCACGTTGTGCAGAGCCATCAGCGACGGGGTGATCAGGTCGCCCTCATGGCTGACCGGCACGGGCGTATAGTCATAGATGAATGAGGTGAAACCGACGGGCTCCAGCACATCGGTCGCCACCGCCATGGCGGCGTCGATGCTCATTCCCGTTCGGAACCGGCTCTCTAGATCGCCTGAAAAGCCCTGCATGCGACAAGCTTACCCGCTGGCCATTGCTTGTCAAATAGCCATGTCACCCGCTTGCCCAATAAATAGGCTTAAGGCTGGCCTCTCCGACCTATCTATCTTAATAGCTATCCTGCTCGGCTTCGCTGGTCGTAGTCTTTTGCGATTGGGCGAAGGTGCGGAGACCACCCGCGACCCAGATCATTTCCAGCCACGCCGCGGTCGTCGATTGCGTATAGCGTGGCCAGTCGACACGCTTTCCACGAGGAAACACAGCCATGCGACCCCAAAAGGCACTTGCAGCCCAAAAGGCACTGGCAGCGTTGATACCCGGCCTGGCTCTGCTCGGCATGACGATCGTGTCGCCGCCGAGCAGTGCCTTGGCCGCGGAAGGCAAGCTTGGCGGCACGCTCCGCTTGCTGGCCAACGCCGCTGCCGGCACCGCCGATCCGCATATCAATTACACGCTGCAGTTTTTCCAGATGAACTATATTCTCTACGATGGTCTGGTGACCTACAAAAAGGCCGGGGACAAGACCGGCTTCGAGGTGGTCGCGGACCTCGCTGAAACCCTGCCGAAGGTCGAAAACAGCGGCAAGACCTACGTCTTCAAGCTGCGCAAAGGCATCAAGTTCGCCGACGGCTCGGACGTCACCAGCAAGGATGTGGTGGCTTCGTTCCAGCGCATCTTCAAGATCAGCGGGCCGACGGCCGGGACCTTCTACAACGGCATCGTCGGCGCCGATGCGTGTTTGAAAACCCCGGCGACATGCACCCTCGATGGCGGCCTGTCGGTTGACGACGCAGCCGGAACGATCACCTTCAACCTGGTCCAGCCGGATGCCGAGTTCCTGCAGAAGATCGCCATTCCGCACGCGGCGATCCTGCCGGCGGGCGCGCCGCTCAAGGATGCCGGCACTGATCCGATCCCGGGCACTGGGCCCTACATGATCGCGAGCTATGACCCGAACAAGCTGATGAAAATGGTGCGCAATCCTCACTTCAAGGAATGGAGCAAGGAAGCCCAGCCGGCAGGGTATCCCGACGAGATCGACTATGAATTCGGCCTCACCGACGAAGCGGCGGTGACGGCAGTCGAGAACGGGCAGGCGGACTGGATGTTCGATCCGCCGCCGGCGGACCGTCTCGGCGAACTCGGCACAAAATATGCCAAGCAGGTCACGGTGCATCCGCTGATGGCGATGTGGTATGCGCCGATGAACAACAATCTGGCGCCGTTCAACGACATCCGTGTTCGCCAGGCGGTGAACCTCGCCATCGACCGCGCCGCGATCATCAAGCTCTTTGGCGGCAGCAATCTGGCGCAGCCGGCTTGCCAGATCCTGCCGCCGGGCTTCCCGTCATTCGCGCCTTATTGCCCATTCACCGCCAATCCGGGCGAAAAGTGGTCGGCGCCGGATATGGACAAGGCCAAACAACTGGTTGCTGAATCGGGAACTGCTGGTCAGGAGGTGACGATCATCACCGAGGACAGCAGCGTCTCGAAGTCGATCGGGGTCTATCTGCAGGACGTGCTCAACCAGCTCGGCTACAAGACATCGGTCAAGCCGATCTCGCAGAACATCCAGTTCACCTACATCCAGAACACCAACAACAAGGTGCAGATCTCGGTCTCGCAATGGTTCCAGGATTACCCGGCGCCATCCAATTTTCTGGAAGTGCTGTTCAGCTGTGCCTCATTCACGCCGGGCTCGGACGCCTCGGTCAACATTTCCGGGTTCTGCGACAAATCGATCGACGCGTCGATGGCCGAAGCAGAGACAGCCACCATCGCCGACCCAGCCAAGGGCGCAACACTCTGGACGGCCATCGACAAGGCGGTGACGGACAAGGCCCCGGTCGCTGTTTTGTTCACACCCAAGCGGGTCGATGTCGTCTCTTCCAGGCTGAAGAACTTCACCTTCAGCCCGCAATTCTACTGGATCGTCAGCCAGTCCTGGGTCGAATGATCCCCTCGAGCCAATGCGACGGAGTGCCACCGGCGCTCCGTCGCATTTCCTTTTCCGCCGGATCAGCGCATCTTCCACGTCGAGATTTTTGCCAGGCAATCCCGTTTATGGTCCCCCGTTCATGGTCAATGTCATTGCGGACCAGCCTGCCGCCCCGGTCCGCCAGGCCGCCGCTGGCCCATGGCGCACGGCATGGCGCAAGCTTAAAGCCGATCGTTCGGCAATAGCGGCGTTCGGTGTGCTCGTCGTCATCGTCATCGCTTCGCTGGCGGCTCCGCTTTATGCGCAATACATCGCCCACACGGATCCTTTCGTAACCAATCTCAACGGCGAGATCGTCATCGATGGGGTGACCCAGCCGGTACTGCAGGCTTCCACCGAAGGCCTTGGCCTCGGCATGACGCCGATTGGGCCGACCTGGCGGATCGGGCCGTATCTGCTCGGCGCCGACAATCAGGGCCGTGACGTCGCGGCGCGACTGCTTTATGGCGGGCGGGATTCGCTGCTGATCTCGGGCACTGCGGCTGTGCTGTGCCTCGTCCTGGCGACCTTTCTGGGGGTTGTTTCCGGGTTCTTCGGCGGCATTGTCGACGTCGGCCTGTCGCGTATTCTCGACGTGCTCTGGGCGTTCCCGGTTTTCCTGCTGGCGATTTCCCTGTCGATCGTGCTGATCGCGCAGAGCATTCAGATCGGTCCGTTCGAAATTCGCTCCGGCAGCCTGTGGCTGCCGATCTTCATCATCGGCATCGTCTATGTGCCCTATGTGGCACGGCCGATCCGTGGCCATGTTCTGACCTTGATGCAGGCCGAATTCGTCACCGCGGCGATCGGGCTTGGTGCGTCGCCCTGGCGCATCCTGCTGCGCGACGTCATGCCAAATGTGGTGACGCGCATCATCGTTTTCGTGCCGTTGATCCTGGCACTCAACATGATGACCGAATCCTCGCTGTCGTTTCTGTCGATCGGCGTGCAACCGCCGGACGCCAGCTGGGGCACGATCATCCAGGACGGTCAGGGCCTGCTCTATTCCAGGCCGATCGTGGCGCTGGCGCCCGGGCTTGCCATTGTCATCACTGTGCTGGCTCTCAACATTCTGGGCGACGGCGTGCGCGATGCGCTCGATCCGAAATCCTCGCCGAGGGGCATCTAGTGCTTGCCGCCATGAGTTTTCGGCTCGGCCAGATGGTGCTGGTCATGTTCGGCATCAGCGTCGTCGCTTTCCTGATCTTCTTCGCAACGCCCGGTGCCGATCCCTCGGCGCGCATTGCCGGCCGCAACGCGTCCCAGGAGACATTGGTCCAGGTCCGCCACGATTTCGGTCTCGATCGGCCATTGCCGGTGCAATACGGGCTGATGATGAACCGGCTTTTCGTCAGCCGCGACCTCACCTCCTTCGTCAATCGTGGGCAGCGCGTAATTCCCGCGGTGACAGCCGCCATTCCGGTTACGCTGTCGCTGGTCGGCGGCGCGGCGGTGCTGTGGGTGTTGGGCGGACTGATCGTCGGGGTGATCGCCGGGGCGACGCGCGGCACGTTTATCGACCGGGCGCTGATGATCCTGAGCCTGATTGGAGTGTCCGTTCCGGTCTTCTGGCTCGGCGAGGTCGCCAATCTGCTGACACAGAGCCGCTGGCATGACACCTGGCTGTTTTCTTGGGTTCCTCCGCTCGGCTACATCCCCCTGACACAGGACCCCTGGGGCTGGTTCAAGGCGCTCGTCATTCCGTGGTTCACGCTGGCGACGCTTTATGTCGGCCTTTACGGACGGGTGCTGAGGGCAAGTCTGATCGAGATGATGCAGGAGGATTTTATCCGCACCGCGCGGGCCAAGGGGATCGGCGAGCGGCGGGTTTTGCTGCATCACGGCCTCAGGACGTCACTGGTGGCATTCGTCACCATGTTCGGTCTCGATTTCGGTGCCTTGGTCGGCGGCGGCGCGCTGTTGACCGAAGTGGTCTTCGGGCTGCAGGGCGTCGGGAAATTGACCTATGAGGCACTGCAGACCCTCGACCTGCCGATGATCCTTGCCACGGTGATCTACGCCTCGTTTTTCGTGGTGATGGCAAACTTCGTCGTCGACGTCGTCTTCGTCTTTATCGACCCGAGGGCTCGCGATGTCCGTTAACGCTCCCCTTCTCGTCGTCGAGGGTCTCACCGTATCCTTCCGCAGCGACGCGGGGCTGGTGCGGGCTGTGGCAGGCGTCTCGTTTGCCGTCGAGCAGCGGGAGATCGTCGGTGTCGTCGGTGAGTCCGGTTCCGGCAAAAGCCAGACCTTGCTGGCCATCATGGGGCTGATCGACAGCCCCAATGCCGTCGTCTCCGGTTCAATCCGCTTCATGGGGCAGGAGCTCGTCGGGCTCAACCGGCGTGCGCTCGATGCCATTCGCGGCCGCCAGGTCGCGATGATCTTCCAGGATCCGATGTCGGCGCTCACCCCGGTGCATACGATCGGCAACCAGATCGGCGAGCAGGTGCGTGCGCATGAGAAAGTGTCGGCGCGGGCGGCGCGGGCGAGGGCGGTGCAGTTGCTGGATGCGGTCGGCATTGCCAATCCTGATCGGGTCGTCGACGGCTATCCGCACCAGCTCTCCGGCGGCATGCGCCAGCGTGCGGTGATTGCGATGGCGCTCTCGTGCAACCCGGCGCTGCTTGTCGCGGATGAACCGACCACGGCCCTGGACGTGACCGTGCAGGCGCAGATCCTCGAACTGATCGGACGGCTGCGCGATCAGTTCGGCTCGGCGGTGATCCTGGTCACACACGATCTTGGCGTCGTCGCCCAGGTCGCGGATCGGGTCTTGGTCATGTATGGCGGACGCTTCGTCGAGGAGGGCCGCAAGAGCAGCGTGTTCCGAACGCCGCTGCATCCCTACACATGGGGACTGTTCGGCTCGATCCCGCCGATGGATGGTGAGCGTCCGGTACGCCTCGCCGCGATTCCGGGAGCTCCGCCTTCCCTCTCCGACCTGCCGAAAGGCTGCGCCTTCGGTCCGCGCTGTGCCTTTCGCCACGATGCCTGCCTGGTCCAGCTCCCGACAATGCGTGGCGACGGCCATCGCGCCGCCTGCGTATTACCGGAAGCCAGACGCAAGCAATTCAACATCCACAAGGCTGTCGGCGTGGAAATGCAACGATGAGTGCTGCGCCACGCGAGCGCCCGCTACTTCGCGCCGTAGATCTTTCGAAGCATTATCACGTCGGCCGCTCGATTTTCCCGGCGCAGCGCCGGACGGTCCAGGCGGTCGACACGGTATCGCTCGACATCTGGCCCGGGGAAACGCTTGGCATCGTCGGGGAGTCAGGTTGCGGTAAATCCACTCTTGGCCGATGCCTGGTGCGTCTGACCGATATCACCTCCGGTTCTCTGGAGTTCGAGGGCCGCGACATTACCGACGCGTCCCAGCGTCAGCTCCGTCCGTTGCGGCGACAGATGCAGATGGTCTTTCAGGATCCGAGCGCCTCGCTCAATCCACGTCGGCGGGTGGGCGATCTGCTGGCCGATCCGTTCCGCATCCATGAGCGCATCTCGGCATCGGAAATGACGGACCGCGTCGCCGAGCTTCTGCGCTGGGTCGAATTGTCCCCCGAGCACGCGTCGCGCTATCCCCACGAATTCTCGGGCGGCCAGCGGCAGCGGATCGGCATTGCTCGCGCGCTGGCGCTCAGGCCAAGGCTGATCGTGGCCGACGAGCCGGTCTCGGCGCTCGACGTTTCGATCCAGGCCCAGATCGTCAATCTGCTGGCCGATCTGCGCGAGGAGTTCAACCTGACCTATGTATTCATCGCCCATGATCTATCCGTGGTGCGCCAGATTTCGACGCGCGTGGCCGTCATGTATCTGGGATCGGTCGTGGAGAGCGGGCCGACCGATCTGGTCTTTGCGGCGCCCAGGCACCACTACACCACGGCACTCCGTTCCGCGGTGCCGATACCCAGTATCGATCGGGCACGACGCGAGCGGCTTGTCCTGAAGGGTGACTTGCCGAGCCCGATGAACCCACCCTCCGGCTGCCGGTTTCACACCCGCTGCCCGGCTGCCACTTCCATGTGCCGCAACGAACGTCCGCTGCTGCAGAGCACGGGCGACGGTCGCCTGGTTGCTTGCCATCATCCGGGCGGCGGGTAAGGCGCGGTTGCGTGTGGCGGCGAAGTCGAAGCACAACGATCTAGATTGCTCCCTCAAGCGGGCGCGGCTGTGCCGAGAGCTGCGGCCAGGACATCAGCGAGGCCACGGCCGGCGCTGCCGTCCTCGTCGAGGCGCGGATTGTAGATGGTGACCTCGATCCCGACCGCCTTGCCGCTCGCCAGGATGATGCGGAGCGCCGCCGACAGTTCGTCCCAAGACAGCCCGCCCGGTATGCGGAAATCGACCGCCGGCATGATCGCATCGTCGAGACAATCGGCGTCGAGATGGATGAAGAAGCCGTCGAGTTCCGCCCGCGTCAGGTGGCCAACGGCGGCCCGGGCGGCGGCTTCGACGCCCAGGCGGCGGATGGCGTGCAGATCGTAGGCCATGAACTCGGCTGGCAAAGGCTGGCTGCCGAATTCGGCCTGGTCCTCGTGGTCGCGAAATGCGAAGGCGACGACGTCCCCGGAGCGCACCAACGGGCGGCGGCCCTCCAGGTCGGTCAGCAGCGCCGGCCCGTAGCCGGTGACGAAGGCCAGCTCCATCGACGCGCCTTCGCTGTTGGGCTCCGCTTCCGGCTGGAAGAAATCGGCGTGGCCGTCGATGAAGAACAGGCCGTAGCGGCCGCGCCGGCGCAGCGCGAGCATCGGACCCAGCAGGATCGTACAGTCGCCGCCCAGCACCACCGGGAATTCGCGGGCGTGCAGCACCTCCTCCACGGCGTCGGCGAGCTTGGGTGACCACGCCGCGATCGCCTTGGCATTCAGCGTCAGGGTGGCAGGGTCGGGCTTCGGGTCTTTCGGCGGGACGGCCAGCCGACCGGCGCGGCGCGCATGGATGCGTTCGGCGAGGCCCAGTTCCAGCAGCCGACCGGGCAAGGCTTCAACGCCGTCGGTCGCCAGACCCAGCGAGGACGGCGCTTCAAGGATGGCATAGGGGCGGGTCGGCATCAGGTGCTCCCAGGTATCGCGAGTGAGAACCGGCGCAACGCCAGCGGTTTCCGCTACTGAGCGCTGCTGCCGGTTTGACGGCCCCATAAGCGACGCTTTTGCAGCCAAAAAACTCGCCTCGCAGCCGGCGTAACCCAGTACGTGGGCGAAAGCGAGGAGATTTCAAGCCGCCGCCCAACTTCCCTGTTGAAGGCAGGATCGCAAGTTTTCCGACCGGTGGGAGACCGTTTTTGAGCGCATTCAGAGAGGACGATGCGCGGCCAAAACGGGGCGCTCTTCTCAAAGGCCCTCATCCCAATACGGTGCGCGTCCTATGCATCGAGCAAGGTGGTCGACGAAGGCACGGACCTTCATCGACATGAGCCTGTTGCTGGGATAGACGGCATAAATCGTGCTGGCTGGATGCTCCCAGGCATCCAGCACGCGGCGCAGCGCGCCGGTACGCAGCGGCTCCGCCACCGCCCATGTGGGCAATAGGGCGATGCCGATGCCGTCGAGTGCGGCAACGCGCAGCATCTCCGCATTGTTGCTGCGAAAGCTGCCGCCCACGGTCACCCGCACCTCGCCAATTTTGCCGGTAAGGCGCCATTCATCGCCCCAAGGCAAAAGGCTGGTGCAGAGGCAGTTGTGCTTGGCGAGGTCGCCCGGCTCGCGCGGCGCTTCATGCTTGGTGAGATAGGCGGGCGCAGCACAGGCGACGAGCCGGGATGGCGCGAGCTTGCGCACGACAAGCGGCGAATCCTCGAGCGCGCCGATACGGATCGCCAGATCCAGCCCCTCATCGACCAGGCTCACATGCGTTGGGCTCAAGGCAATGTCGACGGAAAGGTCCGGATAGCGCCTCAGGAATTCCGGGACGGCCGGCGCCACATGCATCCAGCCGAAGCTGTCGGGCGCCGATATGCGAAGCTTGCCGCGCGGTTCGCGCTGCAACGCGCTCGCCTCTTGTTCCGCCGCTTCAGCTTCGGCGAGAATCCGGGCGCAGTGGCGGTAGTAGGCTGCGCCCGCTTCGGTCATCGTGAGCCGACGCGTGGTGCGGTTGAGGAGGCGAATGCCCAGGCGCTGTTCGAGCCGCTGGACATGGGCGCTGACTGCCGATTTGGAGAGTCCGAGCCGGTGAGCCGCAGCCGAGAAACTGCCGCTGTCCACGACGCGAGCGAACGCCGCGATGCCATTGAGCGGGTCCATCATCGGATTGTCCTGAAATCCGGACAGCATGTCCATACAATTCCGGCTAATCGACGGACGAGAACGGCCTATCTCCTGGTGAACGACCTGAACCACGAAGGAGATCGACGATGGATGCCAAAGCTACAGCGGCTGAAGCGTTCGTGCGCGAGCCGGCGGCCGGCTCGACGCTCAACGTTTTGGGCATCACCCATATCTACAAGGCCACCGGCGCCGAGACCGCCGGGTCCTTCTCGCTCTGGGAGTCCGTGGTTCCGCCGGGCGCGGGAGTGCCACCGCACATCCATGCCCGAGAGGATGAAGGCTTTTATGTGCTGAGCGGCGAACTCGTCATCGAATTCGAGGGCCAATCCGCGCCCCATCGCGTTGCGCCCGGCGGCTTCTTCTTCGGCGCACGCGGCCGGCGCCATGCCATCCGCAATGTCGGCGACAAGCCAGCTCGCGTGCTCGTCTTCTGCGCACCGAGTTGCGGCCTTGATCAGATGTTCGCGGAATTGGACGCCGCGACTGCCGCCGGCACGCCGGAGATGGCAAAGGTCGTGGCCATCACCGCCAAATACGGCGTCACCATCGAGGCGCCGGCTGATCCGCCGCACTGAGGTCGAACGATCGTCTGTCAGGCCGGAAACAGAAATGCGGCGGCGGGATCGAAATAAATCTGTCTGCTCGAGGCGATGCCCTCCTGTGCTCGCGCCATGTCGGATGTCGGCCTGACGTCGATCTCCTGGCCGGCGGCGGTGCGTGCGATGACGCGCCGCCGCTCGCCGAAGAAGGCGGTGTCGATGAATTCGACCGCAAGCCCGGCCGTGGCCGCGCCGGGTCTCAGCCGAAACGCTTCCGGCCGCACCATCAGCCGGGTCTTCTGGCCTTGGCTGAACTCCCGATCGTTCCTGACGCCGGAGACGACCGAGCCATCGGCGAGGCGGATCGTGGCGGCGCCGTCGACGGTTTCAAGATGCTCGGCCGGCAGGAAATTGGAATTTCCGATGAAGCTGGCGACGAATTCGCTCGCAGGTCTCAGATAGAGGTCCTCACCGCTGCCGATCTGCTCGATGCGCCCGTCACGAAACAGGGCGATGCGATCCGAAAGATGCAGCGCCTCGTCCTGATCGTGGGTGACGTAAAGGATCGTTACGCCGGTTTCGCGATGGATGCGCCGTATCTCGGCCTGGATTTCCTCGCGCAGCTTCTTGTCGAGCGCCGAAAGCGGCTCGTCCATCAAAAGGATCGGCGGATCGTAGGCCAGCGCCCTGGCAAGCGCCACGCGCTGCTGCTGTCCGCCGGAAAGCGCGCCAGGATATCGGCCGCCGAAACTCTCGAGCCGTACCAGCGACAGCATCTCGGCGACTTTTCGGTTCACCTCTGCGTCCGGACGGCGGCGCACGCGCAACGGAAAGGCAACGTTCTCGGCGACGGTGAGATGCTGGAACAGCGTGTAGCGCTGGAACACCATGCCGATATTGCGCTTGTGCGACGGCACCGACAGCAGCGACCTGCCTTCGAGAAGAACGTCGCCGGATGTCGGGTGCTGAAAGCCGGCGATCGCATAAAGTGTCGTCGATTTGCCAGAACCGGAAGGGCCGAGAAAGGTCAGGAACTCGCCCTTGGGTATGTCGATGGTGACATCGTGTACGGCGACGAAGCTGCCGAACGCCTTGCGCAGGTCGCGAATGGAGAGGAACGGTTCGGTCATTTCGACAATTTCCGCCGAATGAGTGCGGTTACGATCATCAGGCTCAGCGTCAGAAGAACGAGAAGGCTGGAGGCCGCAGCGATGACCGGGCTGAGATCCTGGCGCAGGCTGCCCCAGATCTTGACCGGCAAGGTCTGCAAGGTGGGGCTTGCCATGAAGATTGCGACCACCACCTCGTCCCATGAGGCGAGGAAGGCAAAGATCGCCGCCGAAAAAATCCCGATCTTGATCGCCGGCAAGGTGACCCGGAGTTTTGCCTCGAAGGGGCTCGCGCCGCAGACGATCGCCGCATCCTCGATGGATTTGTCGAAACCTTCGAGTGCCGCAGTGATCGGAATGATGGCGAAGGGCAGTGCCAGGACCGTATGGGCGATGACGAAGCCTACCGTGGTGCCGCCGAGCCCGATCCGCAGGAAGAATGCATAGATGGCGATGGCGAAGACGACAACCGGCAGCACCATTGGCGTCAGCAGCAGGCCGCGAAGCGTATTGCGCCCGCGAAACTGTCCCCTGACCAGCGCGAAAGAAGCCAGCAGCCCGATGACGACGGCAAAAATCGCGGCCATGGTGGCAATGCGCGCGCTGGTCAGCGCCGCTTCGAGCCAGGCCGGATCGGCGAAGAGCTCCTCATACCATTTCAACGTCCAGCTTGGTGGCGGAAAAGCCAGCCACCGCGACGACCCGAACGACAAAAGCACGATGAAAACCACCGGCAGCAGCAGAAACGCGGCAACCAGGCCGGTGAAACCCAGAAGTGCTGCGCGCAGCCAGCCCAGCCGGTCGTAGTCGAGCAGCATCTCAGATGCCTCCTGTCATGCGCTTGGCGCCGACGAGGCGCAGCTGCAGCGCGTAGAGCGCCATGGTCACCAAAAGTAGGATGAAAGCCGCCGCGCTTCCGAGCCCCCAGTTGAGCAAGGACTGGATCATCTGGGCAATCATTGCGGCGAGCATCATGTTGGAGGTGCCGCCGAGCAGCGTCGGTGTCACGAAATAGCCGAGCGACATGACGAAAACCATCAGGCCGCCTGCAGCGATTCCGGGAAGCGACAAGGGCAGCAGAATGCGGCGGAAGGCGTCGAAGGGGCTCGCACCGCACAGAGCGGCGGCGCGCAGCGTCATCGGATCGATGGCGCGCAGCGTTCCGACCAGTGGCAGTATCATGAAGGGCAGCATGATGTAGACCATGCCGATGGTGACGCCGGTCAGGTTGTTGATCAGCGGCAGCGGCTCGCTGATCAGGCCGATATCCATCAGCGTCCGATTGATGACGCCGGTGCGTTGGAGCAGCACCATCCAGGCATAGGTGCGGGTGAGCAGATTGGTCCACATCGACAGGATGATGATGCCGAAGACGATCGAGCCGAGGGCAGGCGGCATGATCGCCAGCATCCAGGCGACTGGAAACGCCACGATCACGGTTACGGCGGTGACGACGGTGGCGACCAGAAAGGTGTTGAAGAAGACCCGCGCATAGGTGCCGTCGCCAAACAGGGTGGCGTAGTTCTGCAGGCCCGGCACGGGTTCGGTCAAGCTGCGCAACAGCAGCGCAACAACCGGCACCACGAAGAACAGGGTGATGAGGGTCAGCGCCGGCAAGGCGCCGCCGATACCGTCGGGCCTTCGGAGGATTGGCTGTCGATGAAGCAAATTGCCCGACATGGCGATAATCCCGGCAGCTCAGGCGGGACGCCTAGCGACGCCCCGCCGGTTCATGGGTGAGGTCGGCGGCTATTTGGCCTGCCAGGCGTACCAGCGCTCGGCGATCTTATCGCGGTTTTCAGCCCAGTAGTTCATGTCGAGGTTGATCTGCCCGTCGACATAGGCGTCCGGCAGCGACTTGACGACATCGGCCGGCATTTCGGCCTTGGCTGCCGTGTTGATGGGTGCGTAGCCGCTTGCTTCAGCAAACATGGCCTGGCTTTTCGGGCTTGTCGCAGCGGCCAGGAATTTCATGGCGCTCGCCTTGTTCTTCGAACCCTTGGGAATGACGAGCACGTCGGCGGCGGTCATGTTCTGGTTCCAGGATACGCCGACATCGGCGCCGTCCTGCTCGAGGGCGAAGACCCGTCCGTTCCAGAGCTGCCCGAAGGCTGCCTCACCGGAGGCGATCAGCTGCTGCGACTGCGCGCCGCTGTCCCACCAGACGATTTCCGATTTGATCGTGTCGAGTTTCTTGAACGCCCGGTCGAGGTCGAGCGGATAGAGCTTGTCTGCCGGCACGCCGTCGGCCAACAGCGCAATCTCGATGACGCCCGGCGCCGACCATTTGTAGAAAGTGCGTTTGCCGGGAAATTTCGTCAGGTCGAACATGTCGGCCCAGCCGGTTGGCTCGGCCGACACCGCCCCTTTGTTCCAGGCAAGAACGAAGGAGTAGTAGAAGCTGCCGACCGCATGCTCGGTGGTGAAGCGAGGATCGAGATCGGCTTTCGGCACGACGTTGAAATCGATCGGCTCGAGCAGGCCGTCCTTGGCCGCCTTGATGGCGAAATCCATCTCGACATCGACGACATCCCAGGCGACGCTGCCGCCTTCCACCATGGCCTTCAGCTTGCCGTAGTCGGTCGGGCCGTCCTGCAGGACCTTGATGCCGGAACTGGCTTCGAACGGAGTAGCCCAGGATTTGGTCTGCGCCTCCTGGGTGGTTCCGCCCCAGCTGGTGAACACCATTTCATCGGCGTGTGCGGCAGTGGCTGCCAGGAGTGCGGCCAAAATGCCGGTCAAAATCAGTTTCATGTCATTCTCCTCTGTTGGTTGTCTGGTTCTTGTTTTTATGAATTGCGCGATTGCCTCATCGCATGACGAACGGGTCCGGGATCGGCTCGTCGGATATCCGTATCCAGACGGATTTCGGGCGCGTGTAGTCGCGGATGGCGTCGAGCCCGCCCTCGCGGCCGAACCCCGACTGACCATAGCCGCCGAACGGCACGAGCGGCGAAACGGCGCGGTATGTGTTGACCCAGACGATGCCGGCATGGATGTCGCGCGCCATGCGGTGCGCCTTGGCGAGATTGGTGGTGAACACGCCCGAAGCGAGGCCGAACGGCGTATCGTTGGCAAGCGCCAGGGCTTCGGCTTCCGTGTCGAAGGTGAGAACGCTGAGCACCGGACCGAACAATTCCTCGCGCACGCAGGGCAGCGCTGAATCCTCGGCATCGATGATGGTCGGTGCGTAGTAGAAGCCGTGCGGATGATTGTCGGGCCTTTTTCCGCCGGTGACCAACGTCCCGCCATTGGCGAGGCTCTCGGCAACGATCTTCTCGATCCATTCCCGCTGACGTGGCGTTGCCAGCGGTCCCATTTCGGTGGCTGGATCCTGCGGATCACCAATTTTGATGGCCTCGGCCTTGTGCTTCAGCCTGTCCAGGAACTCGGCCTTTATCGAACGCTCGACAAGCAGCCGGGAGCCGGCGACGCAGCTTTGTCCAGACGCTGCGAAAATCCCGGCCACCACCGCGTTGGCCGCGCTGTCCAAGTCGGCGTCGGCGAAAACGACAACCGGACTTTTCCCGCCCAGCTCCAGCGTCGTATAGGCGAGATTTTCCGCCGTGTTGCGGACGATAGCGCGAGCGGTCGAAGGTCCGCCGGTGAAGGCGACGCGTGAAACCAGCGGATGACTTGTCAGGCGCCGGCCGCAATCGTGTCCGAACCCGGTCAGTATGTTGACGCTTCCGGCGGGAAATCCGGCCTCATGAACGAGTTCGGCGAAGGCCAGCAGCGGCGCTGGACCATCCTCCGAGGCTTTCAGGACGACCGTGCAGCCGGCGGCCAGCGCCGGGCCGAGCTTGACGGCCGAAAGGAAGAGCTGCGAATTCCACGGCACGACGGCAGCGACGACGCCGATCGGCTCGCGTCGGATGGTGACGTCCATATCGGCCTTGTCGATCGGCACATGCGAGCCTTCATGCTTGTCGGCAAGCCCGCCATAGTAGCGATAATAGTCGCCGACATAGGCGATCTGGGCGCGGGTCTCGCGGATGATCTTGCCGGTGTCGCGCGTTTCCAGTTCGGCCAGGCGGCCGGCATTGGCGACGACCAGGTCGCCGAGGCGCACCAGCAGCTTGCCGCGCGCCGTGGCCGTCAGCGAGGCCCACGCGACCGAGTGCAGCGTCCGGTGCGCCGCCTCGACGGCGCGGTCGACATCGGCCTCGGTTGCGGCGGGCATCGTCGCCCAGGGCGCTCCGGTTGATGGATCGGTGCTTTCGAAGGTGGCTGTCGGCGTATCGAACGCCCCATCTATGAAGTTGCTGAAGGCCACAAGGGTCATTGCGGCCTCCCATGCCCGAAGGCCGGCATCACCTTGTCGACGAACAGCTGCAGCGACTTCTTCTTGCGTTCGTGCGGCAGACCGCTGTCGATCCAGATCGAGTACTGGTCATAGCCGAGCGCCTCATATGCCTTAAGCCGGGTGATCACCTCTTTGGCTTCGCCGATGACCAGGTTCTGTCGGATTTTGTCCGGCGCATATTGCGGCATGGCTGCGATCTCGTCGTCGGAGAGCGCTTCCAATATGCCTTGGCGAACCGGCTTCTTGTTCTGGAACCACGCGCCGAACTGGCAGTAGAACAGCGACAGGTCCCTCGTCAGTTGCTCCGCATCGGCGGCATCTTCGGCAACGAATGTGTGCATCAGCAGCATGATCTCGGGGCGGGCCATGTCGGGATGCGCCGCGCACGCCGCGTTGAAGCGCTCCATCAGGCTGGTTACTTCGTCGTCGCCGGAGGCGAGCGGCGTCACCTGGACGTTGCAGCCGTTGGAGACGGCGAAGTCGTGCGAGTTCGGATCGCGCGCCGCCACCCAGATCGGCGGGTGCGGCTCTTGCACCGGCTTGGGCGACGAGGTGGTCGAGGGAAACGACCAGAATTCGCCGGACATCTCGAAATCGCCTTCCCAGAGGCCCTTGATGGCCGGGATGATCTCGCGCATGCGCTGGCCCGCGCCCCAGGCGTCGAGCCCAGGGAACAGGCGTTGGTACTCGTAGCTGTAGGCGCCGCGGGCGATGCCGATGTCGAGCCGGCCGCCGGTGACGACATCGGTCATGGCTGCCTCGCCGGCGAGCTTGATCGGATGCCAGAACGGCGCGATGACGGTTCCTGTGCCGAGCCGGATGCGCTTCGTCCTGGCGCCGAGATAGGCAATGTTGATGAACGGGTTTGGCGAGATGGTGAACTCCATGCCGTGGTGTTCGCCGATCCAGGCCGTCTCGAAGCCTGCCGCCTCGGCCATCACGACCAATTCCTCAAGCTCATCGATGAGGTCGGCATGCGGCTTTGCCGGGTCCGAGCGTTCCATATGGACGAAGAGCGAGAACTTCATATCTGTTGACCCGGACTGGAAGTGTTGATTGCTACCGGCTTGGCGAGCGGACGGACTTCACCTTCGACCTCGTTGCCGACATAGACTCCAAACGCATCCTCCCGACATTCGCGAACATAGCGGGCGAGCATCGAGCGCACGGCAGCGTCGGCGATGTTCAGTCCGGCAATCCTGTCGATGTCGACGAGCCGGACCTGGCGATCGCTGGAGTGGGGCGCGGCTAGCGTGCCGCGGTAGTAGACGTGCGTTCGCGATGGGCTTGCGGCGTCGTCCCAGACCGCAAACAGGAATCCGAGATGAGCCTCGATGGCTTTCGCAGCGAGGCGTCCCCTAAGGCTTCGCGTGTCGCCGGGTGCCCCGAGCCCTCGGCCCGCCGGCAGTTCGAAAAAGCCGTCGGCGGTTTCGAGGAACAGCACGCGGCCTTCATCTTCGAGGATGGCGCCGACCTCCATGTCGGGCGGCGCGGCCGCCAGTGCTTCCTGGCTGAGGCCGGGCGAGACGTAGGCGCCACGGCAATAGCCGAGGGGCTGCGATGAATTGTGGGAGAATTCGCGAACGCGGCCGATGAGGATCGAATGGTCGCCGGCGTCGACCAATTGCTCCATGTCACAGTCGAACGTCGCCACCGATCCAGCGAGCAGCGGGCTGCCGGTCGGGCCGAAGCGCCACTCGACAGCCGAGAACTTGTCCTGCGATTTCGAAGCGAAGACGCCGGACGCGGCTCGCTGTTCCTCCGAGAGCACGTTGATGGCAAAGCATTTCGAGGTCGAAAACACCGGATGACCCAGCGCTTTCTTGGCGATGCAGACCAGCACAAGCGGCGGATCGAGCGAAACGGATGAAAACGAATTGGCGGTGAAGCCTCGAGGCTCTCCTTCCGGCCCGATCGCGGTGACGATTGTAACGCCGGTCAGGAAGGAACCGAGCGCCCGCCTGAATTCGCCCGCGTCGAAGGCTGTGTCCATTGCCGGTCGCGCCGATGTGCTTGCGCCGTCGTTGCTCTCGAGAAAATCGACAATGCGCCGTGTGACCACGTCAGGCGAGGCTACGGCCATCATATGTCGTTCGCCCTCCAGAACGACGCAGCGACCGCGCGGCGCGAGGCGTGCCATCGCCGCCGACATCGCAGGCGAGGAATTCCTGTCCTGCGAGCCGGTCATGAACAGGGCCGGCATTGCGAGACCGGAAAGACGATCGCCATGCGCCGCATCGGCATGGGCGAAAAGTCGATAGGTGCGCGCATAGCCCTCGGAGTTGACGCTTTGCAGTGCCACGCGCGTCATCCTTGCCGCCTCGGCCAGGCTGTCGGGGACCGGGTTGCCGAACCAGCGCGCGATCGTTGCGTCCGTCCCCGACGGGTTTTCCGCGCCATTCAGTTCGGCGGCGCGCTCGCGCACTGCCTGCGCAAGCTCCGCCGGGCGGCGAAAAACCGCATTGAGCGAGACGAGGCTACGAACCCGTTCGGGTGCATTGAGAGCGATTTCCTGCCCGACCAGCGCCCCCATTGAATGGCCAACGATCGAGACGGCATCCAGGCCAAGGTGATCGAGAAGCCGAATTGCCTGTCCGGCATAATCGGCAAGGCTGGCGTCCTCGGGCGGCAACGGCGACTGGCCGTGTCCCAGGATGTCGATTGCGATCACATCCCATCTGTTTTTCATCAGCTCGATCTGGGGTGCCCAGATCGCCGCGTTCATGCCGACACCGTGGATGAGAAGGACCGGCGCGCCGGATCCGGCACGGATGAAACTGGTGCCGTCAGGCGCCGTTCCGCGATGCCAGCCACGGTCCGTCAGCTCAGCCATGCAGGTCGCCGACCTCCTTGAGATCCTGGTAGCGGTCGCCGATGCGATGATGCGGTCGTCCGCCGATCGAGGCGCCAAGCGCCACCACCAACTCGTCCGGCGCCGGCGCGTCGCCGATCTGGAAGTGCACCGTCAGGTAGTGCGAACGTCGGCCTTCATCGTTCTTGTCCATGAGCGGGATCATGATCGGCGTGTTCGGCCCGCCGCGCAGGTTGGTGAAGGCAAGATAGGTCTTGGCGCCGACGGCACGCCGATAGTGGTTGCCGAAATGCAGCGTGTGGATGAGCGCCGAGGCATGCTCGATCTCGCCTGATGTGCCGCAGATTGCGGCCTTGCCGTAGCCTTCGATCGCTTCGCCGGATCCGGCAACTGCGAGGATTTCATGGGTCAGCATCTCCCCCAGAACCGGCGCATAGGCGCGGATCTCGGGCGAAAGGTCCTCGGTGAAACCGCGCCCGGCCCAGGGGTTGTCGAGCACCGCCGCCACGCCGATCAGGCGCAGCGGCCGGGGGGCCGCCTTGCCGCCTTCGATTAGCGTGTTCTCGACATGGGTGACGATCTTTCGAATGGCCGGCTTCATCGAATCCTCGTTGTCGGGTCGGCTGAGGCATCCGGAAAAGTTCCGCTTTTGCCTAGCTGTCTTATGGTATACCATACTATTGAAGACCAAATCCCTTGTCAACGGATCGTCGAATCTGTTTCTTGCGGATGCTGGGAGTATATGAATTGGCCGACGACACACTGAGGATCGAACGATCCGCCAAGACGCTGAGAACGCTGGCGCTGGAGCGCATGCGCGACGCGATCATGGGGTTTCATTTCCAGCCTGGCGAACGGTTGGTCGAGCGGCCGCTTTGCGACCAGCTCGGCGTCAGTCGCTCGGTGGTGCGCGAGGTCCTGCGGCAGTTGGAGACCGAGGGCCTCGTCCAGATGATACCTGGCCATGGACCCGCGGTGGCCAGGCCGGATCTCAGCCGCACCGACGAGATTTATGAACTGCGCGCTCTGATGGAGGGCATCGCGGCGCGCGCCTGCGCGCTGACGGCGACTGAGGGTCAGATCGCCGCGCTTGAGCGCGCGTTCGATGTGCTGCTCAAGGCGTGGGCATCAGCCAATCCGATCGAGGTGATGCGGGCGACCACAAAATTCTACGAGGTGCTTTTCGATGCCGCCGACAAGCGCATCGCCTGGGAGATCGTCCAGGGTCTGAACGTCCGCATCAACCAGCTGCGTTCCATGACCATCGCTTCGGAGAATCGCCGCGATGCCGCAATTGCCGAAATGACCGACATTATGAACGCGATCAAGTCGCGCAACGGCGATGCCGCCGAAGCCGCGGCCCGGCGGCATGTCGAGCAGGCCTGGCGAATTGCGCAACAGACGCTTCGCGATAGCTGAAGCAGAAAACTCACATTGCGGAATCGTCCGTCGCCTTCGCAGAGGGCAGTGCTTTCGTCACAATTTCAGGGGCAATATTGTACCGCTTGGTCGTTCTGGGCGCTGTCATGGCGCTGCGCGAACGGCGGCTGCAATGAGAAGGGATACACGATGAGCAAAGGGGCGCCGACATCGGCGGATGATTTTCTGACCGGGCTGAAGGGGCAGCGCGTGCTGGTGACGGCGGGCGCCGGCGGCATCGGCCTGGCCATTGCAGAAACGCTGTCGCGGCTCGGCGCGCGCATCGTCGTTTGCGACGTCTCCGACGAGGCGCTGGCCGCCGCTCCGGACAGGATCGCCCTGGTCGCCGCGGTCAAGGCCGATGTCTCGCGCGACGACGACGTCGACCGGCTGTTCGAGACGGTGAAGGAAAAGCTCGGCGGCCTCGACGCGCTGATCAACAATGCCGGCATCGCCGGGCCGACCGGCGGCGTCGACGAAATCGATCCGGCGGAGTGGCGGCGCTGCATCGACATCTGCCTGACCGGCCAGTTCCTCTGCGCCAGGCGTGCCGTGCCGCTGATCAAGGCGGCGGGCGGCGGCTCGATCGTCTCGATGTCGTCCGCCGCCGGCCGCCATGGCTACGCTTTCCGCACTCCCTATTCGGCGGCCAAGTTCGGCGTCATCGGTTTCACGCAAAGCCTTGCCAAGGAACTCGGGCCGCACGGCATAAGGGTCAACGCCATCCTGCCCGGCATCATCGAGGGACCACGCATCGACAAGGTTATCGCCGACCGGGCCAGACAGCTCGGTGTGTCGAACGAGGAGATGACGGAGCGCTATCTCCACAACATCTCGCTGCGCCGCATGACCAGCCCCTATGACGTCGCCGCGATGGTCGCTTTCCTGTTGTCCGATGCGGCGATCAACATCTCCGGCCAGTCGCTCGGCGTCGACGGTAATGTCGAAACCCTTTGAGGAGCCCGACCATGATGAAAGTAGCGATTGTCGGCAGCGGGTTCATCGGGCGGGCCTGGGCGATCAGTTTTGCCCGCGCCGGCCACGATGTGCGGATGTGGGACCAGTCGCCGGCCGCGACCGAAGGTGCGCACGATTACATCGCCGGCGTGCTCGGCGACCTCGCTGCGAATGGTCTGCTGCGGGGGCAGGCAATCGACGTCGTGCTTGGTCGCATTGCCGTCGTTGCGGAGCTCAAGAAGCGCTGGCCGATGCGGTCCATATCCAGGAGAACACGCCCGAAAACCTCGACGTGAAGCGCGAGGTGTTCTCGCAGATCGATGCAATGGCCGGTCCGCAAGCGGTGATCGCCAGTTCCACCTCAGCGTTGCTGCCGTCGAAATTCACCGACCATCTGCAAGGGCGGCACCGCTGCCTGGTCGTGCATCCGATCAATCCGCCCTACCTCATCCCGGCCGCGGAAGTCGTGCCGGCGCCATGGACGTCTTCCGAAACGGTCGAAAGGACCCGCGCCTTCCTCGTCGATGCGGGCCACGCGCCGCTGGTGATGAAGCACGAGCTCGACGGCTTCATCATGAACCGCCTGCAGGGCGCGCTGCTGGAGGAGGCTTTTCGACTTGTCGCCGACGGCTATGCCAGCGTCGAGGATGTCGATATCGGCATTCGCGACGGGCTGGCGCTGCGCTGGTCGTTCATGGGTCCGTTCGAAACGATCGACCTTAATGCGCCGGGCGGTGTACGCGACTATATCGAGCGCTATCAATCGATCTATGCCAACATTTTTCCGCAGATGCTGCGCCGCGTCGACTGGGCCGGCGAAGTCATCGAGACGGTGGAGGACGACCGCCGCAAGCGGCTGCCGCGGGAAGAACTCGGCGAACGGCAGGTTTGGCGCGACCGCCGGCTGATGGCGCTGGCCGCGCACAAGAAAAAATCGGATCAGGAGTTTGGAAGATGACGGAAACAAGCCGCAAGCCCGGTGCTACGCAGACCAGGGGCAAAATTATCATCACCTGTGCGGTGACAGGGGCGATCCATACACCTACCATGTCGCCCTATCTGCCGATCACGCCGGACCAGATCGCGTCCGAGGCGATCGCGGCGGCGGAGGCAGGTGCGGCGATCCTGCACCTGCATGCCCGCGACCCCGAGACCGGCAAGCCCGACCAGACGCCGGCGGCCTTCGCCCGCTTCCTGCCGCGCATCAAGCAGGCCACCAATGCCGCCATCAACATCACCACCGGCGGCAGTCCCTACATGAAGGTCGAGGAACGCGTGCGCCCGGCCGCCGAGTTCAAGCCAGAGGTCGCCTCGCTCAACATGGGCTCGATCAATTTCGGGCTCTATCACCTCGTCGACAAATACGAGACTTTCAAGTTCGACTGGGAAAAGCCGCATCTGGAAGCGACGCGTGACCTGGTCTTCCGCAACTCGTTCAAGGACATCGAATACATCCTTGCGACCTGCTACGACAACGGCACGCGCTTCGAGTTCGAGTGCTACGACATCGCCCATCTCTACAATCTCTCGCACTTCGCCGATCGCGGGCTGGTCAAGCCGCCGTTCTTCGTGCAGTCGGTGTTCGGTCTGCTTGGCGGCATCGGCACCCATCCCGAAGATGTCGCCCATATGAAGCGCACCGCCGACCGGCTGTTCGGCGACCAGTTCCGCTGGTCGGTGCTCGGTGCCGGCGCCAGCCAGTTGCGCATCGCCGCGCAGTCGGCAGCCCTTGGCGGCAACATCCGCGTCGGGCTCGAAGACAGTCTGTGGGCCGGCAAGGGTAAGCTTGCCAAATCGAACACCGAGCAGGTGGTGCTTGCCCGCAAGATCATCGAGGGTCTCGGCATGGAAGTGGCGACGCCCGACGAGGCGCGCGAGATCCTGTCACTGAAGGGCGGCGACAAGGTCGCGTTCTGAGGCGGCTCGCCTATCGCCGCACGGTGCCAACAGAGGAGGACGGCCATGAAGATCGAAGTCGTGGTGGTCGTTACCGCGCCTCCCCGGCGATGGCGTCCTGCGCGGCAGCCTGTTCGCGATAACCGGCCTTGGCATCAAGGGCGTGGCGGAACCACGCTTCGCCGGATGACGGCAGCTGCAAAAGAGGATAGAGGCGAATAAGGAAAACGAGCGCGCGCTCGATTTCAGATATGGACCCGATGCTTTTCGGCGATCTCGTCCATCGATGGTGGCCACCTCGTTTCATCGCTGGGAGTTTGTCCATGAATTTCGACATTCCCGCCCGCACCGAAGATTACCGCGTCCGCATTGCCGACTTCGTCGAGCGTGAGATCGTGCCGCTCGAGGCCGACAAGACGTCCTATGACGCACATGGAAATATCGCCTTGCCGCTGCTGGAGACGCTTCGCGCCAAGGCGCGGATGGCGGGGCTGTGGTGCCTGCAGCTCAAGCTGGAAAGCGGCGGCGCCGGTCTCGGCAAGATGGATATTGCGGTTTGCTATGAGGAGATGAACCGGTCGATCTTCGGGCCCGTGGTGTTCAATTCGGCAGCGCCCGATGACGGGAACATGATGGTTCTGGAGGCGCTCGGCACGCCAGCGCAAAAGGAAAAATGGCTGAAGCCGATCGTCGAGGGCAAGGTGCGCTCGGCCTTTGCCATGACCGAACCGCACCCCGGCGGCGGCTCGGACCCTTCGATGATCCTGACGCGTGCGGAGCGGCGCGGCGACAAATATGTCGTGACCGGCCGCAAATGGTTCATCACCGGCGCGGAGGCGGCCAGCCATTTCATCCTGATCGCGCGAACTTCGGACGATCCGCGCCATGGTCTGTCGGCCCTGATGTTCCACAAGGACCAGCCGGGCTGGCGCATCATGCGCCGCATCGAGATCATGGGCCCGGAGGAGCATGGCGGGCATTGCGAGCTGGAGTTCGACGGGCTCGAAATCTCTGTCGAAGACATGCTGGTCGGCGAGGGCAGGGGCATGAAGGTGACGCAGGTGCGGCTCGGCCCGGCGCGACTTACCCACTGCATGCGCTGGCTCGGACTATCCAAGCGCTGCGTCGAGATCGCGCACGCATACGCTGCCGAGCGCCATAGTTTCGGCCAGCGCCTCGCTGACCGCGAAAGTGTCCAGATGAAGCTCGGCGACCTCGCCATGCGCATCGAGATCGGCCGAATCCTGGTGATGAAGGCTGCGTGGGAGCTGGATCGCGGCGGCCTTGCCCGCAAGGAAGTGTCGATGGCCAAGGTCCAGGTCGCCAATGTGCTGCATGACGCGGCCGATGTGGCGATCCAGATCAATGGCGCGCGAGGCTATTCCAAGGACACGGTGCTCGAATGGATCTACCGCTATGCTCGTCAGGCGCGGCTGGTCGACGGTGCCGATGAGGTCCACAAGATGGTGCTGAACCGTTTCCTCAACGAGGAGGAGAGGGGTTTTTGGCGCTGGACTGTCGAAGGCGAGGCGTAGGGGACGCGCGGTGGCGTCTCAGGAGGAAAGATGGCGCAGCCGTTGAATGCGGATTTCGATCCTGCGGCATTGAAGGGCTTTCTCGCGAACCGCTTCGGCGATACCGAAATGACGCTCCAGCGGATCGGCGGCGGACAGTCCAACCCCACCTATTTCGTCGACTATGGTGCGCATCGTATGGTGCTGCGCAAGAAGCCGGCAGGGCCGATCCTGCGCGGGGCGCATGCCGTCGACCGCGAGTTCCGCGTGCTTGAAGCGCTCGCACCGACCGATGTCCCGGTGCCGCGGCCGGTGCTCTATCACGACGGCGTCGAGCCGCTCGGCACGCCTTTCTATCTGATGGAGCGGCTGGATGGTCGCGTCTTCCATGACTGTTCGCTGCCCGGCCTTTCGCCGGCGGAGCGACGCGGCATCTATTTCGGCATGGCCGAAGCGATGGCCAAATTGCATGCTGTCCGTCCCGACGAGGTCGGTCTCGGCGACTACGGCCGGCCCGGCAACTATTTCGAGCGCCAGATTGGCCGCTGGACCAAGCAGCTCAGGGAATCCCCGAGCGACAGAATTCCGGCACTCGAAGCGGTCGCCGACTGGCTGCCGCAGCATATGCCCGCGGATGATGGGCGCGTGTCGATCGCCCATGGCGACTTCCGCCTCGGAAATCTGCTGTTCCATCCCGGCAAGCCTGAGGTGATCGGCATTCTCGATTGGGAGCTGTCGACGATCGGCCATCCGCTCGCCGATCTCGGCTTTTGCTCGATGACCTGGCATTCGACCCCGGACGAATATGGCGGCATCCTCGGGCTCGATCATGCTGCACTCGGCATCCCCAGCCAGCGCGAATTCCTCGACCATTATTTCGCGCATGCCGCGCCCACTGCGCCCCTGGAACGCTTCCACCTGGTGTTTTCGCTGTTCCGTTTCGCTGTGATCTTCGTCGGCATCGCCGACCGGGCGCGGGCAGGCAGCGCGGCGTCGGCCGATGCCGCCAGCAAGTCGCCGCTCGCCGGTCGCTTTGCCGAACGTGCTCAAGAGATCATCCAAGGGGCAAGACCGTGGAGCGCCGCCTGAGACGAGCGCTCGCGCCCTGGTCCTTTCCCTACCAGCGGCGTCAGCAATCCAGTCCGGCAACCCAGTCCGAGAGGCTTTGCGAAAAACTTCGCGGCACGATGAGTTCGCACGCGGTCTCGCCGGTGCGCAGGAACAGCACGGGCACATGGTGCAGGGATGTCAGCACGGCGCGGCCCGGGGCGGCCGCCGGCGCGCACCAGTCGACGGCGATGCATCTGGAGAGCACTCCTGCGATGTCCGCTCCGGCCATTCTGAAACGCACGCGACCCTCGCCGAGAGAAACCGAACAGCCGAGATCCGGGTCGACGGCAAGCGAAGATGCTTGCGCGCCGTCGTCGAGAGCCAGCCACAAGCGGCGAGGCGCGACGCGGATGACGAGAAAACCTTTGTGACGGACCGTCTCTCCGACCGAGGCGGGAAGTTTCGTGCCGAGTGATGCCGAAAGGTTCGATTCGAATTGCGCCAGCGTGCCGTCCCAGCCCTCGATCTGGATGAGTGGGCAATCGACCACGGACAGGCTGAAATCCGGGCTAGCCATGCAGTCGCTCCCCCTGCGGATCGAGGAATACCGGCGAGACGATGCGGGCACGGACCGTTTCGGCTTTCATCGGATAGACTGCCACGACCTCGCTTCCTTCGCTGGCGACATCGCCGGCAAGCAAGGCCAGCCCGACATAGTGGCCGCGTTCAGGGCTGAAGGTGACGGAGGTCACGCGGCCGCGCCCGTGGCCGTAGGGCTTCTCGCCCGGCAGGAACAGTATGGCGCCACCGCGGAGGCGTTTCCCCTCCTCGATGCATTCCAGTCCAACCAGGCGCTGGCGATCGGGCGCCTGGAAGGCGGGGCGCCGTCGCAGCACGTCGCCGACGAAGCCGGTACGCTTGCCCGCCATGCGGCCGAGGCCAAGATCGTCGAGCGTCGTGCGCCCATCGATTTCAGGTCCGGCGACATGGCCCTTTTCGACGCGCAGCGCGCCGAGCGCCTCGACGCCGTAAGGTTTCAGGTCGAGCGGCCTGCCTGCTTCGAGCAGGCGGCTCCAAAGCTGTTCACCGGCAGTTGCGCCGGCATAGATTTCGTAGGCGCGCTCGCCGGAATAACTGAGGCGCAGGATGCGGAGCGCACGGCCCTGCCATTCGCTTTCTAGCAATCCCATATGCGCAAGTGCCGCATCGGAAACATCGAGAGCGGGAAACGCCGCACTCAGAATTGCGCGGCTTTTCGGTCCGGCAACCGACATCGCCGCCCATTCATCGCTCACCGAGGTCACGGCGACGCGCAAATCCGGCCAGGCCGTATCGAGCAGGAATTCAAGACGCGACAGCACGTCGGCGGCCTTGGCGGTCGAGGTGGTCATGAAGAACCGGTTCTCGGCCAGCCGCGTCGTGGTGCCGTCGTCGAAGACGATGCCGTCGTCGCGCAGCATGACGCCGTAGCGCGCACGGCCAACCGGCAGTTTGGCAAAGCCGTTGGCGTAGATGCGATCGAGGAAAATCGCGGCATCCGGGCCCTGGACGTCGATCTTGCCGAGAGTGGAGATGTCCATCAGGCCAGCGGCCTGGCGCACACTCCGCATTTCGGCGACATACGCTTCGTTCACGTCGAGCCCGGATTGCCTGTAGAAATAGGGCCGCATCCAGAGCCCGACCTCCAGCATCTCGGCGCCGTTCGCCATGTGCCAGTCGTGCATCGGCGTGCGGCGGATCGGCTTGAAATGATGGCCAATGGCGCGCCCGGCAAGCGCACCGATGGCGACCGGCGTATAGGGCGGTCGAAAGGTCGTGGCGCCGGTCTCGGGGATGGTTGTGTTGCGCAGGGCCGCCATCGCGGCAAGCGCCGAAAAATTGCTGGTCTTGCCCTGGTCGGTGCCCATGCCAAGCGTGGTGTAGCGCTTCAGGTGCTCGACCGATTCGTAGCCCTCGCGATAGGCGAGTTCGATATCTCCGGTCGTCACGTCCATCTGGAAATCGACGAAGGCCTTTCCACGGCCGAGAGAAGGGATTTCGCGAAACGGGGCCGTGGCGGTCTCGCCAAGATCGAGTTTTGACGGAGCGGGCACCGGCGCCGACTTGCCGCAGAACGATGCCGCCGCGGTGCCGGCGCGATGACCGTCCTCGATGGCACTGGCGGTCGAATAAGTTCCCATCATCGAGCCGGCGCCGAACCGGTCTGCCGGAAACGCGCCCGGCACGAAGCCGCCAATGTCGTCTCGATATTGAGGTTTGACGCCAAGGTGCGAGGTGAGATGCACGGTCGGCGACCAGCCGCCGGACACGCAGACCAGGTCGCAGGCGGCCTCGGACTGGCCGTCCGGTCCGTTGAGCGTTGCACGCCTGACGGCATGGCCGCCGTTAAGGTCGACGATGCGCGTTGCGGCCCGCACCACCACGCCGAGCCGTGCGGCTTCTGCGGCAAGTGCGGCGGGCGGCGCTGCACGCAGATCGGCAACCGTCACCTCTGCGCCGCCTGCGGCATAGTCGAAGGCGGTGCGCCAAGCGCCGTCATTGCTGGTGGCGACGACTATTTTCTTGCCGGGCAGGACGGCGAAACGGTTGAGGTAGGTCCGGGCGGCCGACGCAAGCATCACGCCGGGTCGGTCGTTGTTCGAGAATACCATTGGTCGCTCGATGGCGCCGGTGGCGAAAACGATCGAGCGGGCGCGAAGCATGGTCAATGTCTGCAGCACTTCGCCGGCCAGCTGCGGATTGCTTGGGTCGCGTTGCCCGATCAGTCCGATGACATTGCCGTCATAGATGCCGAAAGCGGTTGTCCGCTTCATCAGAGTGACGGGTTCGGAGCTCTCCAGCTTGGCCTCGGCCTGTCTCAACCATGCGTCCGCTGCGCTGTCGGACGGCTCCGCCAGAAGCTGGCCGCCGAGCAGGAAATCCTGTTCGATCAGCGCCACCCGCACGCCGGCCGCTGCGGCAGCGCGCGCCGCCGACAATCCCGCTGGGCCGCCGCCGACGATTGCGACATCGGCAAAGGCATGACTGATATCGTAGCGGCCGGGATCAGGGTCGGTGCCGGCTCTACCGAGCCCGGCCGCCTTGCGGATAAAGTGCTCGTAGAACATCCAGGCGCGGCGCGTCGGACCCATGAAGGTCTTGTAGTAGAAGCCGGCCGAAAGGAACGGCGCCAGCAGGCCGTTGACGCTTTGCACGTCAAAGGCAAGCGATGGCCAGCGGTTCTGGCTTTCCGCGATTAGGCCGTCTTCGAGCTCCAGTGTCGTCGCCGGCAGGTTCGGCTGGCGCCTGCCTGCGGTTGCGAGCGTGACCAGCGCATTCGGTTCCTCGGGTCCGGCGGAAAAAATGCCGCGCGGACGATGATACTTGAAGCTGCGCCCGACCAGGGTGACGCCGTTGGCGAGCAGCGCGGAGGCAAGCGTGTCGCCGCGATATCCAGCCAGTTCGCGGCCGTCGAAGGTAAACTCGACCGGCTGCTCGCGGTCGATACGGCCACCCATCGACAACCGCTTGTGGTTCGAACTCATGCCGGCGATTTCCTGGCGGGTGATTTCCTGGCCGACAATTTCCTGGCCAGCTCGACCGATGCAATGGCGTGGTTGCGCGTGTCGCGTTCGACCACCAGCCATTGGCGGCAGCCGGTCACGTGCTGCCAGAACTCGCGGTGCGGGCCCGCCGGATTTGTCCTGACATAGACGTAACGGTACCAGGCCTCAGGATCGGGATCGTCGTGCGCCGGACGCGTGACGGAAGCGTCGCCGCTGTAGCGGAACTCGTCATGGTCGCGCGGACCGCAGCAGGGGCATTCGATGCGCAGCATTGTCTTGCGCCTCCTATTGCAGCCAGGCTGAGGGGCCGGCGCCGGCCTCGTCGAGCGTGTAGCCGGTGCGGAAACGATCGAGCCCGTAGGCTGCGATCAACGGATGCGGCTTGCCGGTGGCGATCGTGTGGGCGAAGCACCAGCCGGAAGCCGGCGTCGCCTTGAAGCCGCCATAGCACCAGCCGCCGTTGAGATAGAGGCCCTCGATCGGTGTCGGGCAGATGATCGGGCTGGCATCGGGCGTCATGTCCATGACGCCGCCCCAATGGCGCAGCAGTCGGATGCGCGAAATGCACGGCATCAGAGCGATCGCCGCCTCCGCTACTTCGCGCACGACGCCCAGATTGCCGCGCTGGGCGTAGGAATTGTAGCCGTCGAGATTGCCGCCGAAGACCAGCCCGCCCTTGTCCGACTGGCTGACGTAGAAATGATCGGCGCCATAGGCGACGACATGGTCTACCAACGGCTTCAGCGGCTCGGTGACGAAGGCCTGCAGGACGTGGCTTTCGATCGGCAGTTCCAGCCCGGCCTTGCCGCCGAGCACGGATGTATGACCGGCAACAGCGAGGCCGACCTTCCCGGCGCCGATCCCGCCTTTCGTCGTTTCGACGCCGACGATCCTGTCGCAGTCGCGGAGGAAGCCTGTCACCTCGCAGTTCTGGATAATGTCGACGCCATGGCCGTCGGCGGCGCGCGCATAGCCCCAGGCGACGGCGTCGTGGCGGGCCGTGCCCGCCCGGCCCTGGAAGATAGCGCCATGGATCGGAAAGCGGGCCGTATCGGAAAAATCGAGATAGGGCACGAGACGGCGCACCTCGTCGCGGTCGAGGATGTCGGCATCGATGCCGTTCAGCCGCATGATGTTGGCGCGGTGGCTGAAGCCGTCGAGCTGGTCGGCGGAATGCGCGGTGACGAGCTGGCCGCGCTGCGAGAACATGACATTGAAGTTCAGCGCCCGCGACATGTTCTCCCAGAGTTTCATCGAGAATTCGTAGAACTGGGTGTCGCCGTCGAGCAGGTAGTTGGAGCGGATGACGGTGGTGTTGCGGCCGACATTGCCGCCGCCGACATAGCCCTTTTCGAGCACCGCTACGTTGCGGATGCCGTGGTTCTCGGCGAGGTAGAAGGCGGTAGCGAGGCCGTGTCCACCGCCGCCAATGACGATCACGTCGTAGGACGGTTTTGGCTCCGCTGCCCGCCAGGCGCGCTGCCAATTCTTCTGGCCAGACAGCGCGTTGCGGAAAATCGAAAATGCCGAGTAGCGCGCCATGCCTGCGGCCTATCGAACGATCGGGCCGGCCGGCGTGCGGGTAAGCACTTCGGCGCCCGCATCGGTCAGAAGCACAGTGTTGGAAACGAAGTCATCGCCGCGACCGGTGCCCATCAGCCACGACAGGATGTGGAAGCTCATCCCGGTCTCGATTTCGAGATCGGAATCGTGCCTCAAGCCGGTCACCGAATTGCCGCCGGTCCATGATGGCGGCTGGCCGGCGCCGACCAGATAGCCGCAGTGATGGCGGCGATAGTGGGAAAGACCGGCCTCGTCGGCGACGGTCTGCCAGGCGGCGTAGACGTCGCGCGCCCTGGCGCCGGGCCTGAGTGCCTCGACGACGGCATCGAACGCCCTGGCGGTCACCTCCGCCATCGCGGCGTCTTCGTCGCTGATATGGCCGATGCGAACGAGCCGGCCGAGCGGCGCGTGATAGCGCGAGATGCAGCCGGACAGTTCGACGAACACCGGCTCGCCCTTGCGGTAGATCCCGTCGCCCCAGGTCGTGTGCTCCTCGCCCAGGCGGGCGGCTGGGCGGATGAACGGGCCGAAGCCCGGAGCATGACCGCCGGCGCGGATCATTGCTGACACGCATTGGGCCGCGACCTCCTGTTCGGAGGCGCCGTCCGAGATCGCTGCGATCGCGGCGCCGGCGGCGGCGTCGGTCACTTGTGCCGCCTGACCCATCAGCGCCTGTTCCTCGGCGCTCTTCACCCGCCGCATCTTGTCGACCAGCCCGGAAACATCGCTCCATCTGGCACCGGCCTGCGTCTGCAGGGCGACGGCAAGCCCATGGCTGAGGCCGGCCGTCCAGTATTCGAGGCCGATCCGCTTGCCGGACAGGCTGAGCTCCGCAAGCACCCGCGCGGCAAGGTCGGCCGCCGTTTCGCTGTCGGAATGGCCGCGGAATTCCGCTGCCGTCACCTGTTTCTCGATCGTCACCTTTTCCATCGAGCGGGTGACCAGGACAGGTTTCCCTTCGAGCGGCACGATCAGCAGGTGTGGGGCGAAATATCCCCAGTGATCGAGCCCGGTGAGGTAGAAGACGTTCTCCGGCGAAGCAAAGACCGCCGCGTCGAGCTCGCGCTCGGCCAGCGCCGTGCGGACCCTGACAAGGCGGCCGGCGATTTCGGCTTCGGAAAACGGATTACGGTCCATCAGGCGTCCTCGTGCTGGTTACCGGTTTCGTTGCCGGCATGATCTTTCGTCAGTGACCGGCTTCCAGTCCCATGCTCAGTCGATGACGATGAGTTCGCGCGCCACGTCGCAGAGGCGTTCGCCGCCGCGATCTGTGACGACGAAGGATTCCGAGATGGCGATGCCGAAATCGTCGAGCCAAACGCCGGCCATGAAATGGAAGCACATCCCGGACTGCATCTCGGTGATGTCGCCGGGACGAAGACTTGCGGTGCGTTCGCCCCAATCGGGCGGGTAGGCGAGCCCGACCGGATAGCCGACGCGGCTCTCCTTCTTCAGCCCGTTCTTCCTCAACACTGCCTGCCAGGCGGCTTCCACCTCTTCGGCGGTGCAGCCGGGGCGCGCCTTCTCGAGGCCGGCGTCGACGCCCTCGACGATCGCCTTGGCCATGTCGACGAGGGCTTGCGGCGGCTTGCCGAAATGTACGGTCCGCGTCAGCGCCGCATGATAGCGCCGCCGCACCCCGGCGATCTCCAGTATGGCGAGGCCGCTGTCCGGCAGCGGCGCGTCGGACCAGGTCAGATGCGGCGTGCTGGTGCCCTCGCCGACGGGCATCAGCGGACAGATCGCGGCATAGTCGCCGCCCGCTCCGGGCACGCCCATGATCTGTGCCTGATAGATTTCCGCAATGACATGGTTCTGCGGCACGCCGGGCCGCATTTTTTCGATGCCGTGTTTCATGGCGTGCGTGCAGATCGCACCGGCCTCGCGGATCAGCGCCAGCTCGGCTTCGGATTTGACCAGCCGCGCCCAGTTGACGAGATCGTGGTTGTTGGCGAAGTGCGCGTCAGGCAGCCCGCTGACGAGATGGGCATGGCAGCGCGCGGTGTAATAATGCGCGTCCATCTCGACGCCGATGCGGGCGTTTCCCCAGCCACGCGACCGGATCAGCTGGGCGAGTTCGTCATAGGGGTGTTCGACGGGCTGCTGCACCAGCCGTTCCGAGAACGGCACGATGTTCTTCTCCGGCAGGCCGGTGGTCAGGCGTGCGCTCCTGGCGTCCTGCGCCCTGCCGAACCAGATCGGCCGGTCTTCCCTGAGATGGACGAGCACGCATTGCGGAACATAGAACGACCATCCGTCATAGCCGGTCAGCCAGCACATATTAGCTGGGTCCTGACAGATGATGAGGTCGAAGCCGGCCTTCTCCATGCGTGACTTCACGCCGGCCAGGCGCTGCGCATACTCCGCTTGCGTGAAAGTCCCGAAACCGCTCGCGCTCGCCACCGAAATCCCACCTGCCAGTACGCTGGTTTTTTCTTAAATTGTGCACAACTGGCAATAATGTGTGGTCTGATCACGAATTATTACCAGATTTCTGGAGCTTTTATATCTTAGCTTGCACAATGTCTAGGGCAGTTGTATACGTCTTGACAGGCAGGTGTCGACCTCGAAGAAGGCCGCGCCCGGGAATATCAGTCAGTTGTTCAATGGGAGAAAAGCATGTTCAAATCATCGATATCGCGCCGGATGGTCGTGAAAGCCGCCGCCTGCCTCGCGCTTGCCGCGACATCATTCACGGCGCTGCCCGCTTATGCGGAAACCACCCTCGAACAGGCCAAGAAGGACGGCTATATCCGCGTCGGCTTTGCCAACGAGGCGCCGTTCGGTTACGCCACGCCTGACGGCAAGCTGACCGGCGAAGCGCCGGAAGTTGCCAAGGCGGTACTCGCCAAGATGGGTATCGCGCAGGTTGACGGCGTGCTGACCGAGTTCGGCTCGCTTATCCCAGGTCTCAAGGCCGGCCGCTTCGATATCATCGCCGCCGGCATGTTCATCAATCCGAAGCGCTGCGCCGAGATCAATTTCTCCGAGCCGTCCTACGGCATCGGTCAGGCCATGCTGGTGGCAAAAGGCAATCCGAAGGGCGTGAAGGACTTTTCCAGCATCAAGGAAAACCCGGATCTCAAGCTCGCCGTGATGGCCGGCGCCGTCGAGGGCGGCTATGCCAAGGACGCTGGTGTCGCCGCCGGGCAGATCGTTGCCTTGCCCGACCAGTCCAGTCTGGTCGCCGCCGTCCAGTCGGGCCGTGCCGACGCTGCCGCGCTAACCGCTCTTTCGATCGCCGACATGGCCAAGAAGGCCGACGGCGTCGAATCGACCAAGCCGTTCGGCGAGGTTGCCGGCAAGTCGGTGAAAGGCCATGGCGGCTTCGGCTTCCGCAAGGAAGATACCGACCTGCAGGAGGCGTTCAACGCCGAGCTGAAGACGTTCCTCGGTTCGCCGGAGCACATTGCGCTGGTCGAGCCGCTCGGCTTCGGCAAGGACTACCTGCCCAACAAGACCACCGCGGAGCTTTGCGCGGGCAAATAGGTTCCCAACTGCTGGCGGCGCGAAAGCGCCGCCCCTTTTTCCTGGGGGAATCCGCATGGGAATCCGTACGCTCGTTGCCATGCTGGTCGTCGCGCTTGTCGTGATCGGTGCCTTGGCAACGCAGGAATCTTACAAAGTGTTTATGCCGGGGCTGCTGCAAGGCGCGGTCCTGACGATCGAGATCGCTATCCTCGCCAGCCTGCTGGCAATCGTCATGGGCGTGCTGGCGGCGCTGGCAAGAATGTATGGCCCGGCGCCGCTCAAATGGCTGGCCACGGTCTATGTCGAGATCTTCCGCGGCACCTCGGCGCTGGTGCAATTGTTTTGGCTTTTTTTCGTGCTGCCGCAATTCGGTGTCACGCTCAACGCATTTCTGGTTGCTGTCCTGGCGCTCGGCCTGAACGTTGGTGCTTACGGATCGGAAGTCGTGCGCGGCGCGATCCAGTCCGTCGCCCGCGGACAGTGGGAGGCGTCTACCGCATTGAACATGAGCCGCCCCCAGATGCTGCGCCGGATCATCCTGCCGCAGGCTTTCGTCGCCATGATCCCGCCTTGGGGCAATCTGTTCATCGAGCTTTTGAAATCGACAGCGCTGGTCTCGCTGATCACGCTCTCGGACCTCGCCTTCAAGGCGCAGCAAATGAACCAGAACACGTTCAAGACCATTCCGATCTTCACCCTCGTCCTGCTGATGTACCTGGCAATGTCGCTGGTCGTGACCATCGGCATGCGGCTTCTCGAAAGGCGGGCTTCGCTCGGATTGGCGCGGGGGAAGGCAGCATGATCTGGGACTGGGCATTTGCTTTTGAAATCCTGCCGGTGCTCGCCAGCGCTGCCATCGTTTCCATCGAGGCGACGCTGATCGGGTTTGCGCTTGCCGCCTCGCTTGGCCTGGTGCTGGCGGTGGTCCGCATCGCCGTGCCGTGGACCGGCTGGACGATTTCGGTGCTGGTCGAACTGATCCGGTCGACCCCCTTGCTGATCCAGATATTCTTTCTCTATTTCGTCTTTCCGAAATTCGGTGTCGTGCTCGACGCCTTCACCGCCGGGGTGCTTGCCATCGGTATCCACTACGCTGCCTATTGTTCGGAGGTCTATCGCGCCGGTTTCGACAACATCCATCGCGGCCAGTGGGAAGCCTCGGTCGCACTCAATCTGTCAGCCTGGACGACGTTCCGCGACATCATCATTCCGCAGGCGATCCCGCCGATCGTTCCGGCGCTCGGCAACTATCTGGTTGCCTTGTTCAAGGAGACGCCATTGCTTTCCGCAATCGCCGTGCTGGAGCTGATGCAGACCGCCAAGATCATCGGCTCCGAAACCTTCCGCTACACTGAGCCGATGACGCTGGTCGGCCTTTTCTTCCTTGCCATGAGCCTGGTTTCTGCTGCGCTCATTCGCTCCCTCGAAGGCTTGCTCAACCGGAGGACCATGCGATGACGGAACAACCGATGGTCCGCTTCGACAATGTTTCGAAACGCTACGGCGCGCTGACCGTTCTCGACGGGCTCAATCTGGACATAGCACGCGGCGAGAAGGTCTCCATCATCGGGCCGTCCGGCTCCGGCAAGACCACGGTGCTGCGCATGCTGATGACGCTGGAGACGATCAATGACGGCGTCATCTGGGTCGAAGGCGAGCCGCTCACCCACATGGAGAGGAACGGCAAGCTTGTTCCCGCCGATCTCGCGCACATCCGCAAGATCCGCGCCAAGATCGGCATGGTGTTCCAGTCGTTCAACCTGTTCCCGCACATGACGGCGATGCAGAACTGCATCGAGGCCCCGATAACCGTGCTCGGCATGAAGCGGGCCGATGCCGAGGCGCGTGCGGCCGAGCTGCTCGACATGGTCGGCCTGTCGGAGAAGAAGGACCACTATCCCTCGCAGCTTTCCGGCGGCCAGCAGCAGCGTGTCGCCATCGCCCGCGCTTGCGCCATGCGGCCCAAGATCATGCTGTTCGACGAGGTGACCTCGGCACTCGATCCCGAACTCGTCGGCGAAGTGCTTGAAGTCATCCGAAAACTCGGCAGGGAACATGACCTCACCATGTTGATGGTCACCCACCAGATGGGATTTGCCAAGGAATTCTCCGATCGCGTCTGCTTTTTCCATGCCGGCAAGATCTGCGAGCAGGGGCCGCCAGGCGAGTTGTTCGGCGCCCCCAAGAACGAGCGGACGCGGCAGTTCCTGCACGCTGTCCTGGAGGCTGGATGACGCTTGAGACGGATGCCGCGCCCCTGGCCGCGACCGCCGCACCGCCGCGCCCGCTCTCGGCGCGGGAGCGGTTCGAGCGTATCTACCGGATATTGCGCGACCGCATCTGCCTGCTCGACTATGCGCCCGGCAGCCATCTCTCCGAGGAAGAGCTTGCCCAGGAATTCCAGATCAGCCGCACGCCGGTTCGCCGTGTCCTGGCGCGCCTCGAATCCGAGGGTCTGGTTCAATCCGTCCATGGCGTCGGCACGATCGTCACCGACGTCGACATCGAGGAATTGCAGCAGGTCTATCACTTGCGCCTGGAGCTGGCGCTCCTCGTCGGCAAGCTTTCGCCGATCCCGCGCACGGCGGACGACCTCGACCGGATAAGGGCACTCATCGCGCGCTGCGATTCCGATGTGCTCAATCCCGACCAGCGCGCTTTCCTGCGCCTCAACATGGATTTTTTCTACGAGCTCACCGCGATGACCGGCAACCAGCCGCTGCGCGAGATCAGCGAGCGCCTGTATTTTCAGGTCGCGCGCGTCGTCCTGAAGATGATGCCGCAGTTGGGCCTGGTCGAGGAGTTCACTGCGTTCCGCCGCGAAATGGAAGAGGTGCTTGCCGCCGCCGAGATCGGCGACTGGGAGTCGATCGGGCACATCAGGCGAGCCCATATCTCGATGAGCTTTCGCCGCATGATGCGTCATGCAGGCGAGGTCAACCTATCCGGCGGAACTCTGTAATTCACGTTTGACCTGGCGCACGCCCGGGTCACGACCGGTGGGCACCGCTTCGTCGGCCGGCGACCAGCTTCAGCCAGGGTGCAAAATGGAAGGCGCTCATCAGCAGGTACATCATCGCCATTTCGTTCAGCGGCGACGCATCTTGCGCCGCGCAGATCATGTCGGCATCACCGGTAACGGCCGTCAGCAGCGCCATGATTGCGAAGGTGGGCGCGGCCGCCAGCGATAGCCAGTCGGCCGCGCCACGGGCGGCGACTTCGTCGCTTGGGAAATCGGCAGATCCGCTGCCTTCGGGCGGCATTTTCTGGTCGGGGTGGAGTGTCATCGAGACGTCATACCTTTTCGACACGGCACGCTGGTTGTTGGTGCTGAGATAGATTAGGACCGGACATCGAAAGGTGAGAGTGACAAGTGTGACGGGATTCCGATGGACTCGCTGATCACCGCTGCGGCGCGCGCCCTTGCGACGGGTGATCCTCTTGGCGCTTTGAAGCGGGTCGCCCTGCGTGAGGATGCGCCTGCGCTTGCGCTGCGCGGCATCGCGATGGCGCAGCTCGGCGATCTCGTCCGAGCAAAGGCTCTTCTCAAAAGTGCTGCGCGCGCCTTCGGTCCGAGAGAGGCGGTGGCACGCGCGAGGTGCGTCGTCGCCGAAGCCGAGATCGCGCTCGTTTCGCGCGACCTCGGCTGGCCGGCGAAGGCACTCGACGCCGCGCGGTCGACGCTTGAAAAACACGGCGACCACGTCAATGCCGCGCATGCGCGCAATCTCGAAGCGCGGCGCCTGCTCCTGATCGGACGCCTCGATGAGGCGGAGGGCAGGCTGGCTGGCTTCGACCCGACAACGCTCCCACCCGCGTCGAGGGCCGCCCACGAGCTGGTGATTGCGGGGATCGCGATACGCCGCCTCCGCACCAAGGCGGCGCGCGCTGCGCTCGGGCGGGCCGCGCACGCGGCGGGCCAGGCGGACATTCCAGCGCTGACGGCCGAGGTTGAAGGCGCATCCCTGGTGATGAACACGCCCGCGGCGCGGCTGATCGCGCGCGGTGTGGAGCGCCCGCTCCTGCTCGAGGAGGTCGAAGCGCTGCTGGCGTCGGGGGCGCTCGTCGTCGACGCCTGCCGCAATGTCATGCGGGACGCCGGCATGATCGTCTCGCTCGCGACGCGCCCGGTCCTGTTCGCGCTTGCGCGCACGCTGGGCGAAGCCTGGCCCGCAGACGTGCCGCGGAGCACGCTCGTCGCACGCGCCTTCGGCGGCAAGCACGCCGATGAATCGCATCGCGCCCGGTTGCGGGTCGAAGTCGGTCGGCTTCGGGTGGAGTTGCGGTCACTGGCGGATGTGAGCGCGACCAAGCGAGGCTTTGCGCTTAAGCCGCGCCGCCCACGCGATGTCGTGGTGCTGGCGCCGCCCGCCGACGAGCCGCATGCAGCGGTGCTCGCCTTCCTCGTCGACGGCGAGTCGTGGTCGAGCTCGGCGCTCGCAATTGCGCTCGGAGCCAGCTCGCGCACCGTGCAGCGCTCGCTCGAGCAGCTTGCGGCAGCAGGCAAGGTGCAGTCGTTCGGCCGCGGGCGAGCGCGCCGCTGGATGACCCCGCCGGTGCCGGGATTCCCGACAATCTTGTTACTCCCCGGCTCACTGTCGGGTTACTAGTGTCGTGGACAAGTCAACAGATCTGAGCCTGGAGGAGAAGCATGAAACGATCTGCAGCCGAAGTCCTCCGCGAATATGGACCCTTTCCGGGTGTCGACCAGGTGGCTGGGGTTACGTTCGACGGTCAGCACGTCTGGTTTGCGTCAGGAGACAGACTGAACGCCCTGGATCCTGCGAGCGGCAAGGTGGTGCGCGCGATCGATGTCGCCGCGCACGCAGGAACGGCCTTCGACGGCCAGCACCTGTTCCAGATCGCCGAAGATCGCATTCAGAAGATCGATCCCAACACTGGCCGCGTACTCGCCACGATTCCGGCGCCAGGTGGCGGCGGCGACTCCGGACTCGCCTGGGCCGAAGGCTCACTTTGGGTGGGGCAGAATCGCGGTCGCAAAATCCATCAGATCGACCCCCAGACAGGGGCAGTTCTTCGCACAATCGATTCCAACCGTATCGTCACAGGGGTCACCTGGATCGACGGCGAACTCTGGCACGGCACCTGGGAAGGTGACGAGAGCGACGTCAGGCGGATAGATCCTGAAACCGGAAAGGTCCTGGAGAAGCTTGATATGCCGCCTGGAACAGGCGTGTCGGGGCTCGAGTCCGATGGTGGCGATCAGTTCTTCTGCGGCGGTGGAAACAGCCGCAAGGTGAGAGCCATCCGCCGACCCAGGCGAGGCTCCAAAACCCCGGTCGACCCGACGAGCAAGTAACCGAAGCGGCCCTCGCGGGCGCGCTTTCCGCTTTGACGAACCGTCCGCCGGGAGCGGTCATCAATGCGGCGGACCGGATCGCTGGAGCCCTTAAGCGCTGTTGGGCTTGTCGCGGCGCTCGACGATGTAGATGTGGTCGGCAACCAGGACCACATCGCCATGCTGGTTGATCACCTCGCAGCGCTCGATGACGCGACCCGACTCCGGCCGCTTTGGGTCGTCTTGCTTGGCCGAGATGGTGGTGCGGGTCTTGATCGTATCGCCGATGAACACCGGCTTGATGAAGCGCAACCTGTCATAGCCATAGGAGAACGCGACAGGGTTGATGACGCTTGCCGTCAGTCCGACGCCGACCGAGAAGACCAGCGTGCCATGGGCGATGCGCTGGCCGAACGGCGTCGTCTTCATGAACTCGGCGTCCATGTGGTGAGGGAAGAAATCGCCGGTATGGCCGGCATGCACGACGAAGTCGGTCTCGGTGATGGTGCGCCCGATGGTCATACGCGACGAGCCGATCTGGTAATCCTCGAAATAGACAGTCTGCTCCATGTCAGGGCCTCGCCGCGATCGGTGTTGCCGGCGCCGCGCTCGATTGGTAGGCAGCTTCGACCAGCGCCATTGTGCTCCAGGCGTCCTCGACGGAACTGACAAGCTCGGCGTCTTCGCCTGATGCGTGGCGTTGGACATTGGCCATGCGGCCGACAAAGGCGTCCGGAAACCATTCGCCGACGAGCGGCACCGTGACCCAGTCTGAGCCGCCCTTCGGATAGATTTCAAGGATATCGGGCTCGCCGCGCGGATAGTCGAGGTTGAGCCCGAGCTTGAGACAGGCGGCGCCCTCGGTTCCGCAGATGCGGAACTCGCAGGCCTGGTGTTTTCGGCCAAATTTATGATCATGATTGATCGACAGCGCACAGCGCACTGTGTCGCCATAGTCGAGGATCGCGCTGGTGCGGGTTTGCGCGACCTCATGGTCGGGATGACCGAGCGTCTTGGCGTGAATCCCCCTGGGATCGCCGAGCAATTGCCGGATCAGGTCGAGATAATGGATCGAGTGCATGGCGATCTCGACGCGCGGCGCCTTCAGCAGGAATTCCCACAGCTGCCAGGGTGTCGCCAGCGCCAGCCAGGCGTCGAAGTCGACGACGTCGCCCAGCCAGCCCCTGGCGATCGCATCCCTGAGAGCCAGCATCATCGGTGCGAAGCGAAGCTGGAAATTCACAGCCGCTTTCAGGTTTTTGGCGCGGCAGGTTTCGAGGATCTCGCTCGCCTCGCTGAGGTCGCTGCCCATCGGCTTCTGGATCAGCGCTACGGCGCCGTCGGGCAACGCCCTGAGCACGCCGGCATGATGAGCCGGCGGCGTCGCCAGGTCGAAGATGACGCCGTCGATTGAAGTAGCCTCCTCGATCGACCGGTAAGCGGTGACGCCCCAGTTGGCCGCGAGTTTTTCCGCCTTGGCGTGGTCTGGATCGAAAAGCCCGGCGACCGGAAAGCCGGCTTTCCCATAGGCCGGGAAATGCGCGTCGCCGACGATCGAGCCGGCGCCGAAAATCACGATCGGCCGCGGCTTCGATGGCTTCGCCCAGGACTGGGAGAGCGAGGCTGGGTCGAAAACGCCATCAGTCATGATGGAAGACTTCATCCATCGATGCCCACCATTCGCCCTCCTTGCGGGTCGGCAGCGGCTCCTGGCAAGGCATGCACAGCGCCCACCATTCCTGCGTCTTGGGATCGGCGGCCATCTTCGCCATGTCGGCGGCATAGTCGGTGCCGTGGTACTCGAAAGTGCTGAACAAGAGGTGCTCCGGCTCCTTGAGATAGATCGAATAGTTCCTGATGTTGCAGGCGGAAATCATCGCCAGCACTTCAGGCCAGACGGCTGCGTGAAGCCGCACATATTCGGTGACCTTTTCCGGCTTGAGGCCGAGCACCATTGCCATCCGCTGCATATCCGGCTCCTGTTTCACTATCGTCGTTATGAATGCCGCGATGCGTTGCGTTGCACCGGCGGTGATCTGCCCACTATTTACATACAAACAAATAATTTACACAATCACCAAGCCGATGGTCCTTCGGATGCTGACCACGGGGAGTGACTATGGCGGAGGACGAGGACGATGACCGCTATCGCGCGCCGGCGCTCGACAAGGGTCTCGACATCCTTGAGCTTCTGGCCGGCGTCGATGGCGGCCTGACCCAGGCGGAAATCGCCAAAAAGCTCGACCGCAGCCCCAACGAGTTCTACCGCATGCTGGACCGGCTGGTGCGGCGCGGCTACGTCACGCGGCTGGATGGCGACCGTTACTCGCTGACGCTCAAGCTGTTTGGCCTGGCGCAACTGCACGCGCCGGTGCGGCGGCTGGTTTCCTATGCGACGCCGCTGATGCGTGAGCTTGCCGAGGCCTCGCAGCAGTCAAGCCAGCTTGTCGTCTTCGACCGCGGTTCTGCGGTGGTGATCGCCCAGCAGGAGGCGCCGGACTATTGGGGCATCTCGATACGCGTCGGCGCGCATGTCAGCCTGTTCGACACCGGCTCCGGACATGTGCTGCTGGCGTTCCGCTCGTCGGAAGAGCGGCGGATGATGATCTCCGAACATCTGCGCAGCACCCACAAGCCGCCTCAATCGCCGGACTTCTTCGCTCGTCTCGACCAGATCCGGCAACGCGGCTATGAAATGATGGCATCGATGCAGACCGCCGGTGTATTCAACCTGTCGGCACCCGTGCTTGGCTCGGACGGTAGGGCGATCGCCGCGCTGTCGATCCCCTACATAACTCTGATCAACGCACCCAAGGCGCCCGACATTACGAGGACCATAGAACTGTTGCTGGCAGCGACCGAAAAGCTGTCGCAGCTGGCTGGAGCATCGGCCACGCAGGCGAAGTCATTCTTATCTGAATGAACAATTCCTGCGTGAGATGAGCGCGCCGTCATGATCTTCGATACCCATCTACACCTGATCGACCAGTCGGCGCTGCGCTATCCCTGGCTCTCCGGCGTGCCGGCGCTGAACCGCGATTTCTCCTACGACGAATATGCAGTCCAGGCTCGCCGCGCCGGCATAGAGGGCGCGTTGCATATGGAAGTCGATGTCGATCCGGCCGACATTGAGGCTGAGACCAGTTGCGTAAAGGCGCTGTCGCAACAGAAGGACAGTTTGTTGCGCGGGGCGATCGCCTCCTGCCGTCCCGAAGAGCCGGGCTTTGCCGCCTATCTCGAGCGCCAGCGCGCCGATCCTTTCGTCAAGGGTTTTCGCCGTGTGCTCCACGTCGTGCCGGACGAGCTTTCGGAAGGCGCGGTGTTTCGCGAAAACATCAAGCGGCTTGCCGGCACCAAACTGACCTTCGACCTCGTCGTCCTGCCGCATCAGATCCGCAAGGCGATTGCGCTTGCCGATCTCGCGCCGGACGTGCAGTTCGTGCTCGACCATTGCGGCGTGCCCGACATCAAGGGCAGCAGTGAGCATCCCTGGCGCGAGCATATGGCGGAGATCGCGCGGCGCCCGAACGGCGTCGGCAAAATTTCCGGTGTGGTCGCCTATGCCGACGCTGGATCCTGGACTGTCGAAACGTTGCGTTCCTATGTCGAGCACACCATCCAATGCTTTGGCTGGGACCGGGTCGTGTGGGGCAGCGACTGGCCGGTCTGCACGCTTGGCGGCGGGCTTGCGACCTGGATTGCGGCGACGCATGCGCTGCTCGGCGGAGCAAGCATCGATGAACGGCAAAAGCTGCTCTCCGCCAATGCGAAGCGGCTTTGGAATTTGTGAGAAGTTAGCGAACTCTGCCTCATCTCAGCGCCGGGTGCCGGAGACTCTTCACAAACAGGCGATTGAGATCGGCGACGACGCGGCCGGCATCGTGCCTTTCGGTCAGGCCGAGATTGATGCGATCGGAGGCCGCCTGCTGGAAGGCCATGTAGCCATCGTGGCGTGGCCTGACCCAGGCCCTCTCGAGCGTGGCGCGGGTGTCCTTGTAGAAATTGCCGGCGGCTGCGTTGACGGCGGCATCGTCCCAGGCTGCGGCATGGCCGGGCTGGCCGCCGGCCGACGCATAGGGGCCGCGCTGCACCTCGGCGCTGGCGATCCAGTAGGCAAAGTCGATGGCCTCTTGCGTGGCCTTCGAAAAGGCCGACACGGCAATGCCGGTTCCGCCGAGCGCCGACCCGACTACACCGGCGTCGCCGGCAGGCGGAATGTCGGCGAAGGCAAGGCGGCTGCTGCGGAATCCGGCGATGGAATAGGAAACGTAGCCATAGATCAGCGGCGCGCAGGCGATCCGCGTGCCGGAACTGGCCATCTCCTCCAGGACGCCGATCGGGTCCATGCCAAGGCAGGTCGGATCGACGAGAGCCGCGATCTCGCGCATCATCTCGAAAACGCGGCCGCCGATGTCAGGGTTTATGTGGTCGCCAGGCTCTTCGACGGCGGGCCTGCCGAGATTGCCGGCAAGCGTGTAGAACACCATCAGCGAATGCGGCGGCCTGAGCGGTAGCAACACGCGGCCTTGCCGCGCCAGGTCGAGCACCTCGGACCAGTTCGCCGGCGCGGCGGAAAGCATGTCCGGCCGCCACGCCTGCACCTGGCTGGCCGTGTCGATCGGAAACGCCCACTGCCGGCCTTGCCAGTTGTAGCTAGGATAGGACTGGCCGACGCTGCCTGCCGCCAGTGCCGCGCGTTCCTCTTCACGCCCCACAACGTCGAGCGGCGCCAGACAAGTCTCGGCGGTGATCTGGCCGACATGCGGATGATCGATGACGATCAAATCGTAGGCACGGGCCAGGTCCTCGACCGGAAACGATTCGAAATCCTGCAGCGAGCGCTTGTCCCATTCGATGGTGACGCCGGTCTGCTGCTTCCACAGTCCCGAACAGGCGACCATCGGGTCGTAGCCGCGCGGATGGCTCCAGGTCATGCCTTTGAGCGTCACGTCGCTCACAGCCCGAATTCTTCGCGGATCTTTGCGCTGTGCTCGCCGATGCGCGGCGCCGCCCGCTCGACCTTGGCGCGGACGCCATCGACCCGCAGCGGCGAACGCGTGGTGAGGATCGAGACGTCGTCCTCGCGCGTCACTGTCTGCAGCATGTCGAGCACCTGAAAACCTTCGCTGGCCATCATTTCCGGCCAGGTCAGCACCTTGGCGCACCAGATGTCGGCGGGCTCGAGGATGGCAAGCCATTCGTCGACGGCTTTCGTCGCGATTTTTTGCGCAATGATCGCCTTGATCTCGTCGCGGGCGGTGAACCAGGTCGACGGCTGATCGCGAAAGGGCGCAAGCTGTTCGAGTTCCAAAAGGTCGGCCAGCTTCGGGATCGGCGTCATCGCGATCGCCAGATATCCGTCCTTGGCCGGATAGACGCCGTAAGGCGCTGACAGATAGGCATGGGCGCTGCGGAAGGCCGATCGTCGCGGCACGCGGCGTCCGTCGTTGAGATGCGTGGTCAGCACCTCGAACTGAAAATCGACCAGCGCTTCGAGCAGGCTGGTCTCGACATGGCTGCCGGTGCCGGTCACGCCGCGCCGCACCAGTGCGGCAAGGATGCCTTGCGCGGCGGCGGCGCCCGCCAGCATGTCGGCGATCGCCAGGCCGAACGGCACCGGTCCCTGGTCCTCGTCGCCGTTCAGCCACATCACGCCGGAACGCGCCTGCGCCAGCAGATCCTGCCCGGGACGCTTGACCCAGGGGCCCTCCTCGCCATAGCCGCTGATCGAGGCATAGACCAGGCGTGGATTGATCTTGCGCACCGCCTCGTAGTCAAGGCCAAGGCGCTCGATGACGCCGGGCCGGAAATTCTGGATCAGCACGTCGGCCTTGGCCAGCAGGCTGCGCAGCGCCGCCAGATCGGCCTCTTCCTTGAGGTCGATGGCAAAGCTTTCCTTGGCCCGGTTGATGGCGTGGAAGATGGTGGAATCGCCGCCGATCTCCGTGTCGCTGAGATAGAGCCGGCGCGACAGGTCACCGCCATCGGGGCGCTCGATCTTGATGACGCGGGCGCCAAGGTCGAGCAGCCGCAGCGAGCAGTAGGGCCCAGACAGGAACTGGCTCATGTCGACGACGACGAGCCCGGTCAGCGGCAATTCGGCAATGGCAGCCATCGCCTATGTCTCCGTCTTGCCGGCGAAATCGGCCGGATTCCGGCACTTCACCGTTGCAGGAGCTGGCAATAAAGCACGAGCTCTCCTTCACCCTTGAAGACTTCATAGCTGGCGCGGATCAGCCCATCTCCTTGTATTGGGGTTTTGTGTCGAGATTGGATTGCACGATCGGTCCGCGTCGATCTTCTCTAGTGAATAGTATTTTCACATATGGGATTGTGTTTCAAGCGTGAACAGGCGAAATTTGCCGCGATCCGCTGCGGCTGGATGCCGGCGGAACAGGGGAGGATTTGATGAACGACGCCTGTCTGGTCTTCGTCGGCAGCCTCAACCGCGGGGCGCCTTATTTTCAGGGCGCGCGCGGCGTTGGACTCGGGTCTACAGTTTCGACGAGGAGACGCTGGAGACGAGGAAACTGGCCGAGACGGGTGACGTCGACAATCCGACCTTCCTGTCGGTGACGCCGGACGGGTCCCATGTCTATGCCAACTCCGAAGTGTTCACCTGGCGCGAAGGCGTGGTCTCGGCCTACCGCTTCGACAGGCAAACCGCCGCGCTCTCCTACATCAACAAGCAGCCGACGCTTGGCAGCATCACGGCGCACAACACCGTCACGCGCGACGGGACGAAGCTCCTGGTCGCCAATTACGGCATGGGCGAAGGCGGTCCCGATCGCTCGCTCGTCCTCTACGGACTGCGCGACGATGGCGGCTTGACCGCGCCGTTGTCAAGCGTCGCCCATAGCGGAACTGGTCCCGACGCAGCTCGTCAGGAACGTCCCCATGCCCACAGCGTCACCGAGACGATTGCCGGTGGCGTGACGATGGTCGCCGATCTCGGCATCGATCGGCTTGTCGCGTACCGCATCGGGCCCGACGGCGGCCTGACCAGACTGGCGGAGTCGGCGCTTGCGCCCGGCGCCGGGCCACGTCACGTGGCGCTGCATCCGGGCGGGCGCTTCGTGTTCGTCATGAACGAACTGGATTCGACGGTCGTCTCGCTTGCGCTGGACGGAGCGTCGGGCAGGCTCACCGAGATCGACACGAAGCCGGCCGTGCCGGCCGCGGCGCGCGACGGCAATCATTGCGCCGACATCCAGATATCGCCCGACGGCCGCTTCCTCCATGGCTCCAACCGCGGCCATGACAGTGTCGTGGTGTTTTCCGTCGACCAGCAGACGGGCACGCTTGCGCTGGTCGACCATGCGCCGTGCGGGGGCGCTACGCCGCGCAATCTGGCACTGACGCCCTCAGGTCGCCATCTCTTCTCGGCCAACCAGAACGCCGACCGCATCTCGATTCTTGCACGCGATGCGGCCACGGGTCGGCTGGCCGACACCGGGCGGTTTATCGATATCGGCACGCCGATGTGCGTGAAGATCGTGCGTTGAAAGCCTTGGTCTCCTTCCAGCAGCGAGAGCGTGCACAGTCCTGTGATTTCGGCTGAGCCATCAGCGTGATAGCTTGCAGTCGTTCCGCTGCGGAGTCGCCATGAGTACCAAGCTCCTAGAAATCACCCTTGCTATGCTGCTGCTGGTTGGCGGCCTTCCAAACGGCCACGCGCAAGTGGCCGAGCGGGCGTCGCCTTCGGGCGGCGTTCTGTCGCTGCTCCCGCCGCCCCAGGTCTCAGATCATTCGATCGTGATCGCGGGACGCACGCTCAACTATCAGGCAAGGGCCGGCACGCTGTCGATGCTATCCGGCAAGGGCGACGTCACCGCGGAAATCTTTCATGTCGCCTACACGCTGCGTCCCGAGCCAAGCCGGGAACCTGATCCCCGCCGCCCGATCACTTTCGTATTCAACGGTGGTCCCGGAGCGGCTTCCGCCTATCTGCATCTTGGCGCGCTCGGTCCACGCGTGATGGCGACAGCGGCCGATGGAAGTTTTCTCCCACCGCCGCAGCGGCTTTTGGACAACTCGAGCACCTGGCTCGACATGACCGACCTGGTCTTTGTCGATCCCGTCGGAACCGGTTACAGCCGCGAAGCACCCGGCACCGAGGCACGCAGCTTCTGGGGCGTCAACCAGGACGCCGCCGCGATGGGCGCATTCATCCGGCTCTATCTGGCCCAAGCGGGCCGCACGGCGTCGCCGGTGTTTCTTGCCGGCGAAAGCTATGGCGGGTTTCGGGCGGCACTGCTTGCCAAGACGCTCCAGGATGATATCGGCATCAGCCCTCGCGGCATCGTGCTCATCTCGCCGGCGCTCGAATTCACGCTCGTGCGGCCCGACGAGTTCCAGCCGCTTCACTGGGCGCTTGAGCTGCCGTCGCTGGCGGCGGTGCGCCTGCGCAGCCAAAGCGTCACCGGTTCCGAACTGCAGGAGCGGTTGGCCGATGTCGAACGCTATGCGCTTGGCGACTATCTCGTCGCGCTTGCCAGCGGGCTCGAACAGGGCGGGCGTCTGGCGAGCCCGCGCGTTGCCGAAATCACCGGTCTGCCGCTCGAACTCGTGAAACGAAACTTTGCGCGCATTCCCACCGCGCTCTTCGCCAAGGAGTTTGCGCGGGCAAGAGGCAATGTTCTCAGCGTCTATGACGGCTCGATCGAAACGGCAGACGTTGCCCCGGAAAGTCCAAGGCCCAGCGGTCCTGATCCGGTGCTCGACCGAAGCGTGCCGGCGCTGACTTCCGCCTTTGTCAGCTATGTCAGGGAGGAATTGAAATTCCGCACCGATCTAAGCTATCGGCTTCTCAACCGTGAAATCAGCGGCAATTGGGATTACGGGACGAGCCCGACGCGTCAGGGCTATACCGGCGTGATGGATGACCTTCAACAGGCGCGCGCGTTAAATCCCGGCCTCGGTGTTTTGATCGTCAACGGCTACACCGACCTGGTGACGCCCTATCTGGTGTCACGCTATCTTGTCGGCCAGGTTCCTTCGCTTCCCGGCGCAAAGCCTATCCGCCTCGAACTGCTGGAAGGCGGCCACATGATGTATTTCAGGCCGGAGAGCCGGCGCGCGCTGAGAGAGGCCGCGTCCGAGCTTTACCAAGCGCCGAAATGAGCGCGTAAAAGAGACAAATCCGCCTCGTCGCATGAGAGGCGGATGACGCAACACGAACCGGCGAGGCGAACGAGTCGATGACATCTCAGCCTGCAGAACTGACTTGGCTCAACCCGCCACCGCATCATGCGTTCGGCGACAGCACCGTGCATGTGCGAACCGGCAAGGAGACCGATTTCTGGCGCGAGACTTTTTATGACTTCTGGCGTGACAATGGCCACTTCCTCTACCGGCAGGTCGAGGGCGATTTCAGCGCCGAGGTCACCATCAAGGGCGACTACAAGGTGCTCTATGATCAGGCCGGTCTGATGGTCCGGCTGAGCGAGACGCATTGGGTCAAGGCCGGCATCGAGTTCACCGACGGGCTCGCCTATTTTTCCGTCGTCGTCACCAATGATGCCTCCGACTGGTCGTTGGTCAGCATCCCGGCCGGTCCGGACGGCGTCAGGATCCGGCTGACCCGCCATGCCGAGACAATCCGTGTTCAGTATCTCGATGCCTCCGACCAGCGCTGGAAGCCGGTGCGGCTCGCCTACTTCCCGCCCTCGAATACAGTCGATGTCGGCATGATGTGCTGTTCGCCGCAACGTGAAGGTTTCGAAGTCACATTCAGCGATTTTTCAGTCGGCCCGGCGATCTCGAGGGAACTCCACGACTGACGCGTCCTGTCAGCGGATCGGGGCGCCGCTTCACAGCAGTATCGTTCCGACAGCCGAAATGCGCGGCCGAAGAAGCGATCGATCGACCTTGAAATCGGAATGCGCCATGGTTGAGCGCCTGCGCAGGCGGCCGACCTTCTGGCCGGCGGTTCCAGAAGCACCCGTCAGCCCGGGTGCTTGAAGGTTTCGCCAAACCAGTTCCGCCACTTGGGCTCGCCGTCGGCGGCGCGCTGCTCGGCGTCGCCGCCGTAAAGATACAGGGCCATGCTGGCATTTGTGTTGCCGTCGGCAGCATAGGTTCCGATCAGGGCGATGCCGGGAGCAGGCGCATTCAGGCGCAGCACGAGGAAACGCTGCTTGTCGTCCTGCCGCACGCGTTCGACTATGCCGGATAGTCTCTCCGGCTGCTGCGGGCCATTCCGTTCCTCGCCGACATTTGCGCCGGCCAGACCGAGCGCCTCGGTGAGCCGCCGCCAAGTCGAGAGCTGGTCGGCCTCAGAGCTGGCCATGACGAGGAAGCTGGCGGCCTTTTTACCGGCGAAGTGCGACAGGTAAACCCGCAGCACCTCGAAAAAGCCAGGCCAGCCGCTCTCGAACCCTTCCAGCTGATCGTCCCAGTCGTCGGTCGAGGCAAACAGCGAGTGGACCATGCGAACAACGCAACGATCACCCGACCGGCTGGTCACAGTGATTTCCGTTGCAACAGGCGGCGCGCCTTCGCTCCACTCGCGTTCGACATAGCCGAAACGGAACGGCGGCTCCCAAATCGTCACTTGGCCGGTGGAGGCGCCATTGGGACCAAAGTCGAAATGAAGCCTGCCGCCGACATGCTCGTCGATCGTGGTTTTTGTGAACCAGGCAGTGTTGCCGGGACCCGTAGCAATTGCCCGCCATACCTGCTCGGGTGTGCCGGGCGTGATGAACTCCATCTCCACCCAACGCTTTCCGGTTTCGTCTTTCTTGATTGGCATGGGGACTCCTTTCAAGGTTTGGCGTCAAGCCGATGCGACCGCCCGCCAAAGCTCAAGCATACCTCATTTTGGCCTTGACAAATTATTTTGTCAAGGCGCGGGCGTGGATGGCTGGAAAGCAGCTTTGGCGCGTCGTGCCGTGTCGTGTGATCTAAGCGTCGCCTGCGCTCGCTTCCCGACGTGGCGCGCCGGCACTACGCCGATCTCCGTGAGACGAGGTTGAGACAACGGCGTTACCCGGCTGAAGAGGTCAGAGCAAACAGAACGGGAATTTCGTAATCCCGCCGGCTTTTGGAATTTTGTTCGTCGCCAACCCGCCCAAACAAGCGCAAACAGGCAACACCGTTCGACGGTTTCCTCCCATTCCGCTGAACGGCGTTCCCCTCTGAAGGTTGAAACCTTCTTTTTGGCCGGGCCGTATTCGAGCCCGGCCATTTTTTGCGCGCTCCCTTGGCGAGGGCGTCTGAGCCGATTCCTGACCCTAGCTTCCCGCCAACGACAGTCCGCGGGCGCGTTCGCACAGCAGGGCAAGCAATTCGCTGCGCCGCGCTTCCGGTGTGTCGACTGGCAATACGAAGCAAAGAGTCTTGCTGACGGCGCCGTGGCCATCGCGGATGGGCGCGGCCATGCACCACGTGAAGCGGTCGGCGAGGGCGGTGGTCTCGCTGAAACCTTGCTGGCGGGCCAGAGCGACATCGCTGAAGAATTCGGCCGGCGCAATGATGCGGCCGTCGGGAAGCTTGTAGTCGCCAGGCGGGATGAAGTCCTTCACTTCTTGCTCGCTCATATGGCCGAGCAGGAGCCGCCCGGATGCCGTCCACGGGATCGGCACCTCGACCCCGACATCGCTTGAAATCCGGAAAGGGCCGGAAGAATCACGGCAATCGAGAACGATGTATTTGTTCCCGCGCAGGCCGCACAACTGCACGGTCTCGCCTGTCTCCGCGGCCATCCTGTCCAGCGTCTCTATGATGCGCCGATAGTGGGCGTTGTGATGCGAATAGGCCCAGCCGAACAGATGCATGGCCCGACCGAAATAGACGTAGCCTTCCGTCCCGACGTTTTCAAGCATTTCGGCTTCGAGCAGGCTGTTGACGATTTCGTAGGTGGTCGAACGCGGTGCGCCGATCATCTTGGCGATGTCGCCGACGCGCATCGGCGCGCGGTGCCGCAAAAGCGCTTCCAGCAGCACGATCACGCGGTCGATGCCACGGCGGCGTTCGCCATTGCGCGGCCCGGCGCCGGCTTCCGTTTCGATCAGACCAGTGGCGCCATCGCTCATGTCGGCCGCATCCCCAAAAAAATCAATTCGGCTCTCGTCTCAAGACGCTTGAAAGATGTCAAGGCTCAGTCTAGCATCCCATTTGTCCGATATACAGACACATTGTCTGAAATATCAGACAATAATGAGCCTGGCGCAGACAGTTCTGACGAGAAAACGGGCGGTTTCCGGATGCGGCAACCGGAGGGTTTCTCGTCCCTATCCCGAACGTCCGGCATAACCTCAGAAGGGAACAATCATGACGAAATCATCGTTTTTCGCATCCGCCAGTGCCCTTTGCCTCGGTCTCCTGTTGAGCTTCGGCGCCGATTCGCAGGCCAATGCCGCCGCCAAATGCATCAAGGGCGACCGCAAGGCGCCGTACACGATCGGCTGGGCCAACATCTATTCCGTGCCGACCTGGATGAAACAGACACAGGGCACCATCGAAGCCGAAGTCGAGACGCTGAAGAAGCAGGGGCTGGTCGACAAGCTTGTCGTGACCGACGCCCAGGGCGACGCCAACGTCCAGATCCAGCAGATCCAGTCGATGATCGATTCCGACGTCGACGCCATCATCCTGATTGCCGGCTCGTCGACCGCGCCGGCGCGTGTGCTGGCGGACGCCTGCGCCAAGGGCATCGCCATCATCAACTTCGACAGCCTCGTCGACACCGACCAGGTCACAGCCAAGGTCAACACCGATTCCGCGCAGTGGGGCGATCAGGCGGCCAAGTTCCTGATCGACTCCATCGGCGGCAAGGGCAAGATTCTCGTCCTCAACGGCCCGGCCGGCGTTTCGGTCAGCGACGATCGGCGCAAAGGCGCTGACGCGGCGCTCAAGGCCCATCCTGAGGTGACGGTCCTTGCCGAGACGAATACACCCTATAATGTCGCGCCTGCACAGGAAGCCGTCACCAGCCTGCTGTTCGCAAATTCCGAGATCGATGGAATTCTGTCGCTCGGCGGCGCCTTGTCTGCGGGCGCGGTACTCGCCCTCGACAAGCAGGGCCGCGAACAAGTGCCGATCACCGGCGAGAACGCCCGTCAGTTCCTCGAGCTCTGGAAGGAAAAGGGCCTCAAGAGCTGGGCGACCATGCAGCCGAACTGGCTCGGCGCCTTTGCCACCTACACCGCCGTCCAGGCGCTGGAGGGCAAGGATGTGCCGGCTTTCGTCAAGATCCCGCTGCCGGTGATCGACAATTCCAACATCGATCAGTACCTCGCCCGGGCGGCCGATTTCCCGGCTGACGGCTACATCTATTCGCCCTACGACGAGGAATTGTTCAAGAAGCTGCTGGCTGAACATTAAGCTTGGAAGGTCGCAGAAATTGGTGGCCACGGCTCCGCTTCTTGCCGCGCGGGGGGTGTCGAAGTCCTTCTTCGGCAACCCTGTCCTGCGCGACGTTTCCATCGCTCTCCAGCCCGGCCGCGTGCATGCGCTGCTCGGCGAGAACGGCGCCGGAAAGTCGACGCTGATCAACGTGTTGTCCGGTGCCTTGCGCCCGGAGGGCGGGGCGATCGAGGTCGATGGGCGCCCAGTGTCGCGCATGACCCCCGCCTATGCCCAACAGACCGGGATCGCCGTCGTCCAGCAGGAACTCAGCCTGACGGCCAGCCTCTCCATCGCCGAGAACATCGGCCTTGGCGCCTATCCGCGCCGGTTCGGTTTGCTCGACTATCCCGAACTCGCCGTGCGGGCCAGGGCAGCATGCGATCTTGTCGGGCTTCACGAACCGCTCTCGATACCAGTCGGACATTTGTCGCTCGGCCGCCGGCAGATGGTGGAGATAGCCAAGGCGCTTTACCGCCGGCCGCGCGTTCTCATTCTCGACGAACCCACTTCGTCGCTCTCGGCAACCGAAACGAAAGTCCTGACGGACTTGCTGGAGAGGCTGCGCGGCGAGGGTATCGCTATTCTCTACATTTCGCACCGGCTGAACGAAGTCATGGCACTGTGCCAGCATGTCACCGTCCTGAAGGACGGCACCTGCACGGCGGATCGCAGCCTGGAAGGAACCGACGCCGGCGGGCTGGTACGGCTGATGGTCGGCCGCGACCCCGGCGACCTTTTTCCGCAGTGGCAGGCTTCGGCATCGGCTGCCAACGCCATCTCGGTTCGCAATTTTTCGGCCGGCCTGATGCGCGACGTCGATCTCGACATCAGGACGGGCGAGGTGCTCGGCATTGGAGGCCTGGTCGGGCAAGGGCAGGAAGATTTGCTGCTTGGCCTTTACGGCGCCATTCCGGCCAGGACGGCATCCGCGACCGTCAACGGTGCTTCGGGTCTGCCCAGCGGTGTGCCGAAAGCCAACGCGCGTGGCCTCGCCTATGTCCCGGCCGACCGCAAGCGCGAAGGCCTGCACCTGATCCATTCCATTATCACCAACCTGATGCTGCCCGCTTTCGCAAGACTGCCGGCGCTGAAGCTGCGCAGCCGCCGTGCCGAGCGCGAGACGGCAAGAGGTCTCGCTGCCCAGCTTGGCATCAAGGGCGACCTCGACCGGCCGGCGCAGGCCCTCTCGGGCGGCAACCAGCAGAAGGTGGCGCTGGCGAAATGGATGCCGCACCATCCGCTTGCGCTTCTCCTCAACGATCCGACACGCGGCGTTGATGTCGAGACCAAGCGCGAAATCTACATGATGCTTCGCAACTTCGCCGCCGCCGGCAAGGCGGTCGTGCTGCTCAGCTCCGACACGCCCGAACTGGTGCACCTTTGCGACCGCGTCGCGGTAGTCCGGGAAGGCCTCATCGTTGCCGTGCTCGAGCGCGGCGAATTGAGCGAGGAAGCGATCGTTTCCGCCGCGATGGGCGCCGAACAGCGGAAGGTGGCGGCATGAGCACGGTGGCCTCCTCAAGGCAAGCCGGCGCTCTCTACTGGCCGGTTCAGCTGCGCCGCAATGTCGGTGTGCGCGGCCTGTTCGCCGTGGTCATGGCGTTCCTCGTCGCCTACGGCTTCCTGTTTCCCGGCCTGTTGACCGCTTCCGGCTTCGCCAAATTCACCCAGAGCTGGTTTCCGCTGGCGCTGGTCGCCATGGCCCAGGCGATCCTGATGCTTACCGGCGGCATCAGCCTGGCCATCGGCGCAATGGTCAGCCTCGGCGCGGTAATCGCCGCGACGACGATGACTGGGCCGCTTGGCGTAGCCGGCGGTGCCGTTGCGGTGGCGCTGGCCGGCATCGGCATCGGTGGCGCGACCGGGTTGATCGTCGTAAAACTTCGCTTGCCCTCTATCGTGGTGACGCTCGCCGGTTCCTTCGTCATCGGCGGTGCTGCGCTGCTCATCCTGCCGCGACCCGGCGGCGCCATTCCGGAGTGGCTGTCGGAACTGCTTGCAGGCAACACGCCCGCGGCCTTCGTGCTGCTGGTGCTCATCGTCCTTCTATGGAAACTCTATCTCGCCACACCGCTTGGCTTGAGCCTTTATGCCGCCGGCGAGAATCCGGTCGGCGCCTATCGCTCCGGCGTGCCGGTCGATGGTGCGCGGGTAGCGGCTTACGCGATCAGCGGTCTGCTTTGTACAGGCGCCGGCCTGTTCGTCGCCGCGCAAACAGGTTCGGGCGATCCGGTCATCGGCACGGCCTTCACGCTGAATTCCATCGCCGCCGCCGTGCTCGGCGGCATCGGCTTCCTCGGCGGTCAAGGCACGATGCGCGGCGCGCTTGCCGGTAGCCTGCTGCTCAGCCTGATGATCAGCGTCATGTTCTTCCTCGGCTTCACGCCGGTCGCCCAATATGTCGCCCAGGGCCTCATCATCATCGGGGCGGTCGCCATCCCGCAATTCCGCAAGGTGCAGCAATGACAGAATGGAAAGAGACCGTGAACGGCAGGCGCGCCCTGACGATCCTGCGCAGCCGGCCGTTTCTCACCCTGGCCATCGTCGCCGCATTGTGGATCGCGGCGAGCTTCGTCTCGCGCGGCTTCGGCGCCTATGGCCATTTGCGTTATTTGGTCGAACTGGCCGCGGTCATTGGCCTGGTCGCAGCGGGGCAGACCTTTGTGGTCATCGCCGGCGGCATCGACCTTTCCGTCGCGGCGATCGTCACAGTGAGCGCCGTCAGCCTGCCGCTGCTGTCGTGGCAGGCGGATCCGACCGGGCTCACCGCCATCCTTGCCGTGCTTGCGCTGACGACGACGATCGGTCTGGTGAACGGGCTGGGCGTGGCGCTGTTGCGCGTTCATCCGATGATCATGACCCTGGCCATGGCGACATTCCTGCAGGGCCTGCTGATCATCATCGCCGGCGGCAGTGCAGTGACCGCCGAAAACCCGCTGGTGCGCTGGCTCGGCAATGCGCGGCCGGCCGGTATGCCCGCAGGCGTGCTTTTGTGGGTGGCCGTCTCCGTGATCGTTCTGGTCGCTATGCATGCCACTTCCTTCGGCGCTCGGCTCTTCGCGATGGGCGCCAACCCGCTTGCCGCGACACTCTCCGGCGTTCCCATCGCTTCGACCACCCTGGCAGTCTACGGCATCAGCGGGTTCACTTCCGGGCTTGCAGGCGTGCTGGTGCTCGGCATGAACGGACAAGGCTATGTCGGGATCGGCGATCCCTATCTGCTCGCCTCGATTGCAGCCGTCGTGCTCGGCGGCACCTCGATCCTCGGCGGGCTCGGCACCTATGCCGGCACCATCCCCGGCGCCATCCTGCTGGTCACGATCACGGCTCTGATCACCGTCGTCAACGCCTCGCCCGGCTGGCGCAGCATCCTTTTCGGTTCGCTGATCCTGGGGCTGCTGCTTCTCTCAGGCAGGGAGCAGGCCCGCCGATGACATATCGTCCAGCCGGTAGATGCGCCTTGCATTGCCGAAGAACAACGCCGTCTGCTCGTCTGCGGAAAGCTCCCCGGCAATGGCCTTAAAGCTGTCATATACTGCATCGAACGACGCGTGCAGACCGGCCACCGGGAAGTCACTGCCGAACATCGCGCGCTGTGTGCCGAAACAGTCGATGCAATGCATGACAACCGGCTTCAGGCTGTCGAGCGTCCAATCATGATCGTAGGCGACCAGATCCGATATCTTGATGGCGACGTTGTCGCGCTCCGACAAAAGCCGAAGCGCTTCGCGCCACGCCCGCATTCCATCGGCGTCACGGTCGATCGGGCTGCCGCAGTGGTTGAGAACAAAGAGCTGGTTCGGATAGGCCGCTGCGAGGCGCGCGGCTCCAGTGAGCTGGCGCGGAAACACCATCAGATCGAAAATCAGCCGATGGCCGGCAAGCAGCGCCAGGCCGGCGCGCCAGGCCGGATCGTTCATGATGCCGTCACGGGCAACGAAACGGCGGGCAGGATCTGGATCCCAGCTCAATATGTCGCGCACGCCGACGACACGGTCGAACGCCGCCTGCGCCTCGACCAGCGCCGGGGCTTGGCGGTTCGCCAGCGGGACGTGAACGACGTAGCGGGCCGCCACGCCCCGCGATTTGTCGAGCGTTTCAAGCCACTGCGTTTCGCCGACGCAGTCGTCCCCGGCCCAACCGGCTTCGACATGAACTGTGGCGACGACATTGTGCCGGCTGGCGTCGCGCAAATAATCCTCAGGAAGATAGTTTCGCCGCAACGGGCCAAGCTCGCCCAGGCCGCCGCGCTCGCCAGCCGTCGTGGCGAGCCAGGGGTGGCGGCCGAGGCCGAGATCCCAAAGATGATGGTGGGCATCGATGATCGGTCCGGAGTAAGGCTTTGACACGCATCTCTCTCATGCTGTGGCCGGCATCGGAAATCAGTCCGGGCCTCATCCTGCTAAGGCGAAGGACTAGCATCGGATGACCGAAAACTCACCCGTGCCGGCGCTCGCGATCCGTGAAAATTTCCTGCTCGACGATCGCATCCGCGGCGTGCCGCCCGGCACCTTCGGGCTGGACAGCAGCCTTGTCGCATCTCAGCGCTGGCATCCGGCTGATGGACGCATGTCGTTGCCGGTGCTGACCCTCGACGAGGAGGCCTTCATCGCCAATCGTGAATTGTTCCTGCGCTACGCGCGCGAACAGGGCGCCATGGTCGCGCCGCATGCCAAAACCCCGATGGCGCCCGACCTTGCCCGATCGTTGGTAGAGGCCGGAGCATGGGGAACGACCGTCGCGGATATTAGACAAGCCGCGGTGATGCTCAGGGCCGGCCTCACACGACTGATCGTCGCCAACGAGGTTGGTGGATCAGGAGGTGCGAACCGGCTCGCGGCGCTGGTTGGCGCCTGGCCAGGCGTCGAGCTCTTCGTCTTCGCCGACTCTGTCGGTGCCGTGAATGCGCTCGCCGAAGCCTGGCGGGCCAATGCAATACTGCCGCCGTTGCGCGTGCTTGTCGAACTCGGTGCGGGGAGGGCAGGCGCCAGGACCACTGGCGAAGCCGAGGCGATCGCCGATGCAGTTGATGCAGCCGGCGGACGGCTGCTGATTGCCGGCGTTGCCACCTACGAAGGTGCCGCGGCGCAACCCGACCCCGGCCGCACCGAGGAGGCGATCTCGGCTCTGCTGGCGATGACCGCCGACATGTTCCTGCGGCTGCGCGCCCGCGCCGGCGGCGACGTGCCGCTGATCGTCACGGCCGGCGGCTCGGTTTTGTTCGACAAAGTGGTCGCCGCGCTTTCGCCGGCCGTTTCCAGGGACGGCAATGCGACGCTGGTGTTGCGCAGCGGCGCCATCTTCTTCCACGACCATGGTGTCTATGATCGCTCGCTTGGCGCACTTGACGCGCGCAACGGCTTTGCGGTCGGCGGCGTCAGCGTTTCCGCACGAAATTCGTTTCGTCCGGCTTTGCGCCTGTGGGCCGAGGTGCTGTCGCGGCGGGAGCCCGGCCTGGCGATCTGCGGCATGGGCATGCGCGACGTGTCGTTCGATCAGGGCTTTCCGATGGTGCTCGCGGTCTTCCGGACCGGCAGGCCGCTGCCGGTAGCGCGCGCCGAGGTCTTCAAGCTCAACGACCAGCACGCCTTCCTGACAATCGCGCCGGGCGACGACATTGCCGTTGGTGATATCATTGAATTCGGCATCTCCCATCCCTGCACCTGCCTCGATCGCTATCGCGTGATTTTCGGCGTCGACGCGGCCGGGCATGTCCGCCACGCCTTTCCCACCTGTTTCGGCTGACCGAATCTTGCGGCGGCCCCAAGAGAACCTCGAAAGGATCGAATATGATCAAGTATTTCCAGTCCGGCTCCCGCATGTCGCAGGCGGTCGTCTATGGTGGCCTTGTCCACATCGCAGGCCAGGTCGCCGACGATCGCAAGGCCGGCGTCGAAGGCCAGACCAGCGATGTGCTCTCAAAGATCGAGGCGCTTTTGGTCGAGGCCGGCAGCAGCAAGTCGAAGCTTGTGGCGGTCAACATCTTCCTGCCGCAAATCGGAGACTTCGACGCCATGAACAGCATCTACGATGCCTGGGTGGATCCCCAACGCCTGCCGGCGCGGGCCTGCGTCGAGGCACGTCTCGCCGATCCCGACCTCCGCATTGAGGTCACAGCGATCGCCGCCATCTGAGTTTTTCGCCATGCACACCGGACTCATCCATACGCTCGACTTCGACCGGGACGGCAAGACATCAGGCTATCTCAGCATGCCCTTCTCGATAGACCGTTCGCCCTATTTCCAGGTCAAGGTCCCGATCTGCCTCATACGCAACGGTGAGGGGCCGTCGCTGCTTCTGATGGCCGGCAATCACGGTGACGAATATGAGGGCGAGCTGTCGCTGGCGAAGCTGGTCCGCCGGCTCGATCCCGAGCGGATCAAGGGCCGCGTCACCATACTGCCGATGGCGAACGCACCGGCGGTGATGGCCGCCAAACGCTGTTCGCCGCTCGATGGCGGCAATCTCAACCGAGCCTTTCCGGGCGATCCGTTGGGCACACCGACAAGCCGGCTTGCCAGCTTCCTCGAGTCGGAACTGTTCCCTCGCCACGAAATCGTCTTTGACATCCATTCGGGCGGCACTTCGATGGAACATCTGCCTACAGCGCTCGTCGAGCGCAATACCGATCCCGACCGTCACAGGCGCGGGGTGGAGCTGATGCGGACACTCGGCATGCCGTATGGGTTCGTGGCCGACAATGGTCAGGCCTCGCCGACCTCGATGGGCGCAGCCCGCCGGGCCGGTGCCATTGGCGTCAGCGGCGAGTTCGGCGGCGGCGGCACCGCCACAGTCGATACGATGGCGATTACCGCTCGCGCGATCGACAATCTGATGGTCGCTGTTGGCGTGGTCGAGGCGCCGGTTCTTTCGCCGGAGTCAAAGCCTTCGGCGCCGACGCGACTGCTCTCGCTTTCCCGGCACGGTCAGAGCCTGTACGCCACCCGCCGCGGCTGGTTCGAACCCGCCGTCAGGCTCGGCGACGGCGTCAGCGCCGGACAATTGGCCGGCTGGTATCACGACCTGGAACGGCTCGATCTGGCCGAGGAAGCCCTGCATTTCGCCGAAGGCGGCATCGTACTTTCGCGCCGGCTGCACACGATGTGCGAGGCAGGAGATTGCCTTCTGCAGGTCGCCGAACCGGTGGAAGGCTGACAGGAAACCATCGGCGTTTGCTCACGGCGCCATTATAGAAAACCGAGGAGATTTCATGCAGCTTTCGATGTGGACCTACCCCTGGGATGTCCAGGATCTGGGCTTGGAGGCCGTCGAACGCGATCTCATCGAGCGCGCCGGGCTCAACATGATCAGTCTCGCGACCTCCTATCATGCCGGTCGCTTCCTGCAGCCGCGCAGCCCGCGCCGCAAAGCCTATTTCCCGGAGGACGGCACGATCTACTTCAAGCCAACCGCCGCCCGATGGGCCGATCTCGTGATTCAGCCGAAGGTGGCGGACGTGATCACCGAAGGTGGCGACGTTCTGGCCGAGCTTATCCAACGGCGCGAGGCAGGCGGCCTCCAGGTGTCGTGCTGGACGGTCTGTCTGCACAATACCCGCCTCGGCATGCTTTATCCGCAGGCTGTCACCCGCAACGCCTTTGGCGATCCCAATTATTACAATCTCTGCCCGTCGCATCCGGATGCGCGCGCTTATGTCCGCGCGCTCGTCGCCGACGTTACGCACACTTACAAGCCGGACAGAATCGAACTTGAAAGCCCGTCCTTCATGGGCTTCGCCCATGAGTACCATCACGAGAAGGATGGTGTCGGGCTGACGCCGGAAGACGATTTGCTTCTGTCGCTGTGCTTCTGTCCGTCCTGCCTCGCTCGCGCCACTCGTGCCGGCATCGAAGGCCAGGCGGCGCGCGAGCTCGTCAAGCAGTGGATTGCCGAGGCATGTGAGCGCGCGGTGCCTGAACGGCGCTTTCCCGAATTTCCCGCAAGTGGCCTCGACACCTTTCTGCCCTGGCCGCAACTCCACGCCTATCTGTCGTGGCGGTTCGAGCCGGTGACCAGCCTTGTCGCCGAACTGCGCGAGGTTGCCGATCCGGGGACCCGTGTCCTCGTCATCGACCTGAGAGACGGCTGGCTCGGCGGGTGCGATCTGGCAGCGCTCGGCAAGGTCTGCGACGGGGCGATCCTTTGTGCCTACGACATGCAGGCCGGCGACGTGACGAGCCTGATGGCGGCTGGCCGTGCCGCACTCGGAGCAGAGAAATTCCTCGGCGCCGGCTACAGGCTCTTCTATCCGGAAATGGCGGGCCCTGAAAACCTCGCCGCCAAGGTGAAGCCGGCGCTGGCGCCGGACGTCGACGGTATCAATTTTTACAATTACGGCCTTGTCCCCGCCGCACGACTCGATTGGGTGCGTGAAGCACGACCTGGCTGAACAAAACGATCCGTGTGCCGCAGTCGAAAGCGCGTCGCGGCTGAATGGATTCATGCGAGGCGCTTTAAGTCATTGTTATGCATGACGGCGTTGTCCTGCCTCGCGACCAGTCATTGCGCAAAACACGTCGTCAGCGCGTGTGCCGCACAAGATAGGGTTCGACCAAGGCGCGTATTTCCGCAGCTGGCGCCGCTTCGCCGGCACCACGCAGCGCCCGTTCGTAGCGCGCATAGTCGTCGACCGCGCCTTCGACATCACGGCGCGACAGCCGCTCCCTGATCAGCGCCTTGTAGACGAGTCCGGCATCCGGATAGAGGTCCAGCGCCCTCAAATAGATCGAGCGCGCTTCCTGGACGTTCCCGGTTGTCTCCAGCCGCTGGCCGATCCGCAATCCAAGATCGATCAGATCGCGACGCACTTTTTCAGCTGCGGCGAGCGACCAGAAGCTGGCTCGCTCGTGCAGGAACAACGGACCGGGGAATGCGAGGAACAGCGCTTCCGCTTCCGGTCGCGGCCCGGCCGCCTCGCCATTGGCTGTCGTTACGGATTTGAGCCGTGCATCCCAGTCGGCGAGGTCGACCCAGACCTTGTCCGAGGCGAGGCGAAGCTTGCCTTCGCGCTGGACGATGAGGTCGGTCCGCCCGAGCAGCTTGCGCAGCCGATGCAGCGCCTGCTCGCATGCCGCCCGCGCCTGGTCGCCGTCGAGGTCGGGCCACAGCCAGTCCTGAACGGTCTCCAGCGAGCAGGTGTTGTCTTTCGAGATCGCCAGTACCCGCAGGATGTCGAGAGCCTTCGTCGGTGGCTTGGCGCCGAGATTAAGAGGGTTTCCATCGAGTTCGAGCCTAAAGCCTCCGAGGACGTGGACCTTGAGCGGCCATGGCCAGGCCGTGGGCCGCCGTTGCGGCGCGTCCAATCGGCGTTCCCGGATAAGCGACCGGCAAAGCTTGGGCTCGATGCCGCGCTCAAGCGCATCGCCAAGCAGTTCGGCGAGCAATTCCGGAACGTTGAGGAGCACCATTGGCCAGCTGACGTCGCGCAGCGCCTCCATGAAGACCTTCAGCCGATCGCCGTAGCGTGGACCCTGGTCCCACAGGCTCTCCAGCGCGGCCGCTGCAAGAATGCATATCTCGGTTCGCTTGCGGGCGCCGCCGTTCAGCCGCGGCAGCAAGTCGCTGAGCAGCGCGGCGGCTTCGCGCGGCTTCCTGTCGGCGAGCAGCACCTGGAACTTCGTGATGCAGTGCGCCCAGCGCTCGACCATCGGCTCGTTGGCGGCCTCGCTCGCCGCCATGAAGCGCTCGCAATCCTCATAGGCGGCCGCGAAATCGGCTTGCCTGGCATGAAGCGCGGCATAGCAATTGGCGACGATGGCGACCTGTGTGCTGAAACGGCTGTCGGCGATCTCGGCCAGGCGCTCGACTACCTGGTCGAGCTCGGCAAAGTCGTTGCGGAACTTCATCTGCATCTGAAGATGATACAGGCCACCGAACTCCACACCCTTGAGCGACTCGCGCTCACCGATGGCGATCGCCTCCCGCAACGCCGCTTCGGCCGACTGGTAGGGAAAACCCCGTCTCTTATACGGGAAGTAACGGCCGCTCTTGGCGCCAAACTCGACCAGCCACATTCCGAGCACCCAAGGCAGCACCTCCTTGTCGGTCAAATCCTCGACAACGCTGTCGACGGCCTTGGTGAACAGATCGGCCCGCATGACCGATACGGAATGCTCGATCAGCGTTTCGCTGGCAAGCAACCGTAAGCCGCTTGGGTCGTGCTCGGGATTCCGGGTCAGCCGCTCCAGCAGTTCGGTTTCCAGCCCTTGCCCGGCCGGGCTGTTGCGGTAGTAGTCGTCGCCGAAGTTCAGCGCCCGCACCATGCCGATGCGCACCAGCATCGCTTCCTCGGAAGGCAGTTCCGGCAGGCCGCGCTCGATGATTTCGAACGCCCGGCGGGTCCAGACCGAAAGACCCTCATAGGTGCGCCAACTGTCCGTCTTGACCAGAACCGCGCGCGACACCGCAAGACAAAGCCCGCGCTGATCGTCGGCCTCGCCAAAGGCATGCCATGCCTTCGACAGCCAGTGCTCTGCCGCGGCGTCGTTCGGCATGTGGGCCACGCCCAGCCAATAGAAATGCCAGCCGTTCATGAACGCTTCCGGCAACCGGCCGGCCCATTCGATGAAGGTCGTTCGATGTCCCTGCGCCAGCACGGTCTCCGCCCGGCTCAGCATGAGTCCGCTCGCTTGGTCCCAGTCCTCTGCCTGCAAGGCGAGGTGTATGGCTTCGTCATGACGACCGGCGTCGGCGAGCACCTTTGCCGCCCTTTGTTTGAGCGACTTCTGCTCTTCTGCCGTCACACGCTGCGCGAAGCGTCGGTCGAGGAAGTCCCGCAACAGGTCGTGCAGGTGGAAAACGTCGCGGCTGTTCTCCGTCCGCGTGACCAGCAATTGCCGCTGGTAGAGCCTGTCGAGCAGCTTGCCCGCTTCGCTCGACCCGATCATCACGTCCGCCAGTTCGGCGCTGATTTCTGGCAGCAGGTTGAGCTTCAGCAGCATGTCCTGGTCGGCGGCGGGAAGGGAAAGGAAGAAATGGCGGCCGAGAACGTCCGACAGGGCATTCTGCCCGCCGGGTGCTGTCCCGGTCGTGTCGTCAGGGCCGACCGCCGAGCCGTGATCTGCGAGGAGAACCAGCCCGATCGCCCAGCCGCGCGCCGCTTCGACATCGACTGGAACGGCGCTGTTCCTCGACCGCAGCTTGACGAAATCGCGTGCTTCCGATGTCGAGAATTCGAGCGGCGATCGATCGATGACGGCCACCTGGCCCTTGAGGACGAGGTCGCTAAGGTCGTTGTGGGGCAGCGTGCGCGAAACGCAGATGCAGCGGACCGTGTCAGGAAGCTCACGGAACATCACGGAAAGCACCGCCCGGAATTCGGCCGTGTCGGCGTCCTGCAAATCGTCGAGGACCAGAATGGTGCCGGGCTTCAACCGCGCGAAATAGGCTCTGAAGAAGCGCCTGGCGAACTCCTTCGGCTGCTCGGCATATTCGACGCCGAAGACCGGCAGGTTTCCAACCGCGGGTGAGGGGAGTGACTGCGCCAGATATTGAAAGAAGCGCGCGATATCCTGGTCGCCCTCGTCGATGCGGAACCAAACGTGCGGTGCCGCGACGCTTTCGAGGTAGTCGATGACCGCCGTCGTCTTGCCGTAGCCGGCCGGCGCGGCCACCCAGCATACGCTCGAACGCGATTTTTGACCGATCGCTTCGAGAACGCGGTTCCGCCTCAATATCCTGGCGCTGCGCGGCGCCGCCAGCTTGGCGATCCGGCCTGTGCCCGAGAGCGGGCGCCTCGCATCGGCGTCAATGGCATCTGGGGCGGTCATCGGGGCTCCCGCTCGACGAATCATCGAGCGTCGGTCGGGCCATGATGACCGTCCCGCCGCCCGGATTGACCTTAGGGTAGCGCAATCCTGCGACAATTCGTAGGGGCTTCGCAGATGAAGCGGCAACGGCCGGGTGCAAGCGTCGCCTGGGTGCCTGCGCGACCTCGAGATCAGGCAGCAGACGCGGCCGAATTGCGAGCGGCAATGGGCGACCGGTGAATCCCGCGCTCCATCTTCGACAGTCCGCTCCAGCGGCCCGCGCGCGGATTGTCCGCACTGCCGCACGCGGATCGCCTGCGGAATTCGGTGCTCGCCGTACCAACTGCAAGCCGAGCATCGCTGCTACGATTTGAGCTCACGCTGACGTTGCCGGTGCGAACGGCCGGTCGTTCAATCGGCCGGGACGCTTTCCTGTCGCTCTCCGCTGGCTTTTGCGATGAAGCTGCGCCAACCGCCATAGGCCGAAATGTCGATCGCCTCTGACAACCCGGCGGTCTCAACCAGAAAGCCTTTGGCCGATGTCCCGTCTTCGAGCTCGATCGTGCCTATGCCGAGCGGCGGCGGGATCGCGGCCACGAAGCGTCCGAACGCGTCCGGTGAAAGCCGCCAAACCTCGACATCGATCGACGTCCCGTGGCCATCGGCAACACGCACGAGCCCTGGCTTGGGCACGGACTGGCCGGCGAGCGCATAGAGCTGATAGGAGGCAACCGTCTTGGCGGCCCTGCTCAATCGCGCGCCAAGCGCGCAGAGCTGGCCGTTGAGCGGCATCCCCGACAAATGCGCGCCGACGACCACGAGCTCGATCATGCCGTCATCGACGTCAGGGGTCTTGGCGACGCAGGCAGGCATTGCCCAACCAGTCGCGCCAAGGCCGAGACCGCTGGCTCGATGGAGATCACGGGCGAGCGCCGCCGTCAGGGCGTCCTTGCCGGCGGCAGCAAGCAAGGTAACGCTCATCGGCAGACCGTCGTCGCGCTTGCCCGTCGGCACGGCGATGCCGCACATATCGAGCAGATTGACGAAGTTGGTGTAGGTGCCGAGCCGGCTGTTGGTGACGATCGGATCGGCCAAAACAGTCTCCAGCGAATAGTGCGTCGGCGCCGTCGGCACGCAGAAAAGGTCGACCGAGGCGATGACAGGTGCGAGCCTGGCCTTGTGGCCCTGCAGCGCATAAAGGCCGTTGAACGCGTCTGCCGCGGAGAGCTTTCGCGCCCCTCCGATGATTGCGCGCGTTACCGGGTGCATGGCTGCTTCGCTCGCTTCCATGAAATCCGCAATCGCCGCATAGCGCTCGGCCACCCAGGCGCCTTCGTAGAGCAGGTTGGCGGTAGCGTAGAAATCGCCGAAGGGAATTTCGATCAGTCGGCAGCCGAGCTGTTGCAGCGTCCGCAGCGCCGTTTCGAATCCAGCCTGCATGGCCGCATCGCCAAAAAATTCCCGGTCCGCTTTTGCGGGAACCCCGACGGTCAGCGCTGGTGGACGCGGACCAAGCGGCGGCGCCGCGATAGCGCGCGAATAAGGATCGACGTCATCTTTGGCCGTCGCGGCCCTGAAGACGCTGTAGGCGTCATCGACGGTGAGCGCGAATACAGAGACGCAGTCGAGCGTGCGGCAGGCCGGCACCACGCCGGTGGCCGACAGCGCGCCGACGGTCGGCTTCAGCCCGACGATGTTGTTGAGGCCGGCGGGAATGCGGCCGGAGCCTGCGGTGTCGGTGCCGAGGGCGAAAGAAACGATGCCGTGCGCCGTCGCCACGGCCGAGCCGCACGAGGAACCGCCCGGCACCAGGTTCGGATCGATCGCGTTTCTCGGGATCGGATAGGGCGTGCGCACGCCGACGAGGCCGGTGGCGAATTGGTCGAGATTGGTTTTTCCGACGACCAGCGCGCCGGCCGCCCTCAGACGCGCGACGACGGTGGCGTCTTTCGCCGGCAAGTAGGCATATTCGGCGCAGGCGGCCGTCGTCGGCATGCCGGCGACATCGATGTTGTCCTTGACCGCGAACGGCATGCCCCACAGCGGCTTTGCCACCGGATCGAATCCGCCGAGTGCCTCGGCTTCGGCAAGCAGGTCCGCCTTGCTCGCCAGATGGATGAAAATGCCTGGATCGTTCGCTTTCGCCATGCGCTGAAACACGGTTTCAATAATGGTAGCGGCCGACATGCCGGAGGCATAGGCCGCGTGCAGGCTGCCGATATCGAAGCGGATGTCGCTCATTTCGTCTCGTCCAGAATGACCACCGGCAGATTCCACTGGATCAGCACGACGCAGCCGTCTTTCGTCCACACCGAATGCTCGGTCCCGACCGGGTTCAGGATCACGCTTCCGGGAAGATAGTCGCCAGTCTCGTCGCTCTGGGTGCCTTCCAGCACAACGATGGTTTCCAGTGCGACATGACGATGGCGCGGCACGCCGGCGCCGGGCCGATAGTTCAGGATCGCGACGGAGGGTTCGGCCGGTCCGCCCTTGAGCAGCCAATGCACCGTGATGCCGTCGCGAAAATGCTCGAATGCCAGATCACGCCAGCCCCCATGGATGAGAGCCGGGTATGCAATATTAGGCATCGGCAATTCCTTTGAGCACCTGGTCCGTCATCGCCGTCCAGCCGACGATCGCGCCCTGCGCCCTGATCATGGCCAGTGCGGCCGCCTTGAATTCCGGAAAATAGCTTTCCGTCGCATCCTCGGCCAGCAGGCATTCGTAGCCGCGGTCGTTGGCCTCGCGCATCGTCGTCTGCACGCAGACTTCCGTCGTGACTCCGGCGAAGACGAGCTGCTGCACGCCGAGCCGCTTCAGGTCATCGCCGAAGCTGGTAGCGTAGAACGCGCCCTTGCCGGGTTTTTCGATGACGATTTCGCCAGGCAGCGGGGCCACCTCGTCGAGGATCGCCGTTCCCGGCTCGCCGACGACCAGCACGCGGCCCATCGGACCGACGTCGCCGATTCTGACAGACGGATTGCCGCGATTGCGCTTGGCCGGCGGCAGGTCCGAAAGGTCCGACCTGTGGCACTCCATCGTGTGGATCACCGGCAGGCCGGCGGCGCGAAATCCCTGGATCAGCCTTTTTACCGTCGGCACAATCGCCACCACCCGGCCGACGTCATTGCCGAGGCTGGCGCCGAAGCCGCCCGGCTCGGCGAAATCGCGCTGCATGTCGATGACGACCAGCGCCACCGCCTCAGGCTTGAAGGCAAACGGAAACGGCAGCGCGTCGATCTCCGCCATCAGTGATGTCCCGCCATTTGCTCGCCGATCGTCTGGACGCTCGCCTGGGCGATCGGCGTTTCGTAGACCAGCGCGCCGTCGGACATGACGAAGATGCGGTCGGAGAGCTCCAGCAATTCGTCGAGGTCCTCCGACATCAAGAGCACCGCGGCACCAGCGTTGCGCGCCTTCATGATGCGGGCGCGGATTTCGGCGACGGCAGAGAAGTCGAGGCCGAAGCACGGATTCGAAACAATCAGCAGATCGACCTCGCCGGTCAGTTCGCGGGCGAGCACAGCGCGCTGGACGTTGCCGCCGGAGAGCGACGAAATCGGCGAGGCGAGCGAGGCTGTCTTGACCTTGAACTGCTCGACCAGCCGCGTCGCATAGTCCCTGATGGCGCTCATCCGGATCCAGCTTATCGGCTTGCCGGCCTCGTTCAGGTCGAAGGTCCGGAATGCCATGTTTTCCGCCACCGTCATCCTCGGCGCGCAGGCATTGCGCAACGGTTCCTCCGGGATGAAGCGCACATTGAGCGTGCGGGCCTCGGCGCGGCTGGCGCCGTAGGGCGTTCCCTTCACCAGAACGTCGCCGGCATCACGCGTACGCTGCCCGGCAAGGACTTCTAGAAATTCCTTCTGGCCGTTGCCGGAAATGCCGGCGACACCGACGATCTCGCCGGACTTCACATCGAGCTCGCCGATATTGATGGTTTTCAGGCCGGTGCGGTCGGGCGCCTTCAGTGCCTTCACCGTCAGGATTTGCCTGGCGCCGACCGGCAACGGAGCGCGGCTGTCGAGCGCGGCGATCGGCTGGTCACCGATCATCATCGCCGCCATCTGCTTGTGAGACAGCTCCGATACTTTCCCCGTTCCTGTCAGTCTGCCCTTGCGCAACACAGTGATGTCGTCGGCAAACGCCGTCACCTCGTGGAACTTGTGCGAGATCATCAGCACGGTGAGATCGCCCGCCTTGGTCATGCCGCGCACAAGGCCCAGCACTTCCTGCGCCTCGCCGGGGGTTAGCACCGACGTCGGCTCGTCCAGCACCAGAAAACTGCGGCCGAGATAAAGCTGCTTGATGATTTCGAGCTTCTGTTTCTCGCCGGCGGCGAGTTCGGCCACCTTGACGTCGAGCGGCAGCTTGAACGGCATCCGCTCCATGAATTGGGCAAGTGCGGCGCGTTCCTTGCGCCAGTCGATAATCCCCGGCGCCTTCTCGCGGGAAATGACCAGGTTTTCCGCACCCGTGAGCGACGGGACGAGGGTAAAATGCTGGTAGACCATGCCGAGGCCGAGCGCCGAGGCGTCCTTCGGACTGGCGATCCCGACCTCGCGGCCGTCGACCAGAATTTCGCCGGCGGTCGGGTGATAAAAGCCCATGATGCATTTGACCAGCGTCGACTTGCCCGCGCCGTTTTCGCCAAGCAGCGCATGAAACGATCCCGCCGGCACCTTGATGGAGACGTCGTCCAGCGCGGTGAAGGCGTCGAAACGCATGCTCATGCCGATCGTCTCGACGCCAACCGCTCTTTTGCTGCGATCACTCATGATCGAACCTCATGGCAACTGGGCGACGAAGGACGCCGAATTGGACACCGCGCCGAACACGCCGCCTTGCATCTTGATCATCTTGATCGCAGCGAGATGGTTGCCGTAGTCAGTCGCCCCGCAGCAATCCTCCAGCATTACGCATTCGAAGCCGCGGTCGTTGGCTTCGCGCATCGTCGTGTGCACGCAGACGTCGGTGGTGATGCCGGTCAGCACGATGTTTTCGATGCCGCGCTGGTTGAGGATCAGCTCCAGGTCGGTGGCGCAGAACGAGCCCTTTCCCGGCTTGTCGATGATCGGCTCGCCTTCGGCCGGATAGAGGTCGGGGATGATGTCCCAGCCCGGCTCGCCGCGCACCAGGATGCGCCCGCAGGGTCCGGGGTCGCCGATGCCGGCATTGATGCGGCGCGATCGCCAGCGCTTGTTGGCCGGCAGGTCGGCGAGATCGGGCCGGTGGCCCTCTCGCGTATGAATGATGGTGTAGCCCTTCGCCCGCATGGCAGACAGCACCGATCTGATCGGTTCGATCGGCGCCCGCACCAGCGAGAGATCGTAGCCCATATGATCGACATAGCCGCCCGGCCCACAGAAATCGGTCTGCATGTCGATGATGATCAGCGCCGTGTTGTCGGGCCGAAGCTCGCCATTGTAGGGCCATGGATAGGGATCGGCATCGATGTAGCGCTGCGTGACCTCGGCTCTGGCGTTCATTGAGAAAAACTCCAGTCTGGAAACGTCATTTGGTGATCGACAGTTCGCCCGGCGCGCCGGCCAGCGAACGGCTCGGCGACGAGGTGGCGATCATGATGACGAGGGTGAGAATGTAGGGTGCGGCGTAGAACAGATAGTAGCCTTGCGTGACGCCGACCGATTGCAGCGCCGGCCCCAGCGCGCCGGCCCCGCCGAACAGCAGCGCGGCGGCAAAGCAGCCGAGTGGGTTCCAGCGCGCGAAGATGACCAGCGCCACTGCCATCAGCCCCTGGCCCGACGAAATGCCTTCGGTCCAGCTGCCGGGGTAATAGAGCGACAGATAAGCGCCACCGATTCCGGCCAGCGCGCCACCGATGCCGGTGGCGATGAGGCGCACCGTATTCGGGTTGAGGCCCATGGCGCGCGCGGCGTCGGAACTGTCGCCGACCACGCGCAGGATCAGGCCGGCCCGGGTGTTGCGGAAAGCCCACCACAGGAACACGGCAAGTGCTGCACCGATCAGGAACAGCACATTGACGTTGAGCGCCGCCTGCACTTGCGGAACATCGGACCAGCCGCCAAACGGGATGGCCGGCAGGTCGGGCGCCGAGGGCTGGATGAACGGTTTGCCCAAGAAGAAGGCGAGACCCGAGCCGAACAGCATCAGCGCAATGCCGATGGCGATGTCGTTGACGCCACGGAATCTGCAGATCCAGCCGTGGAACAGGCCGAAACAAAGACCGGCGGCTGCGGCGGCCAGCAGACCGAGCCATGGTGAGCCGGTCATCACCGCGACGGCATAGGCGGTCATCGCGCCGAACACCAGTGTGCCTTCGAGACCGAGATTGATGCGCCCCGAGCGTTCGGTGATGGCTTCGCCCAGCGACACGAAGATGAAGGGCGTCGACACCCGGATGGCGCCGCCGAGCATGGCGAGCGGAACGCCCCAGAGGCCGATCTCGGTTGCGTCCATCAGGCAGTTCCCTTCAGGAGATCGGGCCTTTTCAAGAGATCGCCCCTCTGCCAGAGGTCGGGATTGAAGGCCTTGAAGCGGCCGTAGAAGGTTTCGCTGAACAGGATGACGACGAAGAGCATGCCCTGCAGCACCAGCACGGTGGCGTCGGGCAGGTCCATGCGGCGCTGGATCAGCCCGCCGGAGGCGTCGATGCCGCCAAGCAGGAAGGCGACCGGGATGATGGCGAGCGGATTGTGGCGGGCGAGGAAGGCGACCAGGATACCGGTATACCCATAGCCGGCGGCGAGCGAGGCGTTGGCGCTGCCTTGCACGGCGGCGACTTCGAGCATGCCGGCAAGGCCGGCAAAGCCGCCGGCCAGCGCGGTGAAACCGACAATCAGCGGTCCAACGGCAAGTCCCTGCACCTGGGCTGCCCTGACATTGCCGCCAGCGATGCGGGCGGCGAACCCCCAGCGGGTCTTTTCGATCAGCAGCCAGGACAGAATGCAGGCGATGATGCCGACGACCAGGCCCCAATGCACGTCCATGCCGGGAATGTTGCCGATGCGGTAGGCCTCAGCCAACGGCTCGGTCGACGGTTTGTTGAGCGAGGCGGGATCGCGCAGCGGTCCTTCCACCAGATGGTTCATCAGGGCGATGGCGATATAGGCCATCAAAAGGCCCGATATGGTTTCGTTGACGGCACGGTAGTGGCGTAGCGCGCCGACGGCACCGATCCAGATGCCGCCGGCGGCCAGGCCCGCCACGCCCATGACAAGAATAACGAAAAAGGCGGGGGCGCCGCTGGCGGCCACGCCCATTGCAGCCGCGGCAACGCCGCCCAGCACGATCGCGCCTTCGCCGCCGATGACGACAAGGCCGAGCCGGGCCGGCAGCGCCACGCAGAGCGCCGCAAGCAGCAAGGGTGCGGCCCGCGACAGCGAGTTCTGGACCGAGAACCACGAGCCGAAGCCGCCGCGCCACATCGTTTCATAGAGCTGCGCCGGCGATTTGCCGACCAGCGCGATGAACAGGCTGAACAGGGCCATGCCGACAATCAGGGCCGCGAGCGGGATGACGAGGGCTTCCGCCCGCCGGGCGATCCATTCGAGCGCCGTCGGATAGCTTTTGGCGCCGAGCATCACTGGCACGCTCGCGCTGCTCACGGTGTCTGCCATGGCCCCCGTCTCCGATCCATGCTCAAGCGGTCGAGCCGACGACACCCTCGACGAGATAGTCCATGCTTTCCAGCTCGATCGCGGCTTCGACGAAGGTCTGGCCCTCGGTTGCGACGACGTCGCCCTTGTTGTTCTTCAACGGCCCCTTGATCACCGAAAAGCCGCCCTTCATCATTTCGGCGAGCGTGCCGTCGAACTGTGCGCGCGCCGCCTCGCTGACGGCGGGGCCGAGCGGGCTCATCTTGACGAAGCCCTCGGCCAGTCCGCCGCGCGTGAAATTGGGCAGCGGCTTGCCGGCCACGAGGTCGTCGACGAACATCTTGTAGACCTTCGCCCAGTTCCATTCCGCGCCGGTCAGATATTTTTCCGGCGCCAGCGGGCTCTGATTGGCATGGTAGCCGCAGATGAAGGCGCCGCGTCCCGCCGCCGTTTCGACCACCACTTTCGGGCTGTCGACATGGCAGGTGATGACGTCGGCACCCTGATCGACCAGTGCATTGGTGGCTTCCGCCTCCTTGACTGCCAGCGACCATTCGCCGGTGAAGATCACCTGGCAGGTGATGGCCGGGTCGACCGAGCGTGCGCCGAGCAGGAAGGAATTGATGTTGAGCAGGACCTGCGGAATGGGCTTTGCCGCGACGAATCCGATCTTCTTGGTCTTGGTGGCGTGGCCGGCGGCGACGCCGTTGAGATACTGGCCCATGCCGATATAGCCGAAATAGGAACCGGCATTCATCGGATGCTTGTCCTTGTTCCACATGCCGCCGCAATGGCGGAACTGCACGTCGGGGAATTTCGCGCACATGGCCAGCATGTGCGGATCGAAATAGCCGAACGAGGTCGGGAAGATCAGCGAGGCGCCGTCGAGGTTGATCATCGATTCCATCGACTTCTGGACATCGACCGTTTCGGGGACGTTCTCCTCCTCGACCACGGAGATGCCCTCGATGGCCTTCAATGTGGCGGCACCCTCGGCATGCGCCTGGTTATAGCCGTAGTCGTCCTTCGGTCCGACATAGATGAAGCCGACAGTGACGGCAGCGGCGAACGCCCTGCTGATCGGGAATGACGCCGAGGCCAGGCCAAGCGCCGCTCCGGCGGCGGAGGTCTTGAGCAGATCGCGGCGGCTAAGCATGAATCTCTCGGTCATGTGAATGCTCCCTGTTGGACCCTTTCCGGGTCGATGAATCCCCTTCTCGTAAAAGTGCATGCAATCGCCGTGCCAGTTCAAAAGCTGGATTTTATCCAATTAAATCAGTTGGCGGGCTGATTAGCCGTGCTCAAGCGAAAGGCAATTGCATACACTTTTTGCCTTTCAATTAGCCAGTTTGACATCTAGATTAAAATTGAGGCATAGAGGACGCGCCCGAGTCGAAACTTCCGGCGAGCCACTTGCCGCACGGCCGCGAAAAAGACTGGACGGAGGAGAATTGTCGGGGAAGCGCAGCTTGATCAGGTCGGGCACGACCGTCGATCAGATGGTGAGGGCGATCGGTGACCGGATCGTCACCGGCTTCCTGCGCCCCGGCGAAAAGCTCGACGAGGCCTCGCTTGCTGCCCGTTTCGATGTGTCGCGCACCCCCGTCAGGGAAGCGCTTGGCCGGCTGAGCGCCATGGGGTTGGTCGAAAGGCGGCCCAACCGTGGCGCCACCGTCGCCGTGGTGACGCAGGAGCACCTTGCCTCGATGTTCGAGAGCATGGCCGAGCTTGAAGCGATCTGCGCGCGGTTCTCGGCCGAGCGCATGACCGCCGGCGAACGCCGCGCGCTCGAAGCCGAGCACCAGGCATCGGCGCGCCTCGTGCAACTGGGTGCGGAGGAGGACTATGAGTATTTCAACACCGAGTTCCACACCCGGCTCTATCGCGGCGCGCACAGCAAGCACATCTATGAACTGACCGTCATGACCCGCAGCCGGCTGGCGCCGTTCCGGCGCGCGCAATTCATGCTGCCGGGCCGCTTGGCCAAATCCTGGCAGGAGCATGACGTCATCGTTACCGCGATCATGCGCGGCGACGGCGCTGCCGCAGGGCATGCAGCCAAGGATCACGTCTCGATCGTCAGCGAGGCGAGCGCCGTCTTTGCCGCGGTTGACCCGATGAAACCGGCGGATTCGATCGGGATATCTTCCTAGTGGACAAAACCTGACGCGTGGTACCCGAAACGGAATACCGTTTTGACCCCGAGGCGACCTATGTCTTGCGTGTAGCGAATGGCCGCTTCGCGCCTGATGTCGGTCGTTGGACTGATTGTGGCCGCCATCCAGGAGCGGACATCCGTCGCCTAACACCCTGATCGACCAGTGCATTAATGGCCTCCGCCTCCTTGACCGCCAGCGACCATTCGCCGGTGAAGATCACCTGGCAGGTGATTGCCGGGTCGACCGAGCGTGCGCGTCACTTGCAACTTCACGAGTAGTGGAATGCCACGTGGTCAATATGGGTCCCCAACGTGAGCCCGTCTTCGATCTCGAATCGGCGGCGGCCATGCTCGAAGCCAGCGGCGACCACAGGGTTTTGAGCTGCCGTCGTTGTCAACAAACCCCACAGGCGCTAAGCTCCACGCTGGGATCAGGCAATGGAAAGTACCGATGCCGGAGCAGATGCACGCCAGGTTTTTCCATCGCCTTGTCGCCCTGTTTTTCATCCTTCTTCTCGGCGCGCATCCCGCCAGCGCCCAGAACCGCCCCGCTCCGACCCCGCTGTTCGACACTCCTGGCCTTGCCGCCGAGGCGTTGAAAGCCATCGCCGAGCGCATCGGGCGCGAGCCGCGGGTCGCGCTGGTGGATATCCGGGGCTCCGAGATGACCGTGCATGTGCAGGGCGCGCGCCCCCATCATCTCGACAAGTGGACCTGGATACGCGGCCGCGGCTTGATCATGGGCATGACGACGCAGATCCGCGGCCCGGAGATCGCCCAGCCGCTCGTCGCGACGCTCGACCCGACAACCGTCCTTTTTCCACTCGAAGGCCTGCCGCTCGACGACCTGCCCGCACTGATCGACCGGATCTCGCCCCGCGCCATGCTTGAAGAGCCAGCACTTCCGCAGTCCATTCGGATCGAGCGGCAACTCCTGCTCGTGGGCGGCACCCGCGTGGGCGAGGCGCGGATCATGGTCCACTGGAACACCGGGCGCGAAAGCTCCTACGTTTACCTCAAAATGGACGGCAGCATCCACACGGCCGATGTCTCGGGCACCTTTCGCGCCCGCGGCCTCGACATGGCGCGGGATGACTGGCATCTGCCGATGGCGGCGCAGGATCTCGCCTTCTTCGGCACCCACCGCAGCATCCTTCGGGTCGAGATCGAGCCGCGAGACATCGACGTGAGCTACATGGACCCGCAGAGCCGCAGCCAGACGACGGGCATGCGCTGGACGCTGAACGGCCTCAGCGTGAACGCGCCGATCATGGAGATGCCTGCCACGATGCGGACGCCGACCGAGGATGTGTTCGCCTTCACCGATATCGACTTCGCAATGCTGCCCGCGCTCAAGGCGGCGGCGCTGGAGAAGGTGAACGAGCCCGGCATGCGGGTGCTGAAGATAGTCGCGAACCGTCCGATCACCAGCATCGGCACGCCACAGCTTGTCTGGACGCTCACCGTCGGCGATCCTGCGAAGCAGGGAAACTGGATCACCCGGACCGAGGGCGAGGCATGGCAGGTCGTAGCAAGCCCTGCCGGCGAGATTCTTCGGGTTGTCCTTCCCCCCGGCCGACGCCCGACGGTGGATTGGTGGACGCCCGCCAACCTACGCGACGTGATCGACCGGCTCGTTTCCACCTTTCCAGTCAGCCATCCCTTCCGCGAGATCGTGCTCGATCCCCAAGGCGGCAGGGCTCATGCCGTCGACGGGGGCGACCCGACGCTGTGGCGGGAATTCAGCATCACCGCGCACGATATCTCCGTGTCGTCCATTGGAGGTGGACGCCATGACGGGGTGGACGGGACATGGTTCACGCTGGACGCGCTCGATGGCTACAGCACGGAAGTGATTTTCGACCTCGTCTCGCGCACGTTCGAGACTATGAACCTGCCCGATGGCTACATATCCAGGTTGACGTTTTCGCGCGGGAATACCTGGGTTCGGCCGCCCGAGGGGAGGGTGATGCTGGAAATACGGGTGGAGCACGGAATGCGCGGCGGCCGGCTCACCTGGCTCGCCGACGGGACGGAATTGGACCGTGTGATGCCTTGAGCTGCGGTCAGTAATCTCTCATCCGGTGATGACAACGGTCACGCCGAGCAGGCCATGGAGAGCGTCGAATCTGCAGGCTGAATCGTGCGGGTGAAACCCGCTTATTGTTCACGACCGACTTTTTAGTAGGGTCAGCACGGCTGGCTCACCCGAAAGTCCGATATCCGGCATAAGATGAGCTCGGGAAGGTCCGACGACTGTCACAAGTACTGGTTCCGGCCAATGTCGGCTTGCGCTTCTGACGATGGGGACAATCCCGCAAGGAATCCCGGAGAGTGTGAGCCATGTGGAGGATAGGCCATGAAGTGGAAGTCGCTTCGGTCAACTGCGCTCGTCGGCCTCACCGTGGCCGCGATTCTCCTGGAGGCGCGGGCTGGGTTCGCCCTCGACGAAGAACCGTTGAACCTGCTGCGGCTCACGTCGGCGAAGGTCGAATCGACCACTTCTCCCGCCGACGTGACTGCGATCGCGCGGTTGACAGACGGCGACGCGAAGACGGTCGCGGAGATCAACGCGACGGAAGCCACACCGCTGGACGTCACGTTCACGTTCGGTGGAGGCGTTGTGGCGCCGGAGGGGATCAGGGTCACGCTGCCGGAGGGCTCGGGCAGCGCGGCAGCTCGCGTGGAGATCCTCGTCTCGACGGCGTCGGCGCACGCCGGGTTCCGGTCCCTTCGCACTGACCCGCTTGCGGCGGAGGGCAAGCCGCAGACGTTCGAGTTCCCCACCACCGCGGCGCGCTGGATCATCGTGCGGCTCGCGCCGCAGCCCGGGGCGCGCAAGGTAGCGGCGGCGGAAGTGGAGGTCATCGGTCGGGAGGGTGAGCCGAAGAGCCACTACGCGTTCGCCGAGTCTCCGGCGAAGGCCTTGGACGTGCTCACGCGCCTCGAGAAGACGACATCGCTCAAGTTGGCGGTCTCTGACGACGAGAAGGCGATGTTCGCGAAGGCGAAGGCGGGGCGCTTGACGCCCGTGGAGTTCGCCGAGGCCGCGCTGCTGGCGTCGGGCGTGGTCGACGCGGGGAAAAGGAAGGAGTACCTGAAGCGCCTGGACGCGTTGGAGCAGCAGGCCCGCGCGGCGGTGGCGAACACGCGCACTCCCGCGGCCAAGGGCGAGGCGCTCCTCGAGTGGCTCCACAAGGGCCCGATTTCGAAGGGCTACGTGGCGCGCCAGACCGGCCTCGCGGTGATCTTCGACACGGGTACGTTCAATTGCGTGTCGTCCGCCGTGCTCTACAACGTGCTCGCGCTGCGGCTCGGGCTGGACGTGCGCGCGATCGAGGTGCCCGACCACGCGTTCTCGATCCTCTACGACGGCACGGGGCACATGGACGTGGAGACAACGAACGCCAAGGGGTTCAACCCCGCTAGGGACAAGGCCGCCATCGCCAAGTTCGAGCAGATGACGGGCTTCCGCTACATCCCCGACGCGCACCGCGACCAGCGCCGAGAGGTCCAGGAGGCGGGGCTGGCGGCGATCATCTACTACAACCAGGGCGTGTTGTTCTCGGAGGCGAAGCGCTACCACGAGGCGCTCGTGGCGAATTTCCGGGCGATGAGCCTCGACCCCGAGTTCGGCTCGGCGGTGAAGAACGCGCTGGCCGTGCTCGCGAACTGGGGAGCGGAGCTTTCGCGCGACGGCAAGTTCCAGGAGGCCCTGGAAGTCGTGACGACCGGCCTCGCGCTGGCGCCGAAGGACGCGGCGCTCGTCAATAACCACTCGGCTGTTTGGAGCCAGTGGGCGCTCAGCGCGGTGGACGCCGGCAAGCCGTCCGAGGCGCTCGCCATCCTCGAGCGAGCGGCCGCCGCGGTGCCCAGCGGGGGGTTCGAGGGGATGCAATCGCTGGTGTACATCCGGCCGGCGGACATACGGATGCGGGAGGGCCGGTGGGAGGACGCGCTCGCGGCGGCCGTGCCGGGCTTCGAGGCGCTCGCGGGCGAGCCGCGCAAGGAGCTCGAGAAGTGGCTCGGCTACTTCGGGCAGGAGTGGTCCGCCGCGCTGGCCAAGAAGGAGGGTGAGGCGAGGGCCCTTGGGGCACTGCGCGGTTTCGTGGCGCGCTTCCCCGGCAACGAGCACGTGACTTCGGCGGCGGATAGCCACGTACGCCGGATGGCGTTCGGGTTGGCCGACGCGGGGAAGTTCGAGGAGGCGCTCGCGGCGATCCAGGGGGCCAAGGATTTGATGAAAGACACAGCGGGCGTCCGCGAGGCGTCGCTTTACGTCTACGACGACTGGGCGAAACGCCACATGAAGGACGGTCGGTGGGAAATGGCGGCGGATGTGTACGTGAAGGGGTTGGCGGCGTACCCGGGCGAGGGGCTGTTCAAGGGCAACGTGGCGTATCTTGCGCAGGAGTGGACGAAAGCCGCCTACGCGAAGGGCGGCGCGAACGCGGCGGCCGAGGTGATGAAGTCAATGGCGGAGCGGTTTCCGGGGCTGACGGGCCTGTCGAAGAGTGGCGGGAATGAACTGCAACGGGCCGTAAACGCGCGCGTCGAGGAGGGGAAGTACGAGGAGGCGCTCGCGGCCTTGGAGAAGGGGCGGCAGCTGCTGGAGGATAGCGACGCGGAGCAGACGTACCTGTACGTGTACGACTTCTGGGCGAGGAACCGCATGGAGGCCGGCGCGTGGGAGGAGGCCGCGGACGTGTACCTGAAGGCGCTCGCGCGATATCCAGAGGCGGGCATGCTCAAGCAGAACGTCGCGTACCTGGGCCAGGAGTGGACGAAAGCCGCCTATGCGAAGGGCGGAGCCCCGGCGGCCGCCGCGGTCGCGAAGGCCCTCGCGGCGAAGTTCCCTGGAGTCGAGTCCATCGGGAAGTCCGGCGGCCAAGGGTGGCCCGTGTAGTCCATGACTCGATTGGAAACGGGAAGTTCGAGGCCGCGCTCGCGGCCGTGGACCAAGGGAAGGAGTTCCTGCCGGGAAACGAGGCGCAGGAGCTCTACTTCGCGGCGTACGACGGCTGGGCCAAGCGTTACATGCAGGACGGCCAGTGGGAGAAGGCGGCAGACGTCTACGAGGCGGGTCTCGGGCGGTTCCCCGCGATGGAAAAGCTTCAGGGGCGCATCGGGTGGTTCGCGCAAGAATGGGCGAAGGAAGTGGCCGCTTGGCAGGGGTCGGACAAGGCCGTGGAGGTTCTGCGAGCGTTGAAGCAGAGGTTCCCGGGCCTGCAGGACGTGGCGCGATCGTCGAAGAACTACCTGAACAACGATGTGAACGCTCTCGTGCGGGACAACAAACACGAGGAGGCGCTCGCTGTGATCGAGAGGCTGAAGGACCTCGCGGAAGGGGAGGCGGACGTGGAGAGACTCGCAGTGTTCGCGTACGACCGGTGGGCGAGGAGGTTCATAGACAAGAAGGACTGGGATGGGGCGATTGCGATCTACGACAAGGGCCTCGCGCGGTATCCGGACCAACGATTGTTCGAGCAGAACAAGGCGTATTGCATCGAGCAAAAGAGCAGGTAGGAGCGGGCTGTCCGCTCACGGGTGGATCCGGCGCCCGTATGCCTCCCAGAGAGGACCCGGGTGTAGGGGGCAGGGACGGGGAGTTGCTAATGGCATCAAGTCCAGTCCCGCACAAACTGGACGAGAAAACCAAGCAAATCTCGGGGCCGTGTGTTTTGGGGGAATGACGTGAGGTGACCACTAGCAGCAATCAGGCAAACTGCCCAATCCGTCGGCGATGCGATGATTTTCGCGTCACTCGCGCGAATGCTCGATGCCTCACAGCTCCACAAATGCCGGCCTTTTGGCCTGTTCGGCATTGGCATGCTCCTTGCTTCGTTGGTGATGTGCAGAGCGTCTAGGGTTCCGGCCGCAACACAGCGGTGCTGGTCCAAGAGATGCGACCGCCAGGGATGCACTGAGGCATCCGGCGGAACACGGCGGGCCAAAATCCCGGGAGAACCCTGCACGGGTTTGCTGGCGCGAACCTCTCCCGGATGCGCGCTCGCAAACCCCAACATTAAATCCGGTCGCAATCCGGATCGCGAACAGGGGTACGCAATGCTTCGCAAGCTGGCCGCAATCATCCTAGCCGCATCACTCGGCCTTCCCATCGCTTCCGCCGCCGACGCGGCGCCCAAGAAAGACTTCAAGATATGCTGGTCGATCTATGTCGGCTGGATGCCGTGGGGCTATCTCTCCGACAGCGGCATCATGAAGAAATGGGCCGACAAAAACGGCATCAATGTCGAGATCACCCGCATCAACGACTATGTCGAAAGCATCAACCAGTACACCGCCGGCGGTTTCGACGGCTGTTCGATGACCAACATGGACGCGCTGTCGATCCCCGCAGGCGGCGGCGTTGACACCACCGCCTTGATCATCGGCGACTTCTCCAACGGCAACGATGCGGTGATCCTCAAGGACAAGGCCGCGCTCGCCGACATTGCCGGCCAGAAGGTCAATCTCGTCGAGCTCTCCGTCTCGCATTACCTGCTGGCGCGGGCACTGGACACGGTCAAGCTCGCCGAGAAGGACATCACCGTCGTCAACACGTCCGATGCCGACATGGTCGCCGCCTACGGCACCAGCGACGTCACCTCGGTCGTTACCTGGAACCCGCTGGTTTCCGAGATCGTCGCCATGCCGGGTGCGCACAAGGTTTTCGATTCCGCGCAGGTTCCCGGTGAGATCATCGACATGATGGTCGTCAACACCGAGACGCTGAAGGACAATCCGGCATTGGGCAAGGCGCTTGTCGGTGCGTGGTACGAGGTGATGGACCTGATGATCTCCGACACGCCGGAAGGCAAGGCAGCCAAGGAGGAGATGGCCAAGGCGTCCGGCACCGACCTCGCCGGCTTCGACGCGCAGCTTGCCTCGACGGCAATGTTCTTCGACCCCGCCAAGGCGGTCGAGTTTACCGAAGGCAGCGAATTGCCGAAGACGATGGATCTGGTCCGCAACTTCCTGTTTAGCCACGGCATTCTCGGCACCAATGCGACGAGCGTCGACGTCGTCGGCATGAGCTTTGCCGACGGATCGACGCTGGGCGACGCCAAGAACGTCAAGCTGCGTTTCGATCCAGCGTTCATGGCCGAGGCGGCAACCGCAACGCCCTGACCCGACATGCTGGCCAAGGGAATGAGTGCCAGGGATGAAGCCTCCGCGACGGGCGGTGAGGGCACCACGCGCCCTTCCCGGCCAAAGCCGAGGGTGCGCCTTCGCATGATCAATGCGAAGGTTTCGCGCGGCGGCGCCTTGTTCCTCGGCGGCTTGCCGTTCCTGTTCGTGGCGATCGCCTATCTGATCGCTTCGGCGCAACGACTGGCGGTCAATCCCAGCGACAAGCTGCTGCCTTCGCCGGTACAGATGTGGTCGGCCTTTCTTGACCTTGCCACGGTGCCGGACAAGCGCTCGGGCGACCTCATCCTGTGGGTCGACACCTATGCCAGTCTCCTCAGGCTGTTCGCGGGCGTGGGCGTTGCCACGGTCGCCGCGCTTTCGCTCGGCATTGCCATCGGCTTCATCCCGCGGGTGCGGGCGTTCCTGCTGCCCTTCGTCACCGTCGTTTGCGTCATCCCTCCGCTGGCGCTGCTGCCGATCCTGTTCATCGCGCTCGGCCTCGGCGAAACGGCCAAGATCACGCTGATCGCCGTCGGCGTCGCGCCGGTGATGGTGCGCGACATCGCCAACCGGGTGATGGAGTTGCCACCAGAACTGGTGGCCAAGGCGCAAACGCTTGGCGGCAACAGCTGGACCACGGTCTTGCGGCTGGTGCTGCCGCAGATCATGCCGCGCCTCATCACTTGCGTGCGGCTGGCACTCGGGCCGGCCTGGCTGTTCCTGATCGCCGCCGAAGCCATCGCCTCGACCGAAGGGCTGGGTTACCGCATCTTCCTCGTCCGCCGCTATCTCTCGATGGACGTCATCCTGCCCTATGTCGCCTGGATCACGCTGCTTGCCGTGATCACCGACTGGCTGCTGGTGCGGCTGTCGCGGGCAATCTCCCCTTGGGCACATCCGGTGGAGGCCAGATGATCCGCATCGTCGTTCACGGGCTGGAAAAGAGTTATGGCGATGCCCGCGTGCTCGAGCGGGTCAACGTCACCGCCGAAGCCGGCGAATTCCTGTCGCTGGTCGGCGCCAGCGGCTGCGGAAAATCGACGTTCCTGCGCATTCTGCTCGGCCAGGAGCAGCAGAGCAGCGGCGTCGTCATCGTCGGCGATGGTCCGATCGTGCCCGAGCCGACGCCGCAGCGCGGCATCGTCTTTCAGCGCTATTCGGTGTTTCCGCATCTGACCGCCATCCAGAACCTGCTGCTGGTCGAAGACTTTCGCTCGGGCGGGCCGTTTGGCCGCGTCTTCGGCGCCAGGCGCAGAAACGCCAGGCAACAGGCCGAGGCCATGCTGGCGCGGGTTGGCCTCGCCCATGCGCGCGACCTCTATCCGGCATCGCTCTCCGGCGGCATGCAGCAGCGGCTGGCGATTGCGCAGACCTTGCTCGGCCGGCCGCAGATCCTGCTTCTCGACGAGCCGTTCGGGGCGCTCGATCCGGGCATCCGCGTCGAGATGCACGACCTGCTGACCGAGCTCTGGACCGAGCATGGCATGACGGTGGTGATGGTCACCCACGATATCGGCGAGGCCTTCAAGCTCGGCACCCGTGTGCTGGTCTTCGACAAGGTGCGCCACGATCCGCAGTTCCCGTCGGCTTACGGCGCGACGATCACCTACGATTTGAAGCTCGATCGCAAGACCCGGGCTTCCTCTCATCACTTGGCCAAGGTGGCCGCGATGGTCGGGACGACCCGGCCGGATACAGCAACGGCGACGACGGCGTCGTAACGGAGAGTTTGAATGTCCAGAGATATCCCCGAACGCAGCCACCGCCGGGCAGGGCTCGTCGCCCGGGCGGCCAGGGAGCGTTTTCACCACCCCGATTTCGACGCCCGCGGCACGCAGGGCTGGAAATCTATCGAGGCCGAGGGCAAGCTGCCGGAAAGCGGCTGGCGCAAGGAGCAGCAATGGGCGCTCGACATGGGCCTGCCAGGGTCGGAGTCGATCGTCGACAAGTCGATCCCGACATTCGCGCGCGGCGAGCTGCCGCATTTCGCCGGCATCAACACCTTTCTCAAGGCGCCCTATGTCGAGAACGTCCGCGACGTCGGCAAATATGATGCTGCCGTCATCGGCATTCCTTTCGACAGCGGCACCACTTACCGGCCGGGAACCCGCTTCGGGCCGCAAGGCATTCGCCGCATCTCGGCGCTGTACACGCCGTACAATTACGAGCTCGGCGTCGATTTGCGCGAGCAGATGATGCTGTGCGACGCCGGCGACGTCTTCACCATTCCCGCCAACCTGGAAAAGAGCTTCGACCAGATCACCAAGGGCGTCAGCCATGTCGCTTCGTCCGGCGCGCTTCCGATCATGCTGGGCGGCGACCACTCGATCGGTTTCCCTTGCGTGCGCGGCATCGCCGATGTGACCTCGAAGCGCATCGGCATCATCCATTTCGACCGCCATATCGACATCCAGGAAAAGGATCTCGACGAGCGCATGCACACCACGCCCTGGTACTGGGCGACCAACCTGCCGAACGTCTCGGCGACCAATCTCGTGCAGCTCGGCATCGGCGGCTGGCAGGTCCCGCGCTACGGCGTCGCCGAGGCGAGAAAACGCGGCACCAACGTGCTGACCATTGCCGACATCGAGCAGATGGGGCTTGAGAAGGCGGCGGAAATCGCGCTCGAGCTCGCATGGAAGGACACCGACGCCGTCTACATCTCTTTCGACGTCGACAGCCTCGATTGCGGTTTCGTGCCCGGCACGGGCTGGCCTGAGCCGGGCGGCTTCCTGCCGCGCGAGGCGCTGAAGCTGCTTGGGCTGGTGACGGCTCCCGGCATTTGCGGCCTGGAAGTGGTCGAGGTCTCGCCGCCCTACGACACGTCGGACATCACCGCGCTGTTCGGCGTGCGCGTCGTCGTCGAGGCGCTGGGCTCGATGGTCGCGCACGGCAATCTCGGCAAGCACAAATCGATCATCGACAAACCGGTGAGTTTTTGACCATGCACGACGATCATCACCACAGTCATGGCCACGACGGCGGCCACAATCATCACGGGCCGAACGGTCATCATGACCATCCGCACGCCCCCGGCCACAATGGGCCCGCTGGCAAGCCGCTGCAATGGCAGACGCCGCATCTGCCGGAGCAGGCTCACGAGCTGCCGGTTGATCCCGCATCGGTCGATCTCGACCTGGTCGAAACCGCCTTCCTCGAAGGCTTTGCGCGGGCGCCGGACCCATCCAGCTTTCTGCGTCTGGCCGGCATACCCTTTGTCGGCGAGAGGGCCGACGGCGTGCGGCTTCATCTCTTGCGCGTCGAAACTGAGGATCTGGTCGACGTCGGCGCGGTCATGCCGCTCGTCGGCGGCACCGGCGTCGCCTATCACCCGCTGCCGGCGCGCCTGACATCGCACCGCCGCCGCCTCGCTTTCATCTATCACGATGGCAGCGAGCAAAAGCCGCTCGGCTTCGCCGCCGCGCGCTCCCTAGCAGACCGTTCCGCCGCTTCGCAATTCCCCGTTCCCGGGCACTGAAACCAGAACCCGTCATTCTCATCAAACAGGTGCAACCATGAAAACTTTGGCAAGCATGAAGATATTTGCAAGACTTGGCATCCTTTCAGCTCTCGCCGCCGTCACACCGTCGCTGGCGTTTGCCCATAGCGGCGGCGCTCACGTCCACGGCTTTTTCGCCGGCCTCGAACATCCGCTGTTCGGCATGGATCATCTGCTCGCAATGGTTGCAGTCGGCATGATCGGCGCCCGTGCCGGCGGGCGCAGCATTGTCCTTGTGCCGCTGTTCTTTGTCTCGGCCATGGTCGCAGGGGCCTTGCTCGGCATGGCCGGCATCGGCCTGCCTTCGCTTGAAACCGGCATCGCGCTGTCGCTTGTGGTCTTCGGCGCGATGGTCGGCCTCGCCAAGCCGCTGCCGCTGGCCGCCGCGGCGGCACTGACGGCCCTGTTCGGCCTCTTCCACGGCAACGCCCACGGCATTGAGAGTCCCGAGAGCGCCGGCGGCATCGCCTACGCCGCTGGCTTCATGCTCGCCACGTCGATGCCGCATGCAATCGGCATTCTGTCCGCTGTCAAGCTGGCTCGTTGGCCGACGACGGTCCGCACCGCTGGAATCGCCACCTCGCTGGTTGGAATGGCCATGGCGGCCCAAGCTTTTTGAGACATAGGCAGTCGGCGAACAGAACTGGAAAGCAGATGAGCCAGAAGTGGTCGATGAGGCTGCGGCGCGTCCGCGATTTGCTGTACCAGATCCTGAAGGTCCGAGCCCAACGGCTTTGAGGGGCGCGGTATTCGCGTCCCTCCGGTCGAAATGAGCGTCAGAACTCGAGCGCCTGCCTGAGCGCCGGACCGCTCCTGACACGCAGATCGAGGTCGGCCTCGATATGGTCGATGTGGTGCAGCATCAGGGCGCTGGCGCGTTCGGAATTGCCATTTTCCAGCGCCTCCAGGATATTCATGTGTTCGCTATGGCCGCAGCTCGAGACGCCCGAGCGGCCGTAGAGCGCGATCACCAGCGATGACCGCGCCACCAGTTCTTCCATGAAGCGCTGGAGGATGGCGTTTCCGGCAACCGAAGCCAGCAGCAGGTGAAAATCGCCCGAAGCCTTGATTTCCGAGCGTCTTGCATTTGGTCCGCGTTCGGCAATGAAGCGGCCCTCTTCATCCAGCTGCGCCTTGAAGGCAGCGACATGGTCCGGCGTCATCCGCCCGGCTGCGGCAATCGCTATGCCGGGCTCGATGAGCCGGCGCGAAGCAAAGACCTGACGCGCTTCCTCCGGCGACGGGTTGGCGACGAAGGCGCCACGATTGCGCTCGGTCCGCACCAGGCCTTCGAAGGAGAGCATCTGCAGCGCCGCGCGCGCCACGGTGCGGCTGACATCGAATAAAGTGCCGACCTCGCCTTCCGACAGCTTGGTTCCGGGCGCCAGCCGGCGGTCGACGATCGCGTCGCGCAACTGGTCGCGGATCGCCTGGGCGCGATCCTCGTTGGCACTGTCGACAGCAGGGAAAGTCTGGTCGGCTATATTCATGATGGTCGTCCCTGCACCTTTCTACCCTGAATCGGGTCGCTTGCACGAGGGACAAAGTGAATACGATGCCGAAAAAGATTGCATACGATTTTTGCGAGAATCGCTGGCGATCGCCTATAATTTGTGCATTCTCAGGCATGCCGTTTCGAAGGGCAGCCGGAGGCAATTCTGATTTTCCCAAGGAATCAAACGTTTGAGGCCGATCTAGGGCAGTTGGCATGCATGATGCTTTGCTTAAGTTGATTTAGAGAGGAAGCCGGATGTCCAAAGCCGCCGAAATCGACATCGTGTCCGTTTCGAAGATCTATGGCGCGACGACTGCCGTCGAAGACATCAGCTTGAAAATCCCCGCGGGAACCTATTGCTGCCTGCTCGGGCCGTCCGGCTGCGGCAAGACCTCGACGCTGCGCATGATTGCCGGGCACGAAACCATATCGAGCGGCGACGTGCGTCTCGGCAACACGGTGGTCACCGACCTGCCGCCGGCCAGGCGCGGCACCGCCATGATGTTCCAGTCCTACGCGCTGTTTCCGCATCTCGACCTGATCGACAATGTTGCGTTCAGCCTCAAGATGAAGGGCGTCGGCAAGGAAGAGCGCCGCGCCAGGGCGCTCGATATGCTGAAGCTGATGCAGATGGAGGGCTACGCCGGCCGCCGCCCGGCGCAGCTTTCGGGCGGACAGCAGCAACGCGTCGCTCTGGCCCGCGCGCTGATCACCGACCCCGAAGCGCTGCTGCTCGACGAGCCGCTGTCGGCACTCGATCCATTCCTGAAGATCCGCATGCGGGCGGAACTGAAGAAGCTGCAGACGTCGCTCGGCATCACTTTCGTCCACGTCACCCACAGCCAGGAGGAGGCGATGGCGCTCGCCGACCTGATCGTGGTCATGAATGACGGCCGTATCGAGCAGGCGGCGCATCCGCGCATCGTCTTCGAGCGGCCGGCCACCGCGTTCGTAGCCCGCTTCATGGGCGATCACAACGTCGTCTCCGGCCGCGTCAGCGGCAGCCGCGACGGCATGGTTGTCTTCGATGTGCCGGGTGGGGCCTCGCTTGCGGCCAGCGGGCAGGGCAGGGCGATCGGCGAGCCGATCGATATCGCCATTCGCACCGACCATGTGCGGATCGGCGACCCACTGGCCACCGGGCTCGGCTTCACTGGCATCGCTTCCAACGTCGAATACCGCGGCTCGACCGTAAAACTCTCGGTCAATGGCGCCGGCATTGAGGATTTTACCGTCATCGTCGACGACACCAGCTTCTTCGCCAAGCGGGTCGCCGTCGGCGACGCGGTGCCGATCGCCTGGGACGCCGAGGACGCGATCGTCCTTGGTCGTCTCGATTCCTGAACCAGAACCATCAATCAAAACAGGGGAACTGACATGACCAACACCACCGACAACAAGACAGGAATTTCCCGCCGCTCGCTGCTCAAGACCGGTGCTGCCGCCGTCGGTCTTGCCGCCGGTTCGGGTGCCATCACCGGGTTTCCGACGATCTGGGCGCAGAACCCGATCACCCTGCGCCAGTTCGGCACCGGCGTGTCGAACCTCAACGCCATTGCCGACAAGTGCAAGGCCGACCTCGGCATCACGCTGGAAATGACCGCGACCGATTCCGACGCCGCCGCCCAGCGCGCGGTGACCCAGCCGGACAGCTACGACATCGCCGACATCGAATACTGGATCGCCAAGAAGGTCTATCCGTCCGGCGTGATGCAGCCGATGGATGTCAAGAAGCTGAAATATTATGACAAGATCGTACCGCTGTTCATCACCGGCAAGCTGACGCCCGACAGCGTCATCGCCCAGGGCACCGCGCCCCATACCGTCGGCTTCGTCGAGGCGCAGGACGCCAAGACCTTCGCCAAGCAGCCGACGCAGTGGATGACGATGGTTCCGACCATCTACAATGCCGATACGCTCGGCATCCGCCCCGACCTCGTCGGCCGCGAGATCACCACCTGGGCCGACATCATGGATCCGGCCTTCAAGGGCAAGGCCGCCATCCTCAATATCCCGTCGATCGGCATCATGGATGCGGCGATGATCATGGAAGCCATGGGCAACGTCAAATACGCCGACAAGGGCAACATGACCAAGGAGGAGATCGACAAGACGATCGACTTCCTGATCAAGGCCAAGCAGGACGGCCAGTTCCGTGCCTTCTGGAAATCGTTCGACGAGAGCGTCAATTTGATGGCATCGGGCGAAGTGGTCATCCAGTCGATGTGGTCTCCGGCCGTCGCTGCGGTGCGCTCCAAGGGCATCGCCTGCAAGTACCAGCCGCTCAAGGAAGGCTATCGCTCGTGGGGCGGCGGCCTTGGCCTGGCGGCGCACCTTAAGGGCGCCGAGCTCGACGCCGCTTACGAATACATCAACTGGTACCTGTCCGGCTGGGTCGGCGCCTACCTCAACCGCCAGGGCTATTACTCGGCCGCCATGGACACGGCCAAGCAGTTCATGTCCGAGGACGAATGGGGCTACTGGGTCGACGGCAAGCCGGCCAAGGGCGATATCATGGCGCCGGACGGCAAGATCATGGAGAAGGCAGGCGCGGTGCGTGACGGCGGCTCCTTCGTCGAGCGCATGGGCAAGGTCGCCTGCTGGAACTCGGTCATGGACGAGGACCGCTACATGGTGAGGCGCTGGAACGAATTCATCGCGGCGTAGTGCCTTCTTGCCTTCTCCCCTTGTGGGAGAAGGTGGCCGAGCGAAGCTCGGTCGGATGAGGGGTGTTGGACGGATCGCCAACACTGAGTTTCTTCCAACACCCCTCATCCGTCTTGCCGCTGCGCGCCAATCCACCTTCTCCCACAAGGGGAGAAGGGACGCAGCTCCGGCCGCCTCGCAGCCTACCGAGATATTGATGACAGCAGTGCTCGAACGTCCTGGAATGATCAAGGCCAAACCGGCCAAACGCCGCCGCGTCTCGGTCGCCCGCTTCGTCCCCTACCTCCAGGCGGCGCCGCTGGCGCTGATCCTTGGCGCATTCCTTTTGCTGCCGATCCTGATGATCGCCGTGGTCTCCTTCTGGGATTACGATTTCGCTGCGATGTATCCGGATTTCCTGACCATCAACTACGCCGACACGCTCGGCTCCTGGGTGACCTGGAAAACCTATCTGAACACGCTGAAATACGCTGGTATCGTCTGGGCACTGACGCTGTTCGTCGGCTTCTGGGTCGCCTATTTCCTAGCCTTCCATGTCAGGACCACCGCCATGCAGATGGTGCTGTTCCTGGTCTGCACGGTGCCGTTCCTGACCTCCAACATCATCCGCATGATCTCGTGGATTCCGGTGCTTGGCCGCAACGGCCTGGTCAACTCGACGCTGGTTGAGATCGGGCTGATCCCGAAGCCGATCGAATGGCTGCTCTATTCCGAATTCGCCGTGGTGCTGGCCATGGTGCATCTCTACACGCTGTTCATGGTGACGCCGATCTTCAACACGCTGATGCGCATCGACAAGTCGCTGCTCGAGGCCGCGCGCGATGCCGGCGCGTCTGGCTGGCAGGTGTTGTGGAACGTTGTCATCCCGCTTGCCAAGCCCGGCATGGCGATCGGCACCATCTTCGTCGTCACGCTGGTGATGGCCGACTTTTCGACGGTGCAGGTGATGTCCGGCGGACAGAGCGCATCCGTCGCGCTGATGATGAAGAACCAGATGTCGCTGCTGCAATATCCGGCAGCGGCCGCCAACGCGGTCGTGCTGCTGGTGCTGGTGCTGCTGATGGTCGCCGGCATCCTGCGCATCGTCGACATCCGCAAGGAACTGTGAGGCGATGAGCCGGGACAAGCGCACCCTTGAATTCTACGTGCTGGCGGCATTCTTCGCCCTTTTCGTGCTGTTTCTCTACGGCCCGCTCTCGGCGATCCTGATCCTGTCCTTCCAGGGCGAGAATGGCGGGCTGACCTTTCCGCTGAACGGCGTTTCGCTGCACTGGTTCGCCAATCTGTTCGAACGCCAGGCGGTCGGTGATTTCGGCGGCAGCTTCAAACGCTCCTTTATTCTTGGCCTGATGGTGATGATCGTCACCGTCGGCGTGTCGCTGCTTGCCGGTCTTGCCTTTCGGCAAAAATTTCGCGGCGCCACCGCATTGTTCTATCTGGCAGTCGCCAGCCTGGTCGTGCCGTCGATCATCATCTCGCTCGGCATCGGCGTCGTCTTCCAGCAGATCGGCTTTCGTCCCGCCTGGTACACCTCTGCTTTTGGTGCCCATCTGACCTGGACCTTGCCTTTCGGCGTGCTGATCATGTTCGCGGTCTTCAACCGGTTTTCGCCGGCCTATGAGGAAGCCGCGCGGGACTTGGGCGCGACCTCCTGGCAGACCTTCGCGCATGTCGTGCTGCCGATGATCGCGCCCAGCCTGATCGGTGTCGGCCTGTTCGGTTTCACCTGTCCTATGACGAGTTCGCCCGCACCCTGATGACCTCGGGCACGTTCAACACGCTGCCGCTCGAAATCTACGGCATGACGACGAATGTGACGACGCCAGTGCTCTATGCGCTGGGCACCGTGACCACGGTATTTTCCTTCCTGGTGATTTTGGCGACGCTCGGCGCAATCGCCTATGTCGGCGGCCGTCGGCCGCGAGCTTGAGAGAACCGCAGTGCAGATCCTCGTCGTCAATCCGAACACCACCGCCAGCATGACCGAAACCATTGCAGCGGCGGCGCGGCTCGTCGCCGCCGCCGGAACGGACATCGTCGCCGTCACCTCGACGATGGGTCCGGTTTCGATCGAAGGCTACTATGACGAGGCGCTTGCCGTGCCGGGCCTTCTGGTCGAGATCGCCGCCGGCGAGCGCTCGGGCGCGCTGGCTGCGATCGTCGCCTGTTTCGACGACACTGGGCTGGATGCGGCGCGCGCCATGGCCAACATTCCGGTCATCGGCATCTGCGAGGCAGCGCTCAGCGCGGCCTCGTTCATCGCCCAGCGCTTCACCGTCGTCACCACGACCGAGCGCTCGCGCGTGCCGGTCGAAGCGCTGGTGCAGCGCTATGGCATGGCAGGACGGGCACGCGTGCGCGCTGCCGACATTCCGGTTCTTGCGCTCGAAGACCCAACCTCTGATGCGATCCTGAAGCTGCGCGGCGAGATCGCGCGCGCGCTCGACGAGGATCGCGCCGAGGCCATCGTGCTTGGCTGTGCCGGCATGGCCGATCTCGCCGCCGCGCTGCGGCGGGAGTTCGGCGTTCCGATCGTCGACGGCGTCGGCGCCGCGGTCAAGCAGGCCGAGGCACTGATCGCGCTTGGCCTGTCGACGTCCAAGCGTGGCGCCTATGCAAACCCGCTGGCAAAGCCCTATCTTGGCGCATTGAAGTCCTTCGCCCCCGGTACCGTAGCCGCCGAGTGAGGCAATGCGCCGAACGATCAGAACGCTCGCACTTGAAGACGTAAAAATCCTTGTCGACTGGGCGGCAGCGGAGGGCTGGAATCCCGGTGTTGGCGATGCCGTGGCGTTCCATGCGGCGGATCCAGAGGGCTTCATCGGCGCCTTTGTCGATGGCGAGATGGTGGCCGGTATTTCGGCCGTCGCCTATGGCGACGATTTCGGCTTCATCGGTCTCTACATCTGTCGGCCGGACAGGCGCGGTGAGGGCCATGGCAAGGCGGTCTGGGATGCCGGCATGGCGCGGCTCGGCGACCGTACGGTCGGCCTCGATGGTGTCGTCGAACAGCAGGCCAATTACCGCAGCATGGGTTTTGCGCCGGTCTACCGGACGATCCGCTTCGTCGGCACGCCGAACGCTCCGGCAGCTGCCGACAGCGACATTTGCGTCATAGGCGCGGAACTCATGGCTGACGTTCTGGACTACGACAGCCGGTTCTTTCCCGCTCCGCGGCGATCCTTCCTAAAACACTGGCTGCGCCCGCCGCACATCGCGCTTGCGATCGTCAGGGATGGCGCCATGGCGGGCTACGGCGTCGCGCGCCGCTGCCGGGACGGTTGCAAGATCGGCCCGCTCTTTGCCAATAGCCTGGACGCGGCAAGCCGCCTGTTCGCGGCCCTCGCGCTCATGTCGGGTCCCGAAAACGTCCATCTCGATGTTCCCGAGCCCAGTGGCAGTTTTGCAGGTCTGTTGTCGTCCGCCGGTCTTCAACCAGGTTTCGAGACTGCCCGAATGTACAGGGGGCGCGCGCCGCAGCTCATGCAGTCCGGGGTCTTTGCGATAACGACCCTGGAGCTTGGCTGAGGGCAGGCATCAGATTTTTGTGCGCAGTGCCGGCTGCCCACGCAACGGTATTCAATGTTACCTGCGGCGGGGTCAGCTAGCCTGCCTCATCCAGTCGGTCGTGTAGTCATCTCCGAAAGGGATGAAGGCGCCGCCAAGTTTCCGCATGCGCTAAAACGTTCGCACGCCTCGATGTGCAGCGTTCCAGTCGCGCCAACGCATCAATTTGGGATAGAAGCCGGTCGACGGGAGAAATACTCTTCTGAGAGGCGGGAACAATACCGTCGAAGTGCTGTTAGGTCAGCTCCTCTAACGGAGATAGGCCATGTTCTTGCGCGTCGACAAGCTTCAGATCGAATTACCGGCACCGGCCCAACAGGATGTCAATGCCGCTTCAGCGCTCCAGGAGTTGCTTGGCGGAAAATACGGAGAAATGTCCACACTCGGTAACTACCTCTTCCAAAGCTTCAATTTCCGATCGAAGAGCAAGTTGAGGCCGTTCTACAGCCTGGTTGCGGCCATAACCGCCGAAGAGCTTGGCCATGTCGAATTGGTCAGCAACGGGGTGTCGATGCTTGCGAACGGCCCTGATGAACCCGGCGCTGACACGGTAGGTCCGACAGATATCACCGGCGCGCCGTTCGAAATGATGAAGGACGCGAGGCTGGCTGCCGGATTTTTGTCGCATGGTGGTGGCGCCGTGCCGATCGATTCAAACGGCCTGAGCTGGAACAAGGATTTTGTTACAACGACCGGCAACGTCATTTTCGACCTCCTCCACAATTTCCATCTCGAATGCGGAGCCCGCCTTCACAAACTGCGGGTCTACGAAACCTTGTCGGACCCAACCGGACGGGAGGTCTGCGGATATCTGCTGGTAAGGGGATCGGTGCACGCCCATGCCTATGCCCTCGCGCTCAAACAGATAACGGGTGTCGAAATCGAGAAGATGCTTCCGACGCCCAACATTCCGCTGGCCAACATACCGGAGAGCCAGAAATATCTTGAGGAAGGCTCGCACCGACGCCTTTATACATTCAGCCCCGAAGATTACCGTGAAATAGCCGGCATCTGGGGCAATGGCGAAATGGCCCTCCCGGACGATCCTCCAGGTGAATTGGAGGTGGTCGAGGGAATGCCAGAGGGCGGAAAGATCCAGGAGTTGGTGGGAGAGCCGTCAGCTTTCACACCGGACTACGCGCCTGAGGAAATGTACGAGATTGCTACCAAGCTTTACAAGGCGTCTCGGTAGCGAACCTCGAGCGGTTAGCGAGCTTGTCGAAGCCCGCTAACCTCCCTCATCCAGCCGGTCGCGCGCTCCGGCTAATACAATGGCTTGGCCATGTGCCGGGGTGCCGGCCATTCCGTCGTGATCCCGGGCTGCACCGGCCGCTCGAGATAGGTCGACAGAACCACATAGCTTCGCGTCGAGGTCACGCCGGGCGTTTCGTAAAGACGCGACAGCAGGCCTTCTAGCGCCCTTGTGTCCTCGGTGCGGACCTTGATCAGCATGCATGTGTCGCCGGCCACCGAATGAATCTCCTCGACTTCGGGATGCTCGGAAATCGCCATCAGTTCGGGGGTCTTTCCCCAACCCTTGGTGTCGATGTGGACGAAAGCGAGCAACGGCTTGCCCACCGCCTTGGGATCGATGATTGCCGCGGTGTTGCGGATGGCGCCGCTGCGCCGAAGCCGCTTCACCCGTTCATGCGCGGCCGGCGGCGACAGGCCGACACGATCACCGAGCTCGGCATAGCTGACCGTGGCGTCGTCGACCAGAACGCCTAATATCTTTCGGTCGGTTGCGTCGACATCGCGGGCAGCAGGCCTGTTCTGCAGAATGCCATCTGTTTCTTCATCCATGGTGAAATTCCTTATTGATACAGAATTTAATACGGCGATTATTGCCATATGTCGAACAGTGATCAAGTCGCAACATTCACGGCAAGGCCGCCTATCCCGGCGCTCGCCTATCTCTTGACCGGATGCATCGCGGTGATCGGCTCGAACTCGCTGGTTCTCGGTCCGATAGCGCCGGCGGTGGCCGCATCGTTTGCGACGAGCGTGCCGGCCGTCATGATCGCGTCCGCTGCGTTCGGGCTTGGAACGTCGGCAAGCGCCCTGTTCCTGGCCCGCCATATCGATCGGCTCGGCGCCCGCCCCATGCTGCAAGGGGCGTTGCTGCTGCTGGCGGTCGCGCTTCTCGCCAGCGCCGCCGCGCCGACGGTAACGACGCTGGTTGCAGCCCAGCTTCTCGCCGGCATCGCCGCCGGTATCGCCATGCCGGCAATCTACGCCAGCGCCGCTGCGATCGCGCCGCCTGGCCGCGAAAGTGGAACTATCGGTGTCGTGCTGACCGGATGGACCCTGAGCATGGTCGCCGGCGTCTCATTGTCGGCGGTGCTTGCCGATCTGGTGCATTGGCGCGCCGTTTTCGCAGCGGTTGCGGTGCTTGCGGCGCTCGCGTTGACCGGCCTTACGCTGACGTCGTTGAGCGATGTCAGGAAAAGCGGCCCGGCGCCGACGCCGCTCGGCGCCTTGGCCGTTCCCGGCATAGTGCCGCTCCTGGTCGCCTGCGGCGCCTTCATGACCGCATTCTACGGCGTCTATGGGTATCTTGGCGATCACCTTCACAATGGCTTGGGACGGCCGGTCAGCGCCAACGGCTTGGCGGCGCTCGCTTATGGCGCCGGCTTTGGCATGGCGGCACTGCTTGACGGCGTGATCGATCGGCTTGGCGCGCGACGTGTCATGCCGTTCGCCTATCTCCTCGTCGCGGCCGTCTATGTCGCGCTGGCCGCGGCAGGCAGTAGTTTCCATCTGACCATCGCGATGGTCGCGCTCTGGGGCCTTGCCAATCATTTCGGGCTGAACGTCCTGGTGATGCGCCTCTCGGCGCTCGATCCGGCGCGGCGCGGCACGATCATGGGCCTGAACAGCGCAGTGACCTATCTCGCGGTGTTTGTCGGCACCACCGCCTTCGGACCGCTCTATTCCAGCTTCGGCTTTGCGGCATCGGCAATGGTCGCCGCGCTGCTCATGCTGGTTGCCGCTGCGGCGGCGGCGTGGCATTCGCCGCGGCCCGTGTAGTCGCGGAGCCACGCGGCGGCAGCGCTTGCGCTCCCCGCCTTTCCTTCGATAAATGCAAAATGAAAGTGCCACAAAGCTCTGTATACGGGTATCCGGCTGTGAGCCTGTCTGGACAAGCGATGAACATGACGCTTGAAACCACCGCCGACCCTTCGCCGAAAGAACTCGCTTTTCTCGGGGAGCGGCTCAGCGCGTTCAACGACAGCGAAGTCGGTCCGGCCAACAGGAAGGTGCTCGCCGTGTTCGTGCGCGATGAGCACCGAGCGGTTGTCGGCGGCATCTCGGGATACACCGCCTGGGGCTGGCTCTATGTGCAGTGGCTGTGGGTTGATGAGCGGCTGCGCGGCCAGCGCATGGCCGGCAGGATGCTGGACGCAGCCGAACAGGAGGCCGTCGCACGCGGCTGTCATGGCGCCTTGATCGACACCTTCAATCCCCAGGCGGCCAAGGCCTATGAGCGTCAGGGATATCGGCCGTTCGGCGTGCTTCCCGATTTTCCCGCCGGTCGCAGCCGCGTCTTCCTGCAGAAGAAACTGCTGGCTTGATCAGCCGGCAAGGCGTCCGCCGCGCATCGGCTGCGGCACACCGGTGGTGGTCGGAAAACTGATCGGCAGGCCCCTGAGCACGCGAACCGCCAGGAAGGCAAAGCACTCCGCCTCGACCGCGTCACCCTTCCAGCCGAGCGCCTCCGCCGGCACCGCTTCGACGCCGGCGCGGCTGGCGAGCATGGCCATGATCGTCGGGTTGTGGCGGCCGCCGCCGCTGACCACCAGCCGCTTCGGCCGGTGCGGCAGGAGGTCGAGCGCCTTGCCGACGGCCGCAGCGGTGAAGGCCGTCAGCAGTGCGGCACCATCCTCAGCGTTCATCCCGTCCGCCATGGCTGCGCCGAAATCGAACCGGTCAAGCGACTTTGGATAGGGCTTGGCCAGGTAGGGATGCTGCAGGAGCTTGGCCAGCCGGTCTTCGTCGACGGTGCCGGTCCGCGCCAGCGCGCCGTCGCGATCCATGTCGCCCAGCCCTTTCGCCTTGATGAAATCGTTAAGCGGCGCATTGGCCGGTCCGGTGTCGAAGGCGACGACATTGTCCTTGCCGTCCCACCAGGTGATGTTGGCGACGCCGCCGAGATTGAGCACCGCCGTGTCGCCGCTGATATCGGCATCGCGCAGCAGCGCGGCGTGATAGGCGGCCGACAGCGGCGCCCCCTGCCCGCCGGCGCGCATGTCGGCCGAACGGAAATCATAGGCGACCTTGGTCCCCAGTATGGCATGCATCAAAGCCCCATCGCCGAGCTGGCGGGTCTGGCCGAGCCGGCCGGTTTGCGGGGCGCGATGCAGCACGGTCTGGCCATGGAAGCCGACGACGCCAATATCGGCCATCGTCAGCCCGTAGCTTTCGACCAGATCCCTGACGGCTGCCGACTGGGCGCGCGTCAGCGCTTCTTCGGCTTCGCGAAAGATCGCCGGTTCCGGTCCGGCAAAATTCCACGCCCTGGCCTGATCCAGCGTCTCCTCCAGCAGCGTCCGGATCGATCCGGGGTAGGGCGCCAGTGTGTAGGTGCCGAAATCCGCGATCCGCTCGCCGTCGGTCTTGATCAGCGCAACATCGATATTGCCGTCCAGCACGGTGCCGGTCATCAACCCGACGGCCCAGATTTTCGCAATCATCATTTGTTAGGCTCCGTTGGCGCGATCGCCTACCGGTGGGCGAATCTCGATAATCCCGCTGTCGAAATGATGTGTCGGATGGATCCGTTTGGGGAGCAAGGTCTCCCATGCCCCTGCCTTTGTCGAAGTCGATCCATCCTGGATACTGGTATACCGGTATCCAGACAGCTCACGCCGTCTTTTCGCCGATCGCCTTTCGCAAAAACCCGCCCGCATTGTCGAGCGCCTTGCGCGCCTCTTCGATGCCCAGCCCGGTGATTGTCACCAGTATCGCCAGCTTGACGTCTTTGCCGGTCTGGTCGAGCGCCCGTCGTGCCTGCTGCGCTGTGCAGCCGGTGGTCTGCATCACGATCCCGACCGCCCTGGCGACGAGCTTCTTGTTGCTGGGATTGAGGTCGACCATCAGGTTCTGGTAGCTCTTGCCGCTCCGGATCATGCTGGCTGTCGTCAGCATGTTGAGAACCAGCTTTTGCGCGGTTCCCGACTTCAACCGGGTCGAGCCGGCGAGAACCTCGGGGCCGACAAGCGGAGAGATGGCAATGTCGGCAATGCCGGCAATGACTGACCTGGGGTTGCAGGAAAGTGCCACCGTCGTTGCTCCCACCTGCCTTGCATAGGTCAAGCCGCCAATGACGTAGGGTGTGCGGCCGCTGACCGCGATGCCGACCACCACATCGTCGGCGGTCAACTTGATGCCCTGCAGTGCCTTGATGCCTTGTTGCGGATCATCCTCGGCGCCTTCCACAGCCCGCACCAGCGCATTCGGGCCGCCGGCGATCAGGCCGAGCACCATGCCCTCGGGCACGCCAAATGTCGGCGGACACTCCGAGGCGTCGAGAACCCCCAGCCGGCCGCTCGTGCCGGCGCCCATATAGACAAGCCGCGCGCCTTTTTGAAACGCACCAACGATCCGGTCTACCGCGGCAGCAATTTGCGGAATGACCTTCTCGACGGCGGCCGGAACGCCGCTGTCCTCGTCATTGATCATGCGCAGGATATCGATGGTCGGCAGCAGGTCGATATCCATCGTCCTCGGGTTCCGATCCTCGGAAACCAGCCGCTCCAGCTCCGCCATCAACTCCTGTTCGTTCATCCGCCTGCTTTCAAACTTCTTGCCATCGGCAACAAGTAATGTGATGCGGCGCCGGGCGTTGACCAGTACCAGAGACTGGCATCGACAGGCTCGTCAGCCAAACAAATGTTGACAACATCATCTGTTGTTGATCAAAGTTCAGCATGAATTGCGCGGACCGGGGTGAGGCGATGGACGACCTTGGAGCACAGGAACAGGCAGTGCTGGATCTCATTGCGGCGAACCCGTTCGCCGGCCAGCAGGATATAGCGACCGCGCTCGGCATTGCCCGCTCGACCGTCGCGGCCCACATCGTGCAGCTCGTCAACAAGGGCTACATTCTTGGCCGCGGCTATGTCTTGCCGGCGTCCAAGCGCATGATCTGCATCGGCGGCGCCGTCCTCGACCGCAAGTACCACGCCAGGAAGGATCTGATCTTCGGGACGTCGAACCCGGTCGCCGGCTACCGCAGCTTCGGCGGCGTCGCCCGCAACGTCGCCGAGAACCTTGTCCGCCTCGGCGTCGACATAAGCTTCGTTTCGATTGTCGGCGACGACGAGACCGGCCGCTCGCTGGTGCGGCATCTGCGCGACCTCGGCGCCGACGTCAGCCAGGTCATCACCACCACGGAGCGGCCGACGGCGGAATATGCGGCTATCCTCGATCTCAACAACGATCTCGTGCTCGGCATCGCCGACATGGAGATCTTCGATCTGTTTTCGCCCTCCTGTCTCGACCGTTTCTGGCCGCATCTGGCTTCGGCGAATTGGGTGTTCATCGACTGCAACCTGCCGGCCGCGACGATCGCGGCGCTGATGTCACGCAAGCAGGGCGCACGCTTCAAGCTCGCCGTCGACACGGTGTCGTCGCCGAAATCGGCGCGCCTGCCGAAGGACCTGACCGGCATCGACCTTTTATTCACCAACCATGACGAGGCCAATACGATGCTTGGCATCACCGATGCCGACAAGCGGCTGAAGCCGAAAGAGGCAGCGGCGGCGCTGCGCGCGGCCGGCGCCAGCGGGGTGATCGTGACCATGGGCGCGCACGGATTTGCGGTCGCGACCGAAGGCGGCGTGGCAACGATGCGTTCCGTCCCGGCCCGCGCCGTCGACATCACCGGAGCCGGCGACGCAATGATTGCCGGCACCCTGTACAAGGTGCTTTCGGGCGATCCCGTGCTCGACTCGGCGCGCACCGGGGCGTTGCTCGCCACGCTGACCACCGAGAGCGAATCCAGCGTCCATCCCGATCTGTCGCCGCGCTTCCTCACCGCCGGCATGTACCGCATTCCCGCCTGAAAGCCAGACGACCCCTGAAAGCGAAATGACGATGAAACCTTCCCTTCTCCACCTGAACGACGAAGTCGCGGCAGCACTTCGTGAAGGCCGCGCGGTGGTGGCGCTGGAATCGACGATCATCACCCACGGCATGCCCTATCCAGCCAATCTGGAGACTGCCCGCGGCGTCGAGACCGTGGTGCGCGAGAATGGCGCCGTGCCCGCCACCATCGCGGTGGTCGCCGGCAAGATCAAGGTCGGGCTCGACGACCGCGAGCTGGAGCAGCTGGCAGCGGCAAAGGACGTGGTCAAGGCGTCCGGGCGCGACCTCGCCGCCATTATGGTGGGCGGCGGCTCGGCCGGAACCACGGTTTCGGCGACGATGCGGATCGCTGCATTGGCGGGCATCGGTATTTTCGCGACCGGCGGCGTCGGCGGCGTGCATCGCGGCGCCGAAGCCAGTTTCGATATCTCGGCCGACCTGACCGAACTCGGCCAGACCGGCACGACCGTCGTCTGCGCCGGCGTGAAATCGATCCTCGATATTGCAAAAACGCTGGAATATCTGGAGACCCAGCGCGTGCCGGTGATTGCCTACCAGAGCGACGACTTTCCGGCTTTTTATACGCGCTCCAGCGGACTTAAAGCCGATCACCGCCTCGATACGCCGCAGGACATTGCGCAGGCCATGCTGCTGCACGAGCAGATCGGCTCGGGCACAGGCATCCTCGTCGCCAATCCAATTCCGCAACTGGATGCGCTCGATCCAGCCTTCATCGATGACACGATCGCCGCGGCGGTGGCGGAAGCCGAAAAACGCGGCATCGGTCGCAAGGAACTGACGCCGTTCCTGCTCGCCCGCATCAACGAGCTTTCGCAGGGCCGCAGCCTGAAGGCCAACATCGCGCTGGTCCGCAACAACGCGGCGCTCGCTGCCCGCATTGCCGTGGCGCATGCGGGATTGAAGGACATGAAATAGCGGAACTGCCGGCCACAATCGCTGACCTGTCCAGCCGCTTTCCAGCCGCGACAGGGAGTTCGGCAACCCTCTGGAACATGGGGCTCAGTCGTCCGCCCTGGGCGCCTCGGTCTCGGCGCGAACCAGCTTGATGTCGGCTCCCGCCGCCCAGGCGCCGATATCCTCGCGGCGCAATGCCGCCGCCATCATGTCTGGAAACAAATCCGGCGTGCAGGCGAAGACCGGAATGCCAAGTGCGGCAACCGAACCTGCCATTGCCGGATCATAGCCGGGCCGGCCTTGGTCGGTCAGTGCCAGAAGCACGACGACATTGACGCCGGATCGAACCAGCGCCGCCAGCCGCCGCAGCAATTCCTGGCCATTGCCGCCCTCGTAGAGGTCGGTGACCAGCACCAGATGCGACTTGGTTGGCCGCTCGATACGGTCGGCGCAATAGGCGACGGCCTGGTTGATATCGGTGCCGCCGCCGAGCTGCACGCCGAACAGCACTTCGACGGGATCGCTGAGTTCTTCGGTAAGGTCGACGATGGCCGTATCGAAACAGACGAGCTTGGTGCGCACGACCGGCAGCGAGGCCATCACTGCCGCGAAGATCGAGGCGTAGACGACCGAGCTTGCCATCGAGCCGGACTGGTCGACGCAGAGAACGACTTCGTCAAGGTCGACTAGCCGACGCTGCTTGCGCATGAAACCAACCAGCTTCTCCGGCACGATAGTTTTGTGCTCGGGCTGGTAGTGGCGAAGGTTCGCCGAGATGGTGCGCTGCCAGTTGATATCGCGCGCACGCGGACGTTTGGTGCGCTTCGATCGGTCGAGCGCGCCGCGTATCGCCTCGGCGGTCTTCTGCTCCAGCTTCTGCATCAGCTTGGCGACGATGTCGGCGATGATCGTGCGGGCGATGTCCTTGGTCTTGGCCGGCATGACTGAACGCAGTGAAATCAGGTCGGCGACCAGGTTGACGTCCGCCTCGATCGCCTTGAGGAACTCCGGCTCCATCAGCATCTGCTTCAGGTCCAGCCGTTCGAAAGCGTCCTTCTGGACGATCTGAACGACCTGCGCGGGAAAGAAGGAGCGAATGTCCCCCATCCATTGCGCAACGCGCGGTGCCGAGCGGCCAAGCCCGCCACGCCGCTTGCGCGGGTCACTGGCCGCCGCGCTGGCACCATCGCCGTAGAGAGCATCGAGTGCCGCCGAAAGTCGTTTGTCGTCGCTGGAAAGTGCCGCCGACGCCTCGTCATCGGCGCCGATCGCCAGGCGCCAGCGGCGCTCCCCTCCGGCATCGGCCGTGCGTGGGCCGGGCCCGTTCATTTCGCCCTCGTCATCCATTGCCGTTTCCTCCCATGAGCAATGGTCCAAGCCGTTCCAGGTGTCGGCGCCATGCCTCGCCGCCGTCCGGCGTCGGCGTCAGGCCAGCCGGCAAGCGCGCGGCGCGGCCGAGAATCGCTTCGATCAGCCGCCGGCGCTCCATGCTGTCCAGATTGGAAAAGACGCGGCGCAGCAACGGCAGGTGCGCGATGAAAGCATCTTCGTCGAGAGATTTGAGCCAGGAATCGACCGCGCTGCGGAGACCTTCGTCATAGATCAGCCGTTGACCAGCTGTGCTGAAGAAGCCCTCGAAGAACCCCGCCGCCTCGGCGACTGGCGTGCCCGGCGACAGGCGTCGCCCGAGCAGCTCGGCTGCGGCTTCGGCGGACAGGCGGCCGGCCTCGTAGAGCAGGTGCGCGGCGCATCCGGCCAATAGCGCCGTCGCCCGCGACCCCTCGAGAACGGCAGCCAGCCCGTTGCGCCATCCGTTCAGCACGTCTTCCCCCGGCTCCACCAGCCTGATCGCCTCATCGGCCTTGCGCATCGCTCTTACCAGCGTCGCGGCGGCCTGCTCATCCAGGTCGCGTGCCGCATAGGGAAGTGCGATCGCACCTTCGACGATCAGCCGCTCCATGAGGCCGGAAAGCCGGTTCGTCTCGGTTTTGCGCGCCTCGCCGTAGCGGATGATGTCGGCGAGCGGCGGCACCGAGGCCAGAATCTCCAGGCATTCGCTGCTGCGCGCCGCGCGCGCCTCCAGGGCCGCGAGACCGGCGGTCGATGCTTCCGACAGGCCTGCCGTGATGGCGCCCTGGACCAGTGCCGCAAGCGTATCGAGGGTTGCTGCGGCTTGGATGATCTGTATCAGGCGGCCGTTGGCAGCCTTTTCGATGGTCGGCCCGTAGATCAGGTTCTCCACCAGGCGAACGGCATATTCCGGCTCCCAGGCCAGGGTCCACCGCTCGCGGAACGTGCCACGGCTGCGACCGGCGTCCGTCAACTTGCCCCAATGCACACCAAGCACGTTCAGCCGATGCAGCAATGTCGAACGAAACAGCCCGCTGTCGCTTCGCAGGTCGACGGATAGTTCCCGCTCCAGCGCTTCAGGTTTCAGCCGCGCCGCCTTCTGGTTGCGCTGCAGATCCTCGATCAACGGCGCCAACGGCGTGTCGGGTGGAATTTCGCCGACGTCCGCACCTAGAAGCAGCTCGGCCTCGACCACGGCCCACAGCAACGCTTCGCCGTTGAACAGAGCCGCAATTGCGGCGTCGCGCAATTCCTCAAACCCGGGTTTCGGCCGCTCGCGAATCGCGGCGAGCGTGCGGGCGAGCCGCTCCGCTTCGATCAGCGAAGCGGTCGAGACCAGGTGACCCTTCACCCGCAGCACCGCTGCAATCATTGCAAGCCACAAGGTTGCTGCATCGCGCCGGCCGCGCGTGCGCCAGAGATGCTTGCACCAGCCGGGTGCGACGACGCCCGCGCCATAGCCGTAGCCCAGCGCCAGACGCGGTCCCGTCCACGGCGCCCATGTCATCGTGCTCTTGCGTCTCGCAATCCCCTTAAGCAGGGCTTGATCGTTTTTCTGCATGTGTGTCGCCTGCAGTGCCGGCACATGCCACGCCCCGCAGACGACGGCGATAGGTCCGTCGAATTCCTTGCGCGCCGCAGCGATTTCGAGCCGCATATGCGCTTCGCGCTGGGCCTCGAACTGCGCGATCGAGCCTTCACCATCCCTCAGCGTTATCATCGCGTCGGAGATGGCGGCGAATATGGGGCCTGGTTCCGGATTCTGCTCGATGATGTCCGACCACCAGCTTTCGCCATCCTCATAGCCGGCGGCGCGGGCCAGCGTGCCTATCGGATCACGCCGATGCGGAGCCACATCATCACGCTTGCTTGACTCCTTCGCATCGTCAGCATCGACTTTTTCCGCGCCGTCGACCGCCGCTTCCGAGAAGCGCGCCGACGACGGCAGGTCGATGAAGCGCAACGCCGCCTTGTTGTCCACGGCCCAAAGGACCGCCTGATATTCCGGCGAGAACTCGGCGAATGGCCAGAAGCTTGTCGAAGCCGGATCCTCCTCCGAATAGCAAAGCAGTGCTACCGGCGGCTGCATCTCCGGGCGGGCCAGCAACGGCAGCAGCGCGGAGGCATCGATAGGCCCCTCGATCAGCACGGCGACCGGCTGCAAATCCTGCAATGCCTGCACAAGGCTGTCGGCGGAGCCCGGCCCGTGATGGCGTATGCCGAAATAGGCGACGTCGCTGTGCCCCATGACGCGTCAGATCGCTGCGTTCAAGGCCGCATAGTAGCCCGCATAGTCAGGCCGCTTCTTGAGCACTGTTTCCAGATATTCCTCAAGCACTGCCTTGTCCTGTACCGGGTCTTTAACGATCGCGCCGACAAGGCTGGCGGCGAGACCTTCGGCGCCGAGCTTGCCGCTGTCGAACCACGCCGCTTGGCTCAGCCCGCCAACCATCGTCGCGATCGCCTCGGCGGTCGACAGCGAGCCCGAGGGCGTCTTCAGCGTCACCTTGCCGTCGGCGGTCGCACCGGACCGCAATTCACGGAAGATGGTCAATACCCGGGCTATCTCCTCGCCGACATTTTTCGGCACCGGCAGGTCGAGCCCGCCGGCCATCTCGTCGACCCGCTTGGAGACGATCGCCACCTCTTCAGCCATGTCTTCCGGCAATGGCAGCACCACGACATTGAAGCGACGCTTGAGTGCCGAGGAGAGTTCATTCACACCCTTGTCCCGATTGTTTGCCGTGGCAATGACGTTGAAGCCGCGCTGGGCATAGATCGATGTGTTCAATTCCGGGATCGGCATCATCTTTTCGGAAAGTACGGTGATCAGCGTGTCCTGCACATCCGAGCCCATGCGCGTCAGTTCCTCGAGCCGGCAGAGCTTGCCGGTCTGCATGGCGCGGTACAGCGGCGTCGGCACCAATGCTTCCTGGCTCGGGCCCTTTGCCAGAAGTTGCGCATAGTTCCAGCCATAGCGGATCTGGTTCTCGTCGGTGCCGGCCGTGCACTGCACGATCAGCGTCGAGTCGCCCATGATGGCGGCGGCCAGATGTTCCGACACCCAGGATTTGGCCGTGCCGGGAACGCCGAGCAGCAACAATGCGCGGTCGGTGGCGAGCGTTGCCACCGCGGTCTCCATCAGTCGGCGGCGACCGACATATTTTGGCGTTACCGGCGTGCCGTCACCGGCCTTCCCGCCCAGCAGATAAGTCAGCACAGCTTGTGGCGAGAGGCTCCAGCCGGCAGGCTTTTGCCTGTCGTCACCGCGCGCCAGCGCCTGCAATTCAGAGGCATAGGCCTGCTCGACCGGGAGACGGATGGCAGCGTTCATGTGAATTCTCCGGATTGATCATGTGTCGGTTCTAGACTGATGTTCGGCCAGCGCCGCGTTGAGACGCAGGACACTGAGTGATGGGGCTGCGGGCGGCATGCCGGCTGCGACGACCTCGTCGATCAATTTTGCTGCCGTGGTCGCCGTGGCAAGGAAGCCGATCGTTTCCAGTATATCGTCGGCGCCTCGGCGCATGGCGTCGTCGTTTCCCGCAACGGCGGACCCCAGCGCCGCAACAGCCGACCCATTCGAAAGATCGCCCCATTCCAGCCAGCCAGCATCAATGCCTTCCGCCAGATTGATCGCGTTGAGGTAATTCGCTTGCTTGAGGATCAGCCGGACGAGGGCTCGTTTTCTGCGACTGTCCAGGCGCGGCGTGAGGTGCAGTACGAACAGCGCTGGCTTGCCGCCATCGGCGACAAGTGCGTCGGCCATATGCGTCACCGCGGCGTCGCTCCCCGAAGCGGCGACCATTCGTGCGATCAGGATGTCGGCATTGTTGTCGGCGCCGAATTGCCAGGCGCCTATGAACTCAGGTTCGGTAGCACTGAACCGCGCGGCCAGGTCGACGAGATTGCAGGTCTCGAACAATTCGGCGCGACGCGTTTCCTGCGCCGGCGATTTCAACTTCGCCGGCGTGTAGATGCTGCGGCGGCGGATGAAGCCGGATTTGCCTTCGCTGATGAAAGCGGCGAGTTCAGCTGCGGGATCACCCGGTCCGCCATCGTCTGAACGGCCGTGCTCTCCCAACCTTGCCAGCAGCCGGCCAGCCAGTTCGCGCACCTTGCCGGACCTGTCGGCGGAAAGGCTTTTAAGGAACGGCGCGTCCTCAGGATTCAGGCCGAAGCGCATGAGTTCGACGAGCGCAAGCCTGACCTCGGCGGGCTCGCCCGACGCCTTGGCCTCGATCAGCAGTCGAGCCGAAGCCGGTTCACTGCGGCGCATGTCTGCCAGCGCGATGCGTCGCGCGGCGGGATAGAACTCATCCCAATTTTCCGCCGTCAGTTTCTCTTGCGGGGCATGTCTCTCCCCGTCCACGCTTGCTTGCCAGTCGATCCAGGGGGCGTAGACGTCCGGACTGTTCTGATCCGACGCGACGGGCATCCAGTCCATCGGATGGAGCACAAAGCCGCGGCTGGCGACAAGCGTCACCACGCGCGTCTTGCGTCGCGCGTCGACCGCATGTTTCAGAGCGGCTCTCAACAGCGGCCGCAACCGCTCCGGCAGCATCGGGAGCGCAAGCCTGGGCAGCGGCGGCCGGCGCTTGAGCGTCTTCGGCGCCGCCGGCCGCAGGGCGACGTCGAGCGCTTGTGCTGCGATTGCCAGGAGCCGGCGCTCCTGCTCGTCGGGACTTGCACCGCCGGCGATCGTCTTCCAGGCGGTCGGAGCCAGATCGAAGGTGGCTCCGCCGGTGATCCAGCAATCGCGCATTGTCGCCAGGCCTGTTTGCTCGCCCTCGTTCACGACAGGTCAAGCCTCCCGAATCCGCTTTGAGCCGCCAGAAGGTCAAGCCGGGCGCCATCCCAGAGCGCTGCCGTGGCCGCAAGGTCGAGGCCGAGCAATGTTTGATTGACAGCGCCTGCGATCGGCAAGGCGATCCCTTGCGGATCATCCGCGGCCTGCCACCAGCCTGTGCCGCGGTCATCGACCAGGATCGCACCAGGCGGCAGTATGAGAGGACAATCGGTAATCCAAGGCGCAGCATCCTGATAGGAAGCATGCGTGGCGAGTGGGTCCTTTGCAGCGCCAAAGCTGAAATCAGGCCACGCGCCGGACGTCACTTCACCCATGCGTTCTGCCACCAGTGCGCGCAGCGGCTTGCGTGATGGATAGAAGACCAGCCGGGCATCGAAACGATCGCCCGGCGCAAAAGCGTTGGACCGGCGTCCGGCAGAAGCCGGAAAATAATCGAGCAGCACGGCAAATTGCGGGGTAGCGCACTTCAGATCGAGCAGCCAGGTCGAATGGCTGACGAGACCGTCACGGCGGCTCTCGATCTTCTCGCCCAGAACCTCCCAGAAGCTTTCGACCTGTCTTGCATCCGGATTGGCCAGAACCTGTTCGCGGGTTTCAGAGGTCGATACGAGGCGCTTCAGCTCTGGGTCGTCGGGCGACGCCCGCCATGCCTTGGCCAGCAGCACAAGCTTGCCAAGCTCACGGATCGCCGCATCCGGTTTTTCTTCGCTGCGCAGCGCCATCAGCCGCGAAGGGATCTCGTCGATGCGACCGGCAAGCGCGGTTGCCTTCATGTCGACCAGCCGCGCGGCAATCCGGCGGCAACGGTCGCCGCTGCCGTCGACAAACCCGGAAAGACCAAGCCGCAACTGGTCGGCGATCCATTGATCGAGTTCATCGAGCGCCGCCGACACTGCTTGTCGTGTGTCTTCCGCCCGCTTGCGCTGCGCAGCCTCACGACGCTCCACCGCCGCACCGTCTTCGACGGCGGCGCTGTCGTCCGTCCGTGCAGCCTCATCAATGCTTTTGGCTGCCACACCTTCTATCGGTTGCGCTGGCGGTGGCGTCGTCTTCCTGCGCCGGCCAAGCCAGTCATTCACCCATTCAGGCGAGGATTCAGCGGCTGCAAAACTGGCTGGCGCGGTGGCGGCAATCCACATCAGCGCCAGCGTGTGCTTGCACGGGAATTTTCGCGACGGGCAGGTGCATTTGTAGCCGTGATCGCCGGTGTCGACCACCACCCGATATGGATTGGAGCCGGAGCCCTGGCATTCACCCCAGATGAGCGCCTGGGGCTCATGCTTTTCGAGCCGCGGCCAGTTCGATCGTTTGGTCAGCTTGGAGGCGGCGCTCAGCGACGCCTGATCGGGAGCAAGCGCCTCAATGGTCTTCAAATCGAATTCCAAGCCGCGCCCCTCGTGACTCGAACCAAACACCTGTCGCCAGGATAGATAGCCGTTCGTGAAGAATTATTGTAGCTCTCGCAATGTGAAGATCGATACTTCTCGGCCCCTGTCCTCCTTGCCCGAATTCGCCTGATCCGCAAGCGAGCTCCACCGCCATTCGGCGGGCAGAGCATTTTCAGCAAATCGGCGGTTGGCGTCGGTCAGCCCAGTTATGCGCTCATTGAACGGGAGCAGGCCTTTGCGGCCATGCAACTGGTTCGCTTGGAGCGAGCCGTTCAGCCTTTGCCCTTCAGGTCGACAGGCATGGCATTTCAGACTGGCACCGCCCTGCACGATGGCTGCTTCAGCAGGCCTTTTTTTGCCCTCTCAAGGTGATTTGAACGCTGCGACGCTTGACTCCTGCGACACCTTGTGAAAAATTTTGCATCACCTGATAAAAATATCTTAGGGCGGAAATGGTTGGTTTTGGAAACGGCCTCCTGCGCGACGATGAAACCAGTATGGCGACGCGCGCCGCCTGGCTCCATTATGCTGGCGGGCTGACCCAGTCGGAGGTTGCCAAGCGGCTTGGCCTGACCAGCCTCAAGGCGCATCGCCTTATCACCAAGGCCAATCAGGAAGGGCTGGTCAAAGTCTATATCGACGGCGAAGTGTCGGAATGCGTCGCGCTTGAAGACGATTTGTCCAGCCGCTACGGCCTCGATTATTGCGAGGTCGTTCCCGACTTCGATGGCGAGGACTTGCCGCTCAAGGCGCTCGGCATCGCCGGCGCGCAGTTCCTCAAGCGTGAGATCGAACGCGGCGAGGATACGCTGATCGGCGTCGGCCATGGCCGCACGCTCGCCGCCTGCGTCGAATATCTGCCGCGCATATCGGCCGAAAAGACCCGATTCGTCTCATTGCTCGGCGGCCTGACGCGCAAGTTCTCGGCCAATCCGCACGACGTCATTCACCGCCTGGCCGAACGGACCGGCGCCGAAGCCTATGTGATGCCGGTGCCGATGTTCGCCAACACGGTCGAGGATCGAACCGTGCTGCTTGGGCAGAAGGGCATCAGCGAGGTTTTTGATCTCGGCAAGGCCGCCGACCTGCTCATCGCCGGCATCGGCACTGCCGAGCGCGAGGCCTCGCTGGTCGCTACCGGAATGATCGAGAAGGGCGAAATGGAGGAGATCCGACGCAACGGCGGTGTCGGCGAACTGCTCGGCCATTTCTTCGACGATGCTGGAAAGGCGGTCGAGACGACGCTTTCCAACCGCGCGCTGGCGCTGGCGCGCGAAGACATCAGCAATCGCAGGATTGTCGCCGTTGCCGGCGGCAAGGTGAAGGTTCGTGCCATCAAATCGGTGTTGGAGGGCCGCTATCTCAAGGGCCTGGTCACCGATGAGCGGACGGCGCGAAAACTCGTGGAGCAGACGCCGGTCGGGTAGCCGGCAGCCATTCGATTGAAACTACCCTGTGGAGGAGAAGACAAATGCATGAGAAAGAAAAAGACCTGATCGACGCGTTCCTGCGCGGACAAGTCGATCGTCGTGGGCTGATCAAGGGCCTTGGCGCGATGGGCCTTGCCGCCGGCACGGCCGGAACGCTGCTCAACCTGGGGCAGACCCGTGCGCTGGCGGCGGATTTCGACTGGCAGGCGCACAAGGGCAAGACCATCAAGCTCTTGCTCAACAAGCATCCTTACGCGGATGCGATGATCGCCAACCTTGAAAACTTCAAGAAGTTGACCGGCATGGAAGTCGTCTACGACGTCTTCCCGGAGGATGTCTATTTCGACAAGGTCACCGCTGCGCTGTCGGCCAGCTCGCCTGAATACGATGCCTTCATGACCGGCGCCTACATGACCTGGACCTATGGCCCGGCCGGCTGGATCACCGACCTTAACGAGTGGATCAAGGATCCGACCAAGACCAACGTGAACTATGCCTGGGACGACTTCCTGCCCGGTGTCAGGAAGTCCTGTGCCTGGAACGGTCAGCCCGGCGGCGTGCTCGGTTCCGACGACGCCAAGCAGTGGTGCATTCCGTGGGGCTTCGAACAGAACAACATCACCTACAACAAGGGCATGTTCGACAAGGTCGGGGTCAGCGTTCCCGGCAATATGGACGAGATGGTCGCTACGGCGGCCAAGCTCACCAAGGATGTCGGCGGCGGCGTCTACGGCATCGGCGTGCGCGGCTCGCGCTCCTGGGCGACGATCCATCCCGGCTTCCTGTCGGCCTATGCCAACTTTGACCAGAAGGACCTGAACGTCTCGGCTGACGGCAAATTGTCGGCCGCGATGAACACCGCCGAATCCAAGGCCTTCCACAAGCAGTGGGTCCAGATGATCCAGGAGAGCGGCCCCAAGGACTGGTCGACCTACACCTGGTATCAGGTCGGCACCGACCTTGGCGCCGGCGCCTCGGCGATGATCTTCGACGCCGACATCCTCGGCTACTTCATGAACGGCGGCGACAACAAGATGGCCGGCAAGCTCGCCTTCTCTGCCTTCAAGGCCAATCCCGCCGCCAAGGCTCCGACGCCCAACATCTGGATCTGGTCGCTGTCGATGTCCAATTTCTCGAAGGACAAGGACGCCACTTGGTACTTCATGCAATGGGCATCAGGGCCCGAGCATGCACTGTTCGGTGCGACTGAGATGGACTTCGTCAATCCGGTGCGTCAGTCGGTCTGGAACGACCAGATGTTCCGCGAGAAGCTGAACAAGAGCTATCCGGGTTATGTCGAGATGTTCGACGTTTCGGCGCCCGGCGCCAGCATCAAGTTCACCCCGCAGCCGCTGTTCTTCGATCTGACCACCGAATGGGCGGCGACGCTGCAGAAGATGGTGGCCAAGGAAGTGCCGGTCGACGAAGGCCTCGACATGCTGGCCAGCAGCGTCGACGGCCAGCTCAAGGAAGCCGGGCTCGGCTGAGTCCTGGCGGCCGGCCGGCCCGCTGCTGCGGGCCAGCCGGCCATTCCACTGCGAAGCGGCGCCTGGAGCATCGGACCCAAATCGGTTTTGGGAAATTCCGATGTTCAAACAACGGCGGTGCCGCCACTCGCCCAACCGGCCGCCTAGCTCCCTGGGCGGCCGGCAGGGCGAAGCAACAGAGATGACGGGTGAGCCACGATGACTACGGCGACAATGCAAAGAAACAGGCCTTCCGGCTTCAGGATCAGCAAGAAAGTGCTGCCCTATGTGCTCAGCCTGCCGGCCTTGCTCGTCTGCATCGGCATCCTGATCCCGTTCTTCACGTCGGTCGTCTACTCGTTCCAGCGCTACCGGCTGAGCCAGCCCTGGGCGCGGCAGTTCAACTGGGGCGACAACTACATCTCGTTTTTCACCGACCCGAGGTTCTGGAACACGCTGGAGATATCGCTGCTCTATGCCGGCATCACCGTGCTGCTTGAACTGCTTCTCGGTCTCGGCATCGCCATGCTGCTGCAGAAGCGCTCGACGCTGAACAACTTCATCTCGATCATGCTGTTGATGCCGCTGATGACGGCGCCGGCGCTTGCCGCGCTGATGTGGAAGCTGATGACCAATCCCGGCTTTGGCGTGCTGAGCTACCTCGCCAGCCTGATCGGATTGCAGGATTTCCGCTGGGCTTCGTCGCCGTCGACCGCGCTTTTCACGGTGGTGCTTGTCGATGTCTGGGTCTACACGCCCTTCATCATGATCCTGCTGCTTGCCGGCCTGCGCAGCCTGCCAACGCAGCCCTTCGAGGCGGCGGCACTTGACGGCGTGCCGCGGAGTTTTGTGTTCTTCCGCATCACCTTGCCGATGCTGACGCCCTACATCCTGACGGCGACGCTGTTTCGCCTGCTGGATTCCATCCAGCAGTTCGACATCATCTATGCCATGACCCAGGGCGGTCCGGGCGACACGCTGACCGTCTTCCAGGTCGAGGCCTATCTCAATTTCTTCCAGTCGACCAATGTCGGCCGCTCGGCGGCGCTGATGATCATCCTGTGGGCGATCACCTATTTCCTCTCCAACATCTTCATCAAGAACTGGCTGCGGCTGCGCGAACGCGCCCGCGGCCTGGCATAGGAGGCCGGGATGGAACACACCTCGCTTCTCGAACGCATCCTGCGTGGCATAGCGCTGACGCTGGTCGTGATCTTCTTCATGTTCCCGATCGTCTGGATCCTCATGATGTCCTTCCAGACCAACGAGACCATCCTGCGGATTCCGCCGCAGCTTGTCTTCAAGCCGACGCTGGCCAACTACACCGCGCTGATCACCGGCAAGCTGACCACGGCGGCCGGCACGCTCGACATCGCCTTCATGCGCAACCTGTGGAATTCGGTGTTCCTGTCGGTCACCTCGGTCGCCGTCGCGCTGCTGCTCGGCGTCCCCGCCGCTTACGCCTTTGCCCGGCACAAATTCCGCGGCTCGGAGGACATCGCCTTCACGCTGCTGTCGTTCCGGTTCGCGCCGGCGCTGCTGGTGCTGCTGCCGCTCACCCTCTATTTCCAGAAGCTTGGACTGGCCAACACCTATATCGGGCTGATCTGGGTCTATCAGCTGATCTGCCTGCCGCTGATCCTGTGGATCGTGCGCGGCTATTTTGAGGACATCCCGGCCGATATCGAATATGCCTATCGCATCGCTGGCCATTCCTGGTTCGCCACCTTCCGCAAGATCGCGCTGCCGCTCGCCGGCCCCGGCATCGCGGCTGCCGGCCTGCTCGCCTTCATCTTCGCCTGGAACAATTTCATCTTCGCGCTCGTGCTCGCTTCGGCCGACAAGCAGCCGGTGACGGTCGGCGCGCTCGCCTTCATCACCTCCTCCGGCATCCAGTACGGCCAGATCTCGGCAGCGATCGTGCTGTCGATCACGCCGACGCTGGCGCTCGCCCTTTACGCGCAGCGCTATCTCGTCGAAGGCCTGTCGCTCGGCGCGGTGAAAGGATAGCTTCGATGGCCAGCCTCGAATTGCGAAATGTCGTCAAGCGCTACAAGAGCCAGACTGTGCTCGACAATCTGTCGTTGAGCGTCGCGGACGGCGAAACCCTGGTCCTGTTCGGACCGTCCGGCGCCGGCAAGACGGTGCTGCTGCGGCTCGTCGCCGGCGTCATCGACCCTGATGAGGGAAAAATCTTCATCGGCGGCGAGGACATGACCGATCTTGACGCCGAGTTCCGCGGCGTCGGCATGGCATTCCAGAATTTCGCGCTGTTTCCGCACATGACCGCCTTCGACAACATCGCCACGCCGCTTCAGGCCAAGCGATCGTCGCAAAGCGCGATGAAGGCGGGTGTCGAGAGCGTCGCCAAGCTGCTGAAGATCGGCCACGTGCTCAGCCATAAGCCACGGGCGCTGTCCAACGGCCAGAAGCAACGCACCGCGCTCGCCCGCGCTCTGGTCGGCTCGCCGCCGGTGCTGCTACTCGACGACCCGCTGCGCAACGTCGATGCCAAACTGCGCTTCGAAATGCGGCTCGAACTGCCGAGGCTGCTGGCAGATCGCGGTGCGACCGTCGTCTACGTCACCCAGGACTACAAGGAGGCCATGGCGCTCGGCGATCGCATCGCGGTGATGTCGCAAGGCGTCATCAAGCAGCTCGGCACGCCCGAGCAGATCTATCGCGAGCCGGCCAACATCGAGATCGCGCGGCTGTTCGGCGATCCGACAATCAACCTGCTCGACGTCAAGCCGTCGCGCGATGCCAAGGGCATCTATGTCGGTCTGTCGAATGTCCAGGTCCATCTGACCGGCGCCTATGACGCCACGGTCGGCCGCGATTGCGTGATCGGCTTGCGGCCCGAAGCGCTGCGCTTCGTCGACGAAGGAACACCCGCGGCCATTCCGGTGACCGTCGAGGCGGAGACGCCGCTCAACGAAAAGATCGTCACGCTGGTGCGCACCGTGCGCGGTCGCGAAATCCTGGTCTCCCGGCCGGCCGGAACAGCGGGTCAAACCGAGGGCAGGGCCCATATCGCCGTCGACGGCAAAAGCGCCCTGCTGTTCGATCGTGCCAGTGGCGACCGTATCGGCTCGAAAAACGTCGTCAATTTGCGCAGCGGAGAAGCGGCATGAGCCAGAGCGCACTCACCATTTCCGGCGTCGACAAATTCTACGGCCCGATCGACCGAGGTGTGCACGCCGTTCAGAATCTGACGATGGAAATCGACAAGGGCGAGATCGTCGCACTGCTCGGCTCGTCTGGCTGCGGCAAGACTTCGACATTGCGCATGATCGCCGGCTTCGAAGAGGTCTCGCGCGGCAGCATTTCGGTTGCCGGCCGCAAGGTGCACACGCTGCCGCCGGTCAGGCGCAATGTGGCGATGGCGTTCGAGGGCTATTCGCTGTATCCGCCGCTGACCGTGCGCGAGAACATGGCGTTTGCACTGAAGGCGGCCAGGCTGCCGAAAAGTCAGGTCGACGCGAAAGTTGCCAGCATCGCCAAGCTGCTCGAGATCGAGGACATTCTTGAGCGCTATCCGAGTTCCATCTCCGGCGGCCAGCAGCAGCGCGCCAGCCTCGGCCGGGCACTGATCCGCGAGGCCGACCTGCATCTGCTGGACGAACCGATGGGCCAGCTCGAGCCGCAGCTTCGCGCGGTGCTGCGCGGCCGCATCAAGCACTTCATCAAGGAGCGCGGCTTGACCGCGATCCTGGTCACTCACGACCAGACCGAGGCCAATGCATTGGCCGACCGGATCGCGGTGATGGAAGGCGGCGTGCTGCAGCAGTTCGATACGCCCAATATGCTCAAGCAGCGGCCGGCCAACCTGTTCACCGGCACGTTCGTCGGCGAGCCGCCGATGAATGTCTTCGAGGCCTATGTCGGCACGGCCGCCGACAAGATCAATCTGCGGCTGCCCGACGGGCTTTCACTCGACTATGACAAGGACGCGTTCAGCGGCTCGGTTCGCGACGAATTGCTCAAACGGCAGCGGGTCGTCATCGGTGTCAGGCCCTATGCGGTTCGCCGCTCGAAGGACGGCGTGCCGGCGACGGTTTCGGCCAACCAATGGCTCGGCGACCAGACCCATATCGCGGCGGATTTCGCCGGCGGCTCGCTGGTCCTGGTCGAACATGACCGGACCCGGCTGGAGCTTGGCGCGCCGATCAACATCAGCATCGATCCGAAAAATCTGCACGTCTTCGATCAGTCCAGCGGCATGGCCATTTCGCACGGCATGGAGCTTGCCTGATGCGGGATGTGCTAATCGGCATCGACGCCGGCACGTCTGTCATCAAATCCGTCGCCTTCGACACGGCGGGCCGGCAGCTCGCGGCCGCGGCGGTACCGAACCGGTACGAGACCTTGCCGGGCGGCGGCGCCGAGCAGGATCTGGCACGCACCTGGACCGATACGGCGACCACATTGCGACAGCTTGCCGACAAGGTGCCGGACCTCGCCAGCCGCATCATTGCGATCGCGGTGACCGGGCAGGGCGACGGCACCTGGCTGATCGACAAGGACGGTGAGCCGGTCGCCAAGGGCTGGCTGTGGCTCGACGCGCGCGCTGCCGCCATCGTCGAGGAGATCCGCGCGCGCCCCGATGACCGGCTTCGTTTCGAAAAGACCGGCAGCGGGCTCGCGGCCTGCCAGCAGGGGCCGCAGCTTGCCTTCATGAAGCGCAACGCGCCTGACAGGCTTGCCGGCGCCGCGACAGCGTTCCATTGCAAGGACTGGCTCTATTTCAACCTGACCGGCGAACGCGCCACCGATCCTTCCGAGGGCACCTTCACCTTTGGCGACTTTCGCACCCGCGGCTATTGCGACGAGGTGCTTGAGGTGCTCGGCGTCGCCGACCTCAGGCATCTGCTGCCGCCGATCGTCGACGGCACCAGGCATAGCGCCGGCCTGTCGGCGGCGGCTGCCAAAGCGACCGGGCTGCTTTCCGGTACGCCGGTGGTACTGGCCTATGTCGACGTGGCCTGCACCGCGCTCGGCGCCGGCCTGCTCGACCGCGAGCGCAAGCCTGGCTGCTCGATCATCGGCTCCACCGGCATGCATATGCGGCTTGCTCAGACGCCGGACGAGGTGCTGCTCAACGAGGCCAGGACCGGCTACACGATGACGATGCCGGCGCCCGGCGTCTTTGCGCAGATGCAGTCGAACATGGCAGCGACGCTCAACATCGATTGGATCCTTAGCCTCGCCTCCGGCATACTCGCCTCGCAAGGCATCACCCGCAGCAATGGCGAGATGATCGCGCTGGTCGACGAATGGATATCGTCATCGGAGCCGGCCTCGCTGCTCTATCAGCCCTATGTGTCGGAGGCCGGCGAGCGCGGGCCGTTCGTCGATGCCAATGCCAGGGCCGGTTTCGTCGGCATTTCGTCGCGGCACGGTTATGCCGATATGGTTCGCGCTGTTTTTGAGGGGCTGGCATTCGCGTCGCGCGATTGCTACGCCGCCATGGGGCCGTTGCCGAGCGAAATCCGGCTGACCGGCGGCGCGGCCAGAAGCCCGGCTCTGCGCAAGATCCTCGGCGCTGTCGTCGGCGCCGACATTCGCACCAGCCAACGCGAGGAAGCCGGTGCGGCGGGCGCCGCGATGATCGCTGCGGTCTGCGTCGGCCAATACAGTTCGATGGACGAATGCGTCGGCGAATGGGTCACGCCGCTGCTGGGCGCGACGGAACCGAGCGACCGAAAACTTGCCGCGATCTATGAGCGGGCGGTTCCGTCCTACACATTGGCGCATGAGGCGCTGCGGCCGGTCTGGCGGTCGATGGCCGCGTCCAGGGCAAACTGAGAAGTCGAGCATGCGTAAGAAGATTGCAATCATTGGCGACCGCTTCATGCTTCCCGAGGTCTTTCGCGAGAAAATCGAGAAGGCCTGCGGCGACAATCTCGACATCCGCACCCTTGAGGCGGCCTGGCCCGACGAGCCGATGGAATTCGGCAATGCGGCGCTCGGCCTCGACAAGGTGAAGGAGTATTTTGGCGATCCGGACGAGGTGGTCGATTTCATTGGCGACGCCGAGATATTCGTCACCCAGCTTGCGCCGCTGTCCGAGACCATGATGCAGCGTCTGCCTGCGCTGAAGCTGGTTGCGGTCTCGCGCGGCGGCCCGATCAACATCGACATGGTTGCCGCCAGGGCCCACGGCATCACCGTCGTCAATGTGCCCGGCCGCAATGCAAGTGCTGTGGCCGAATTCACCATCGGTGCGATCCTTGCCGAGACGCGGCTGATCCGGGTCGGGCACGAGGCCTTGCGCAAAGGGGAATGGCGCGGCGATCTCTACCGGGCCGACCGTACCGGCCGCGAGCTCAACGAAATGAGCGTCGGCGTCATCGGCTACGGCAATATCGGCACCAAGGTTGTCCGCCTGCTGCGCGCCTTCGGCTGCCGCATCCTGGTCACCGATCCCTATGTGCAACTGAGCGCCGAAGACCGCAATGACGGCGTCGAACTGGTCGCGCTCGAAGATCTCCTGTCCCGCTCCGATGTGGTCACGCTTCATCCCCGGGTGACCGAGGAAACCCGCGGCCTCATCAACAAGGACATCATCGCTCGGATGAAGCCGGGGGTGATCTTCGTCAACACCGCGCGCGGGCCGCTGGTCGATTACGACGCGCTTTACGATGCGCTGGTCTCAGGCCATATCGGCAGCGCCATGCTGGAGACGTTCGCGGTCGAGCCGGTGCCTGCCGACTGGCCGCTGCTGCAGCTTCCGAATGTCACCTTGACGCCGCATATCGCCGGCGCTTCCGTGCGCACGGTGACCTATGCGGCCGAGCAAGCGGCCGAAGAGGTGCGCCGCTTCATCGTCGGGCTCCCGCCGGTCAACCCGTGCTGAAGGTCGCGGCAGCCATGAAACGCAATCCAGGCATAGAGGATCCGGCGAGATGAGCGGCGCCACTGAAATCGTCGATCTGTTCGTCATCGGCGGTGGCGTCAATGGCGCCGGCATCGCGCGCGACGCAGTCGGCCGCGGGCTTTCCGTCATCCTGTGCGAAAAAGACGATCTCGCCGAAGGCACCAGTTCGCGATCGGGAAAGCTCGTCCATGGCGGCCTGCGCTATCTCGAATACTACGAATTCCGGCTGGTGCGCGAGGCGCTGATCGAACGCGAAGTGCTGCTTGAATCGGCGCCGCATATCATCTGGCCGATGCGCTTCGTGCTGCCGCACAGCCCGGACGACCGGCCGGCCTGGCTGGTCCGGCTCGGTCTGTTCCTCTACGATCATCTTGGCGGCCGCAAGCGGCTGCCGGGCACCCGCACGCTCAACCTGCGCACCGCGCCCGAAGGCGCACCGATCAAGGATGCGTTCAAGCGCGGTTTCGAATATTCCGATTGCTGGGTCGACGACGCCCGTCTCGTCGTCATCAATGCGCTCGACGCTGCGGAACAGGGAGCCAGGATCTTCACCCGGACCGCCTGCACCGCCGCCCACCGTGAAAACGGCCTGTGGTCGGTCGAGATGCGCGACAGCCGAACCGGCGTCAGGACCACGGTTCGGGCGCGTGCGCTGATCAACGCCGCCGGTCCCTGGGTCAACGACATCATCAACCGCGTGGCTGGCCAGAACTCCAAGCGGAATGTCCGGCTGGTCAAGGGCAGCCACATCGTCGTGCCGAAATTCTGGGAAGGGCGGCAGGCCTATCTGGTCCAGAACAGCGACAAGCGCGTGATCTTCATCAATCCCTACCAGAACGATCTGGCCCTGATCGGCACCACCGATATTCCCTATGAGGGGCGGCCGGAAGACGTGGCGGCGGATGCCAGCGAGGTCGACTACCTGATCAAGGTGGTCAACCGCTACTTCAAGCGCGAACTTGCCCGCGACGATGTCATCTACTCGTTCTCGGGCGTCAGGCCGCTCTATGACGACAACTCCGACAATCCGAGCGCGGTGACGCGCGACTATATTTTCGAACTCGACGCATCATCCGGGCAGGCGCCGCTGCTCTCCGTCTTCGGCGGCAAGATCACCACCTTCCGCAAGCTGGCCGAGCATGCGCTGGACCGGATCGCACCTTTCTTTCCGAAAATGGGCAAGCCGTGGACGTCGAAAGGCTACCTGCCGGGTGGTGATATCGCCAACGCCGATTTCGAGCAGTTCCTCGGCGATCTCGGCCGTGAATTTCCCTGGATGCCGGCATCGCTGGTCAAACACTATGGCCGGCTCTACGGCACTAGGACGCGCGTTGTGGTCGGTGCGTCCAGGTCGCTCACCGAACTGGGCCGGTGCTTCGGCAAGGATTTTTTCGAACGCGAAGCCAGTTATTTGTTCGAGCATGAATGGGCGCTGACCGCTGCCGATATTCTCGAACGGCGCACCAAGCACGGCCTGCATCTGTCCGCCGCGGAAAGAGCCGCCTTCGAGGACTGGTGCGTTGGCCGACTGGTGAGGGCAGGCTGATGACTTTTACGCTTTCCCTAAACACCAATCCGCTGGTCAACCGTTTTGCCGAACCGGACGATCTGATCGACGCGATCGCCTACGACATCGGCATCCGGGACGTGCAGCTCACGCATGAATTCGTCAATCCCGGCTGGCCGGCGGCGACGATCTCGAAATTCGTCCGCCTGTTCCGCACGGCGCTCGACCGCACCGGCGTGCGCGTGACGTCCGGGATGACCGGCCCTTACGGGCGGCTCAACCATTTCGGCCATCCCGACGCCGACGTGCGCCGCTACTACGTCGATTGGTTCAAGACCTTTGCCGACATTTCGGCCGAGCTCGGCGCCAGCGGCATGGGCACGCAGTTCGCGATCTTCACGCACCGGGATTTTGACGATCCCGAGCGTCGCGCGCGGCTTTTCGACATCGCGCTGGAATGCTGGCGCGACGTCGCCGAGCACGCCAGGGCGGCCGGTTTGACCTATCTGTTCTGGGAGCCGATGTCGGTCGGCCGCGAATTCGGCCATACGATCGAGTGCTGCCGGTCCCTGCACAACGAGATCGAAGCGGCCGGCATGGCCATCCCGCTGAAGATGATGGTCGATATCGACCATGGCGACGTCACCTCGAGCAATCCGGACGACATCAACCCCTATGCCTGGGCCGAAGCCTTTCCCACGGTATCGCCGATCATCCACATCAAGCAGTCGTCGATGAACAAGGGCGGCCATTGGCCGTTCATCGCCGCCTACAACAAGGACGGCCGCATCACACCGGAAAAATTGTTGGAGACGGTTCGCCGCGGCGGCGGCGTCGACAACGAGATCTGCCTCGAACTGTCGTTCCGCGAACGCGAGCCGGTCGACCACCAGGTCGTCGCGATGATCCGCGAGTCGGTCGATTATTGGGCGCCGTTTATCGAGACCGGCAGGGCGGCGATTTTGCCGCGAACAGGATCGCTTCAGGTTTGAAGCCGTCCTCGACTGGATTATCCACGTTCGCGCTGCCCCTCACCTGCCTGCCGGCATCCTCTCCCCGTATAGGGACGGGGAGAGGGGAGCTGTCGTCGCCGGTTTCGCCAATCGCCGGCGCAGCAAGCACAGCGCCGACGTTGCGGCCAGCCCCTTCTCCCCGTCACTATACGGGGAGAAGTGCCCGGCAGGGCGATGAGGGGCAGCGCCGACTCCGACAATTGGTCGTCTCCAGCACTGTAGAAGCCTCAACGACTATACTGTGCTCATGCCTGCCTCAACACGTCAGCCGAACTTCGGGTCGAGACTGCCCGACTTGTAGCGCTTGGCCATTTCCGAGACCGGCAGCGGCTTGATCTTGGGGGCGTTGCCGGCGGTGCCGAACTGCTCGAAGCGCTCTTTGCACAGCTTCCTCATCGCGGCCATTGCCGGCATCAGATATTTGCGCGGGTCGAACTCGCTCGGGTTCTCGGTCAGCACCTTGCGGATCGCTCCGGTCAGCGCCATGCGGTTGTCGGTGTCGATGTTGATCTTGCGCACGCCGTGCTTGATGCCGCGCTGGATCTCCTCGACCGGCACACCCCATGTCGGCTTCATCTGGCCGCCATATTTGTTGATGATCTCCTGCAGTTCTTCCGGCACCGAGGATGAGCCGTGCATAACCAGGTGCATGTTCGGCAGGCGGCGGTGGATCTCCTCGATCACGTTCATGGCGAGCACCGCGCCGTCCGGCTTGCGCGAGAACTTGTAGGCGCCGTGGCTGGTGCCCATGGCGACGGCCAGCGCATCGACATGCGTGTCCTTGACGAACTGCACCGCCTGCTCCGGATCGGTCAGCAGTTGGTCGTGGCTGACGGTGCCCTCGACGCCGTGGCCGTCTTCCTGTTCGCCGCCGCCCATCTCCAGGGATCCGAGAACGCCGATCTCGCCTTCCACCGACACGCCGCCCCAATGCGCCATGTCGACGACGCGCCGCGTGATGCCGGAATTATAGTCGTAATCGGCCGGCGACTTGCCGTCCTCCTTCAGCGATCCGTCCATCATCACCGAGGTGAAGCCGTGCTGGATCGCGGTCACGCAGGTGGCTTCGTTGTTGCCATGGTCGAGATGCATGCAGACCGGGATATCGGGATGGATCTCGACCAGCGCGTCGATCAGCTTGGCCAGCACGACGTCGTTGGCATAGGCGCGGGCGCCGCGGCTCGCCTGCAGGATGACAGGCGATTTGGTCTCCTTGGCCGCCTCCATGATGGCAAGGCCCTGTTCCATATTGTTCATGTTGAAGGCAGGCACGCCATAGCCGTGTTCGGCGGCATGGTCGAGCAATTGTCTCAATGTGATGCGAGCCACCCAATGGTCTCCCGTATTTGGTTTCAAGCCTATGGTTTGCGAGCTGTCCGGTCGTCATTCAGCCCATTGATGCTTCTGGCCGGATTTCCGGAGAACCGCAACCTCTGGCCATGCCGGCGAGAGCAATTCTTGTTACAAGGCAGCGATCAGAAGCAAGGAATATCCCAAGGAAATGTAACACCATCACAAAAAACTTGGCATGTATGCGATTTTATCTGCTATAATAGCTTCTATCAGCCGTTTCTGCCACGGCGGACGCGGCGACGCGAATTAAAGGAAACAGGCTGGACGATGAAGAGCGACGGCCGGCGGCAAGGCATCATGGATTTTCTGATGGACACCGGCACGGCCAGTGTCGATGACCTTGCCTCGCGCTTCGGCGTGTCGAAGATGACCGTCCATCGCGACCTCGACGAGCTCGAGGAAAGCGGCTTCCTGCGCAAGATACGCGGCGGCGCCTCGATTCAGCCGAGCGGCCTGTTCGAAAGTGATTTCCGCTACCGTCAGAAGCAGGCCGCCGAGGAGAAGCAGCGCCTGGCGGTTGCCGCCGTGGCTGTCATCGAACCGGGCCAGACGGTGATCATCGACGACGGCTCGACGGCGGGCGGCATTGCGCGCCACCTTGCGGATCTGCGCCCGATGACCGTGATCTCCAACAATCTGGCCGTGATACAGGATCTGGCCGGCGTTGCCGGTATCACCCTGATCGCGCTCGGCGGCCAGTACAGCAAGAAATTCCACGGTTTCTTCGGCCTGCTTGCCGAGGACACGCTGAGATCGTTGCGCGCCGATGTCGCCTTCCTGTCGTCGTCCGCCATCCACGGCGTTTCCGCCTTCCACCAGGACCAGGAAGTGGTCCATACCAAGCGGTTGATGATGGCCGCGGCCGCCCGCAAATATCTGCTGGTCGATCACGGCAAGTTCGGCCGCACCGCCCTGCATTTCCTGACCGATCTCAAGGCGTTCGACGCCGTCTTCACCGGTCGAGAACTGGGACCGCAGATGCGCGAGGCGCTGGATGGCGCCGGCGTTTCGCTGACACTGGTCGAGAAGGACTAGACCATGATCCCGAAAAGTGGGAACCGGTTTTCGGGATCATGGTCAAAGAAGAAGATAGAGCCCCATCCCGCCTCGCGGGATGGAACAGGCTCTAGAAGGAGGACGCGTGGCTTACTGGGTCGGCACAAGCTGGAAAATGAACAAGACGCTTGCAGAAGCGACTGACTTTGCCAGGGCGCTGGCGGGGTTCGTCCCCGGTTTCAACGACCGTATCCAGCCCTTCGTCATCCCGCCCTTCACGGCGGTCCGCGAGGTCAAGAAAGCGCTGGCATCGACGCGGATCAAGGTCGGTGCCCAGAACATGCACTGGGCCGACGCCGGCGCCTGGACCGGCGAGATCTCGCCGGTGATGCTGACGGACTGCGGGCTCGATCTCGTCGAGCTCGGCCATAGCGAACGGCGCGAGCATTTCGGCGAGACCGACAATACGGTTGGTCTCAAGACCGCAGCGGCGGTGAAGCACGGGTTGGTGCCGCTCATTTGCGTCGGCGAGACATTGGCGCAACGCAACAGCGGCCAGGCCGATGCGGTGCTGGCCTTGCAGGTGCACGGCGCGCTGCAATACCTCGAAGGCCAGGCCAAGGCGGCGACGATCCTGTTTGCTTACGAACCGGTCTGGGCGATCGGCGACAAGGGCATTCCGGCAAGTGCCGACTACGCCGACAGGCAGCAGGCGCTGATCAAGAAGATCGCCGGCGATCTTCTGCCGGCCATGCCGCCGGTGCTTTATGGCGGCAGCGTCAATCCGCAAAATGCCGCCGAGCTGATCGGCCAGCCTCATATCGACGGACTGTTCATCGGCCGCTCCGCCTGGCAGGCGGAAGGCTATATCGACATCCTCGAACGCGCCTCGGCGGCGATCTAGAGCATGATCCCGAAAAGTGGAATCCGGTTTTTCGGAAAAGATCATGCTCAAACAAAAGATAGCATGATCCCGAAAAGGGGAATCCGGTTTTCGGAAAAAGATCATGCCCAACAAAAGTTAGAGCCCCATCCCGATGCCATCGGGATGGAACAGGCTCCAGAGCAATCGAACAGGAAAGGACAGAAAAAATGAAAATAGCCATTGGGGCCGACAGCGCCGGCAAGCCGCTGCTCGACGTCATTGCCGCTCACCTGGCCACCAAGCCCGGCCTCTCCGTCAGCGACATCAGCCAGGCCGGCTACTATGCCGACCTGTCGCAGAAGCTCGCCCAGACCATCCTCGACGGCGAAAACGATCGCGGCATCTTGTTTTGCGGCACCGGCATCGGCGTTTCCATCTCGGCCAACAAGGTGCCCGGCATTCGCGCCGCACTCACCCATGACACCTATTCGGCGGAGCGCGCGGCGAAATCCAACAATGCCCAGATCATCACCATGGGCGCCCGCGTTATCGGCCCGGAACTGGCCAAGTCGATCGTCGATGCCTGGCTCGCATCGGAGTTCGACGAAAACGGGCCATCGGCCGGTAATGTCCAGGCGATCGACAGGCTCGACGCGGCGAAGCTGGGCTAATGCATGTCGCCCAAAAGCATGCCCTCGGGCGTGAACCGAGGGTGCGCAGCGGTTTTGGGATAACGACATGTATAAAACAGGAGCTTAAGCGCGTCGCATTGATGCGATGCGCTTAAGCCAGGCTTTTTCGCATCGCGGCGATAACGGTGACCGCCGACGCCGCGCCGGGGTCGATGTGTCCGAGCGACCGCTCGCCGAGCCGCGACGAGCGGCCCTTCGCGGCGATCATGTCCTTGGTCGCCTCGGCGCCCCGTCCGGCTGCTTCGAGGGCGGCTGCCAGGCTTTCGGACAGGGTCTTGCCGGCGACATGGGCAGCGGCCGCGGCTTGCGCCGCCGGCAGCCAGGCGTCGACCATCGTCTTTTCGCCGATCTCCGCCTTGCCGCGATCCTGGATGCCTTGCGCCATCGCCTGGAACAGGGCGACGACATCGGCGCCCGCCAAGGTCGCCTTGCCCTTGACGGCAGCCGCACCACGCATGAAGGCCGTCGCGTAGAGCGGGCCCGACGAGGCGCCGACGGCGTTGAGGAACGACTTCGCCGCAGTGTTGAGGAGAACAGTCGGCTCGGTCGCCGTGAGCTCCAGCGGCGCCAGCGCATCGCGCACCGCCCCAAAGCCGAGCGCCATGGCGATGCCATGATCGGCGTCGCCGATGACCCCGTCGAGCTGACAGAGCCTGTCCTTGTCGGCTTCGATCGCCACCGCGATCGCATCGAACATTCTTTTCAGATCGGCTGCATCGATGGATGTCATGGATGCACCCTTTCAGCCGGCGCGGAACATGGCGCAGTCGCAAGGATGGTCGAGCATCGTCTGCAATTCGGCGTCGAGATGCATCAGCGTCACCGAGGAGCCGGCCATTTCGAGCGAGGTGCAATAATTGCCGACCCAGGTCGCGTGAACTGACACGCCGATGTCATCGAGCCGCTGTTTGACGCGCCGGTTCATGATGTAGAGCTCCATCAGCGGCGTCGAGCCGAGCGAATTGATGAGCACGGCGACCTTGTCGCCGCGTGCCGGCGCCATCTCGTCGACGATCTTGTCCAGCATCTCGTCGGTGATCTCGTCGGCGGTTTTCAATTTTCCGCGGGCGATGCCCGGCTCGCCATGGATGCCCATGCCGATCTCCATCTCATCCGGTCCGATCTCAAAATTCGGCCGGCGGGTCTGCGGCAGCGAACAGGGCGACAGCGCCACGCCCATGGTGAAGGTGTGATCATTGGCCTTCCTGGCGATACGCTCGCATTCGTCGAATGACAGCATCCGCTCGCAGGCGGCACCGGCGGCCTTGAAGATGAAGAAATTGCCGGCGACACCACGGCGCTTTTGCCTCTGGTCGCGCGGCGCCGATGCCACGTCGTCGGTGGTCAGCACGGTGCGCACTTCGATGTCATCCATCGCCGCCATCTCTGCGGCCATGTCGAAGTTCATCACGTCGCCGGCATAGTTGCCATACATGAACAGCACGCCGGCGCCGCCACTGGCCGCCTTGGCGCATTCAAGGATCGGGTCCGGCGGCGGCGAGGCAAAGACATTGCCGATCGCCGCCGCGTCGGCCAGCCCCTTGCCGACGAAACCGAGGAAGGTCGGCTCGTGGCCGGAGCCGCCGCCGATGACGAGGCCGACCTTGCCCTGGCGAGGTCCATCGCGGGCGATGATCGAGCGTGGGCTGCCCTCCATGCTTTTGAGATGGCGGGGATGCGCGGCCAGAATGCCCTCCAGCATCTCGTCGACAGTGCGGTTGCCGTCGTTGATGATCTTCTTGGTCTGCACCGGCAGCCTCCCGATTTCGGTAATTTCGCAGATAGTACAGCGTGTTACCGGAATTTCCACCCGGGGAGGGAGATTTCACGCGGCAATATGTTCCGGCGCGGCCAGTACCTGCACGCAGGGATTGGCAGCCGCTTTGTCCTTGAGCTTGAAATGCCCGAACAAGACTTGCCGCGTCAAATGGCGATCACCGGCAAGGCAGGCAGCAGCTTGTCCAGGGTGATGGGAAAGTCACGCACCCGCACGCCGGTCGCGTTATAGATGGCGTTGGCAACAGCTGCCCCCGCACCGCAGACGCCGAGTTCGCCGATCCCCTTCGCGCCGAATGGATTGGCCTTGTCGTCATGTTCCTCGAGGAAGACGACCTCCATCTCGGGGACGTCGCCGTTGATCGGGACGTGATACTCGGCAAGATCGTGATTGACGAAGTGGCCGTAGCGCCGGTCGAGCACCGTCTGCTCCATCAGCGCCGCACCGATCCCCCAGGTCATGCCGCCGATGATTTGCGAGCGCGCGGTCTTGGGGTTGAGGATACGGCCGGCGCCCATCACCGCCAGCATCCGGCGCATGCGGATCTCACCGGTATCGCAATCGACAGCGACCTCGGCGAAATGCGCGCCATATGAATGCTGCGAGTAAGCCTTGTATGACGGGGTGGCAGCGCCGGCGGCCACGGAACCCTCGGCCTCGAACCCGTCGGGAGCGATCCGTCGGACGAGGTCGGCCAGGCTTGCCGACCGCTGGCCGACGCTGATCTCGCCGTCAGCAAAGCTCGCCTCGGCGGCATTGGCGCCGCGCAACGGTGAGGCTTCGCTCGACTGCGCCGCCTCCAATATCCGTTCCCTAAGGACGTTGCAGGCGTTGTGCAGCGCCGACCCTGCGCTGGCCGCACCCCAGGACCCTCCGGAGCCGGCGGTACGCGGGAAGCGGCTGTCGCCAAGCTCCACTTTGATGGACGAGATCGGCACGCCGAGGCTGTCCGCGGCGATCTGGGTCAGGATCGTATAAGTGCCCGTCCCGATATCGGTCATGTCGAGCCGCGCCGTCACCCGACCGTCGCCGTCGATCGCAACCCGCGCCGTCGCCGCGCCGATGTAGTTCGGACGGATCGCCGCCGCCATGCCGTAGCCGATGAGCTTGCGGCCCTCTCGGGCGCGGCCCGGCGTCGGGTTTCTCCGTTCCCAACCGAAACGGCGGGCGCCTTCCTCCATGCAGGCGACGAGGTTGCGGGTGGAGAACGGCACACCGCGCTCGGGATCCTGGACCGGCTCATTGCGGATCCTGAGCTCGATCGGGTCCAGTCCGAGCCGCTCGGCGAGTTCATCCATGGCGCATTCGAAGGCCAGCATGCCGGGCGCTTCGCCGGGCGAGCGCATCCATTCGCCGCGGTTGATATCCAGCGGAACCAGGCGATGCCGAGTGACACGGTTCGGCGCCGCATAGAGCGAGCGGCCAAAAACTGCCGTTTGCTCGCAGTACTCCTCGAAGCTGGACGTTGCCGACCAGACGTCGTGCGCGATCCCGGTGAGCCGCCCGTCAGTGTCCGCGCTGAGACGCACCTGTTGGATCATCTCTGCGCGATGACCGGCATTGGCGAACATCTGTTGTCGCGTCAGCGCGATCTTGACGGGACGCTGCAGGACCTGCGCTGCAAGCGCGGCCAGGATCGTATCGGCATGGGCAATCAGCTTGGAGCCGAAGCCGCCGCCGATGAACGGGCTGATGATGCGCACGCGCTCGGGCGGGATGCGAAGCGTGCTGGCGACCCCCGCCCGGAAATTCGCCAGGGTTTGCGCCGATGTATGGATCGTCAGCTCGTTGCCTGACCAGGCGGCGAGCGTCGCATGGGGCTCCATCGGATTGTGATGTTCGAAGGGCGTCCGGTAAGTGGCATCGACCTTGACCGGAGCCGCGGCAAAGGCGCTCTCGAAGTCGCCGATCACGCTGTCGGTCTCAAAGCCGGCATTGGTCCGCTTTGGTGCGTAGGCGTCGGCCACATGTCCCGACAGATCGTAGAGGCCCGGCTCCTCGTCGTAGCGCACTTTGATGAGGCCGGCGGCAGCACGTGCCGCCTCGAACGTCTCCTCAACGACCAGCGCGACGGGCTCGTCGTAATAGCGCACCCGCTCGCTGTTGAGCGCGGGCCGGGCGCGCGTGAAGACCTCCGGCACCGTCGGCGTGACCGCCGGGCCGAAATCCGGCTGTGCCGGCGCATTCCGGTGCGTCATGACGAGCAGCACTGCCGGCGCCCGTTCGGCTTCGGCCGTGTCGATCTCGGCAATGCGCCCCTTGGCGACGGCAGCGCCGAGAATATAGCCAAAGGCTGTACCCTCCAGCGTATTCTCGTAGGCGTAGGTGGCATCGCCTCTCACCTTGAGCGGACCATCGATGCGATCGAATGGACGCCCGATGATGCCGCTGCGTGTTTCGCGAGGACGGTTTGAGGTCTTCGTCTCTGTCATCATGTCACCTCATGCACTCTCGGCGGCAGCAGCGAGCGTGTGCCGCATCGTCCGTTTCGCCAGCGGGATCTTGAAATCATTGCCGCCATATCCGACGGCTCCGGCGAGCGCGGCTTCGGCCGAGTCGGTAAAGGCGCCGTCGGACGCCGCCGCTCCAGCGAGGGTGCGCTCTGCCTCCGTCGCGCGCCAGGGCTTGGCGGCCACGCCGCCCATGGCGATCCGAGCGCTTTGGATACGATCGCCGCTTTTCTCGACGACTGCCGCCACCGATACCAGCGCGAAGGCGTAGGAGGCACGGTCGCGCACCTTGCGGTAAACCTGCCGGCCGGGCGGTGGCGGCGGCAGGGTGACGGCGGCGATCATCTCGCCGTGGTCGAGCACGGTTTCCACATGCGGCGTCGCCTCGGGCAATCGATGGAGATCGCCAATCGGGATCGTGCGGGTCCCGCCGCCGGGCGATATGGTCTCGATCCTGGCGTCGAGCCCGGCCATGGCGACCGCCATGTCGGAGGGATGGACCGCGATGCAGGCCTGGCTGGCGCCGAGCACGGCGTGCATGCGATTGAAGCCCTGCAGCGCCGCGCAGCCCGAACCTTGCTCGCGCTTGTTGCAAGGCATGCTGCGGTCGTAGAAGTAGGGGCAGCGCGTGCGCTGCAGGAGATTGCCGCTGGTCGAGGCCTTGTTGCGTATCTGGCCGGATGCTCCCGCCAGCAGCGCTTGCGTGAGCATCGGGTAGCGCGATCTCACCCGCGGATCGGCGGCAAGATCGCTGTTGCGGACCTGGGCGCCGACCCGCAGCCCACCCGCCGCCGTCTCCTCGATTCGATCGAGCGGCAGCCGGCTGATGTCGACGAGATGCGCAGGGCGCTCGATCTCGAGCTTCATCAGGTCGAGCAGGTTGGTGCCACCGCTGATGAACTTGGCGCCCGGCCGCTCCGCGACCGCGGCGGCTGCCTGCTCGGCACTTGCCGCACGTTCATAAGTGAAGGACTGCATTGCTCACGCCCCCTCTGCCGCGTCGCGGATTGCAGCGACAATGTTCGGATAAGCGGCACAACGGCAGATGTTGCCGCTCATCCGCTCGCGGATCTCGGCATCGGTGAGGGCGACGGAAACCGCTGCCACGTCGGCGCTCGCATGGCTCGGCCAGCCGGCCCTGGCCTCGCCCAGCATAGCGACCGCCGAGCAGATCTGGCCCGGCGTGCAGTAGCCGCACTGGAAGCCGTCGCGGGCAACGAAGGCGGCCTGCACCGGATGCAGCCGGTCGCCCTCGGCCAGGCCCTCGACCGTGGTGATCTCGTCGCCTTCATGCATTGCCGCAAGCGTCAGGCAGGAATTGATCCGGCGCCCATCGACCAGCACCGTGCATGCGCCGCACTGGCCGTGGTCGCAGCCCTTCTTCGAGCCGGTGAGGCCGAGATGGTTGCGCAGCGCGTCGAGCAGCGTCGTCCGCGGGTCGAGTTCGACGGCAAAATCCTTCGCGTTGATCCGCAGGGACATCGGCATCGTCGGCGCCGGCGTCGGCGATGCGGCCGCCGCAACGGCGCCGGCCGGCTCCGCGTATACCGGTAGCCAGCAGCACGCCGGTCGCCACCCCGCCCTCCAGAACCGTTCGACGAGTCGGCCCGCTCCTTGTGTCTGTTTTGGCCATGCATGATCTCCCAGTCGCAGTTCTGTCACTCATCGACCTTGGAGGTGGGAAGGCGCGCGGCGGCTTTCTTTCAAGAAACCGGCGGCAATATCAGGATTCCGGAGAAGAATTCACCCGATAGGCCCGAGGCGTCATGCCCCTGAGACGCCGGAAGGTCGTGGTGAAGTGGCTCTGGCTTGAAAAGCCGAGCCGAAAGGCAATGCTGCCGATCGACAAACCCGTTTCGCGCAGCAGTATCTCGGCTCGCCGCACGCGTTCCTCGATCACATAGGCATAGGGTGCAAGCCCGGTCGTCGCCTTGAATCGGCGTGCAAAACTGTCGACGGCCATGCCCGCGACGGCTGCCAACTCGCTTAGCGAAACGTCGGCATTCATATGGGCATCGATGTAAGCCTGAACTCGACCAAGCGCGCGACGGCTGAGACAGCCGTGACGCACTGACGGGTGTTGCTCCCGGTTCAGGGTGGCCACGCGGAGGCTGACCAGGGCGACCAGATGCTCGATATAGGCGGTGTCCGGCTTGTGGCCGAGTGCCATCTCGTCGCGAAGCGAACTCAGCAGCGTGGCGATCACCACGTCTTTCCTGTTCACCAGGATCGGCAGGTCTCTCAGGCGTTCGCAGCCGGGAAGCCTGATATCGGGATCGATCCACAGGGCTGAGTAGGAGAGGTCTACATCGCGATAGAAGCCCTGCCGCTCGGCGCCTGCGGGGACGAAGGTGAGGGCTCCGGGACGGTCCATTCCGTCGTACAGCGATTTTGCCTCGTGCCGGATAGATATATGGGAAGTTCCGCCTTCTTCGGTCAGCACGATCAGATGATGAGGGGCTGTCCAGCGCAGCTCCGCCTCGCGGCACGCCCACCGCCGGTTGTCGAAAACGATCGAGGAGCTTCCCCATGACGCGGTTTGCAGGGGCTCCGACTTCTCCCCCTGGCTGCGAACCCGTCCGTCTCCAAGCAATGGTCTGAATGACATCGCGGCATCCCGCTGGTTCATTCGCGGAGCCGTGATCCAGCCCCGCTTGAGCGTTTACGCCGCCCCGCCGCTGCGCGTACGGCGCCTTATGTGGGGCAGGCATCTGGCGTTGGTAACCGCGCCGTGTTCAAGAAGTCGTGAGATCAGCCAAATCCAGCGCGCCTGCTGTCACCCGCTGAGCCCATCGCGGATGGCGCAGAAATAGCGATCGGTACCGACTTGCCCGCCCTTGAGTGCAATCTCCAGTCCGTCGATCGCCTTGACGCGCGAGTGGGCGACGCAAAGCGGCGAGCCCGGCGAGGCGGGCAGCGGCATCCTGACTGTCAGCGCATCGACGCCCATCTGGCCGAGCGCATGGCTCGACGTATCGCCGCCGGCAATGACCACGCGCTGCAATTTCTGTTCGATCGTCAGCTCGCGAAGAAGTTCGCCGAGGCCGCGGCCAAGCTTGTGGCGGGCGCCTTCCTGCCGATCGATTTCGGCGCCCCGATCGGCTGCGGGACCGAGGGCGGTGTAGAGGACGACGCTGCGACCGGCTTCGAGGCTGGCACGCCCGCTTGCTGCCGCGCGCGCAATCGCATCGCTGGAGGCCTCGGAAACCAGTTCGACAGGGTCCACCGCGACGCCGTCGAAACCGTCCGTCAAAGCATGCCGGATCTGTCGTTCCGTCGTCGGCGAGCAGCTGCCCGATACCACTGCGATCCGGTCGGCCGCACCCGGCGGCGAAAAGCTGGGCTCGGCACGGACGGTCCGGTTGGCGGCCCATTCGGCCAGCAGCGCATATTCGATGCCCGAAGAGCCGACGACGAATGTGCGGCCCGGCCGGCGAACGCGCCATATCTCCTTGCCGGCAAGCGCCTGACTTTCGGGGCTGTCGACATCCAACAGCACGATGTTGGTGCCATCGGCGAGCAAGCGATCGAACGCTTTCGACCGGGACGCCGACTGCAGCGTCGCCAGGTCGACCAGTCCCGAGGTGAGGTCCGTCTGGCGCGACAGATGGATCAGCAGGTCGCATTCATCCATCGGCGTGGTCGGGTGGCGGCTCATTACGGGATGGCGGTCGATACGGAAATATTGTTCGCGGTAGGCAGCAAACAGATGGCCGAAGGCAGTATAGCGCTTGAGCTGCGGCGCGCCGACCACCAGCGGCACGCTGTCCTGGCTGAAAACCGAGCGGCCGATCTCGATGGCCCGGCCGATGCTGCCGATCGTCGGGCTGGAATCGAAGGTCGAGCAGACCTTGTAGTGGCAGATCTCGGCGTTCAGGGTCTTCAGCCAGGCGAAGGCGCGGTTGAGGTGCATGTCCATCCACTGCGGCGTCTCGCTTCGGCTGGTGCCGGCCAGGCCGATGGCACGGCAATGACCGAACTGCGAAAGCATGGCCTCGTCCGGCTGACGCATGAACAGCACGGTCGGCACACCGCCGAGCTCGAGCGCCTCCATGACGTCGGTCGAGCCGGTGAGATCATCGCCATAATAGCTCAGAAGCAGGCTTTGCATGGCGTCAGGCCGCTTTGCCGTCGCCGAATTTCTCGATCGACCGCGCCAGTTCCGGGTGGCTCAGGGCGAAGTCCGCCAACGGTACGCCATCGACGGCCGCCTGCCAGGCTTGCTGCACGGCGCGTACGCCGGCGCCCGGTCCGTCAGGATGGCTGACGATGCCGCCGCCGCAGAGATACAGAAGATCGACCGTTCGGCCGGTTCGCCGGTAGGTTTCGGGGGCTTGTCCACCCCATTGGCCGGAGCCGGCGACCGGCAGCGCGCAATCCTCCGGCGAAAAGATCGGCGTGGTCACCGCCTCGAAGGAACTGATGAAGGACCAGTCCGGCTCCCAGTATTTCGAGGCGATGCCGTTGATCTGGAACTGGTCGACGCCGAGCAGCCGCCAGAACTGCTGCCAGACCTTGAAGTCCATGCCCAGACCGGGGTGGCGGGTGAGGATATCCCAGCCGTTGCGGTGGGCATGGAGCACCAGGCTGGAGCGCTTTCTCAGGTAAGCCATGCCGCCGAAGCCGACGGAATTGATGTTGACCACGGCGCAATTGCCGCCGGCCTTCGCCACCAGATCATGGTTGCGCATCATCTCGTCCGGATCGGCGTGCGAGATGCCAAAGGCATACATCACCTTTTTGCCGGTCTTCTGCTCATGGTCGAGGACGAGCGGCATGATCGCCTTCACCCGTTCCGACAGCGGCGAATAGGCCGGGCTCATCAACTTCTCGTCGTCCTTGATGAAATCGACGCCGGCGTCGATCAGCTCACCGACCATTTCGGCCGTCTCGTGCGGGCGCAGCCCAAGCGCCGGCTTGACGATCGTTCCGATGATCGGGCGATCCCTGACGCCGGTCAGCCTGCGACTGCCGGCGACACCGAATTGCGGACCCGGATGCGCACCCCGGTATTCCTCTGGCAGCTTCATATCGACGACGCGAATGCCGGACAGGCCCTTGATCGAAAAGGCGCCGCCAATGGCGATGGTCATCAATGCCGAAAGATCGGTGCCGATGGCATCAAGCGGAAATGCGATGTCGACATCCGCCCGCTTGAAGGGCCCGTCGCCGGCTTCGGGAAGGGACGGGCGATCGGCGTCCGGCAGAGGCCGTATCGCCAATACGCGCGCCGCCACCCGGGCCTTGAGCTCCTCGGTCTCGCCGGCCAGCGCGACGAAGGTTCCGGTCGACTGGTCGCTGGCGATCCTGGCCGCCAGCGCCTCGATGCTGCCTGGGGTTTCGATGCGATAGGTGAGGGTGATCATAGTCCGAAAAAAGTTCCCTGATCTTCGAAATCTGGTATAATGAGTACATAAGTATTGCAAGCGATATCCTGCTCGGCCGAGCATTCCGAGATTCGTGATGACGATGCTAAACAGAACCGGTCAAGGGAGTGATTCGCGACGATGAACCGTTCGGAGCCGATCGTCCGGCGCAAACTTTCCGACGAAGTGTTTTTGCGACTGAAGCGCTTGATCACCAGCGGCGAATTGCAGCCGGGCGACGACATGCCGTCGGAGCGCGAGTTGATGGAGCGCTTCGCGGTCGGCAGGCCGGCGATCCGCGAGGCGATGCAGGCGTTGAGCAATATGGGCCTTGTCGCGATCTCGCATGGCGAGCGGGCGAAGGTGCTTCAGCTGACCGCCAAGTCGATCATCAAGCAGGTCGACGGCGCCGCCAAGATCATCCTGTCGTCATCGAAGGACACGCTGGAGCACCTCAAGAGCGCCCGCATCTTCTTCGAGCGCGGCATGGTCAGGGAAGCCGCCGAAAAGGCCACCGCCGCGGACGTGCAGCGGTTGCGGGCAACCGTTGCCGAACAGCGGAGCTTTCGCGGCGATTCCGAAGCCTTCATATCCGCCGATATGAAGTTTCATACCCAGATCGCGGCCATATCCGGCAACCCGATCTATGTCGCGGTCAGCGAAGCGATGCTTGGCTGGCTGAAGGAATATCACACCGAGATGCTGATCTGGAGCGGCAAGGAAAATTTCACGCTGACCGAGCACGAAGAGATCATCGGCCGCATCGAGCAGAAGGACGCGGACGGCGCCGAGAAGGCGATGATCAAGCACCTTGAGCGTTCACGCGCGCTCTATGTGATGAATTCCGGCAGCTGATTCACCCGATCCGGGTGACCGCGTAAGGCGTCATCACAAGGCGGCGTCGTTCGAACCCGGAAATATCAACCGTCACTTCGCTCGCCGTCAGGTTCGCCAGCCACATGATGGTCTGGCACGCGGCAGAACGGCCGGCCAGCGTGAGCACCCGCGTCTCATCGCTCGTCCTCGCCGCCACTTGTCTGAAGCCGGCCAGTTCGCAAAGCCCCTGCACGGCCTGGAAGATCGGCCGGGGTTCACCTTCGCCGACAGGTTCCCCGGATGCCGCCAGCACGCCGAACGGTCCGCTGAAGCTGGACAGCGTGAGCATCTCCAGCCCGGCCGGCGCGACCCGCGCGCCATAGCCGATCGTCCATGCTGCCGCGAACAGCCCGGCATGGCGCGGATCCCGGTCGGCCATGGCGATGCGCTGATTGTGCGGATTGGCCTTGGTCGCGCCGCCATAGGGGTTCTGCCGCATGGCGATGGTCGATGGGCCGATCCGGTAGGGTTTTGCTCCGAAGATCGCTCGCGCCGATCGGGTGATGAACGGCAGCGCCTCCAGCGACTGCATGACGCTGAGATCGTTGGCGGCGTGCACGATCGGGCAGGTGCAGTGGCTTACGAAATCGAGCAGATCGGCGGGAACGCGCTTGCGGTTGAGTTCGGTGAAATAGCTGAACATGCCGCCGCCGAGGCGGATGTCGGGAAAGGCGCGGCGCGCCGCGGCATAGATATCTTCAAGCGGCGGACATTCAGGCCATGCGCTGCCCGGCGGCGTCGACTGCCGGTCGACCGAAGGCGAGACGGCAATAGCCGAGAGTTTCAGCCCGGCCTGACGCACCATGCCGGCGACGCCTGAGAGCTCGGCATCGAGATCGCCAACGCAGGAAACGACGCATTCGAGCGTCGTCTCGACCGGGTAGGCTGCGGCGAGCCGGGCAAAGGACTGCAAGGCGTCGAGGCCATGGCCCCGCGTTGGATCGTAATGGAACATCAGCTGCTGCGGGCCGAGCGCGGACAGTGTCGGCAGGTTTGCCAGCGCCGTCTCGACCTCGTCCGGATAGATGATCACGCCGATATCCGGCAGCAGCGGTCCGGTTTCGCCGAGTTCGACTCGGACCGGCTCGGCTGCTGCTGCGGCAGCCGGCACCCTGCCGTCGCCGGTCACACGCAGCCTGATCGTCTGGCGCACAGTCTGGCCGGCGGGCAGCATGTAGGGCCAAGGCAGCGCCAGCGGCCGGACATAGGTCTTGTAGGACGCGTCCGACCAATTGCGCTGGTCCTCCATCTCGAACGCATCGCCTTCCATCCGGCATTCCGCGGTGACGCCGGGCCGGACCTCATGCGTGATCGCCCGCAGATCCTTGAAAGGCTGCCAGGAGTCGATCAGCTCAGGAAGTTTCGTTGCGACGACGCTGCCGTCGGTGTGCTCGACAGTGACCGGACTGCCGGCCAGGCCGGCGATTGGATGCAGGATGCAGAAGCCGCAGCGATTGGTCTCGAAAGCGTTTTCGGGAAGCGCGCTCACGTCGAAAACCAGCTGGCCGTCGGCGGAACCTTTGATCGTCGCGCGAAAGTTGAGCCGGCTTTCTCCCGGCCCGACACAGCTTGCCGAATAGCTGACGAAGAAAGTGTCGGCATCTTGGTCGATAGTCAGGTCCGCAAGCGTCGGCTCGTAAGTGCCCCAGTCGCGATCCCTGACGATATAGGCTATGGCGCGCAGCACTTCGATGCCGCCATGGCGGATGGTGCGCAGATTGCCGTTGACGAAGTCGGCGCTGAGTGCGCCGGCGCGCAGCCTGACCGGCTCGGCCTGGACCGCGCGCGTGCCATAGAGGGGGAAGGCGTCGGCGGTCATCTCAGCAGCGTGTCGATCTGCACCGGCTCACGGCTCGCAGCACTCGCATAGGCGGCCTCGACCAGCGCCAAGGTCTTGAGATTGTCGGCGCCCGAGGTTGCCGGCTCGGTTTTGCTCGCCAAGCAGGCGACCCAGTGCTTTTGGATGGCGACGACGCTTTCCTGGATGTTGTGCCACGGCCGCGATGCCCAGGGCAGCAGCGGCGGCGAGACGTCGCTGACCGCCGTTCCGTTCCTGCCGGTGATGGTGAGCCGGTAATCCTGCTCGAGCCGGATCGTGCCGTCGCTGCCGTCGATCTCGACCAGCGTCTGCGGAAACGGCTCGGTCGCGAGCTTGGTCGCATAGCTGCAGTCGACCACGGACGTTGCGCCGCTCTTGTGGTCCATCAGCATGGTAGCGACGTCCTCGCCGGCAATGTTGGGGTTGATGCGAGCGGTTCGGGTCGTGATCGTCGAAACGTCGCCCAGCAGGAAGCGGGCTATGTCGAGACTGTGGATGCCGAGGTCTTCGATGATGAAGCGCTTTCCCGTCGCCAGATAGGGCTGCCCGGAAAACACGTCATAGGCCGAGCGGAACGAGATCCGGCCGAAGAAGGGCGTGCCGATGTCGCCGCTGTCGAGAACGGCGCGCACCGCCTGGATCGGCGACTGCCAGCGAAAATTTTCATGCACCATCAACGCCACGCCGGCATCGGCGCATGCCCTGACCATGGCCTTGGCGTCGGCAAGCGACGGCGCGAATGGTTTTTGGCAGATCGCCGGAACGCGGTTCTGTGCCGTCATCTCGACAAGCGAACGATGGCTCGGCGCGGTGGTGGCGATATCGACGAAATCCAGGCTTTCGCCGGCAAACAGTGCCGCCGCGTCGACGTAGCGCCGCACGATGCCGAACTGGTCGCCGACCACCCTAAGCCGTTCCGGGTCGCGGTCGCAGATGGCGACGATCGAGGCGCCTTCGATGTCGCGCCAGGCATGCATCTGGTTGACGGCGAAGAAGCCGCAGCCGATCAGCGCTCCTCGCAGTTCCGCCACGGGTCAGCCCGCCTTTGCCATCTGCATCAGCGTCACCCGGCTCTGCAGCCGGCGCTGCGCCTGGTCGACGACGACGGCGACGATGATGACGAGGCCCTTGATCACCATCTGCCAGAACGAGCTCACCCCCATCATCACCAGCCCGTCGGAAAGGATGCCGATGACGAAGGCGCCGACGATGGTGCCGCCGATCGTGCCGCGGCCACCCGACATCGAGGTGCCGCCGAGCACCGCCGCGGCGATGGCGTTGAGCTCGAAGCTTTCGCCGGTCGCCGGATGCGAGGCCATCAGTTCGGAGGAGATGATCAGCCCGACGACCGCCGCGCAGAAGCCGGAGAACATGTAGACGAACATCTTCACCATATTGACCCTGACGCCCGAAATCCGCGCCGCCCGTTCGTTGCCGCCGACGGCGAAGATGTGGCGGCCGAGCGGGGTGTATTTGGCCAGATAGGCCGCCCCAACTGCTACGACGACAAGAATCCATATCGAGACCGGCAGGCCGAGCAGCCGGCCGGCGCCGAGGAAGCCGAATCCGGTCGTGCCCAGATCGGGCTTGCCGACGAGGTTCGGAAAGGTGCGGCCATCGGACGACAGCAGCGCCAGGCCGCGCGCGACATAGAGCACGCCGAGCGTGGCGATGAACGGAGCGACATTCAGCCTAGTGATCAGCAATCCGTTGACGGCGCCGATCAAAATGCCGATCGCCAGCGTGATCAGTGCGATCTCGAAGACGTTGAAATAGATCGTATAGCCGACCTGCAGGTCGATGCCGTTGAGCACGAGATAGCCGGCGACCATGCCGCACAGGCCGACAATCGAGCCGACCGAGAGGTCGATGCCGCCGGTGATGATGACGAAGGTCATGCCCATGGCGAGGAAGGCGTTCAGCGCGACGTGCTTCGACATCAGGATCAGGTTGGCGGCCGACAGGAAATTCGGCGCCGCGATCGAGAAGAAGATCAGGACGGCGATCAACGCAATGAACGTCCGCGCCTTCATCAGCGTCAGCAGCACGGAGCCGCTCGAGGCGGAGGCAACCGAAGCCTTGGCTGGGATGTCAGTCATGGGCGTGGCTCTCCATGTGCGGGACCGGCCCGTGGCCAAGCGCCGATGCGGCGACAAGTGCCGCCTCCGTCGCCTCGGCGCGATCGAACATGCCGGTCAGTTTTCCGTTGCTCATCACCGCGATCCGGTCGGACAGCGCCATCACCTCGTCGAGATCGGAGGTGGCGAACAGAATGCCCAGCCCGTCGCGGGACAGTTTGCGCATGGTGCGAAAGACGTCGGCCTTGGCGCCGACATCGATGCCGCGGCTTGGTTCGTCCATCAACAGCACCTTCGGTCCGGTGAGCAGCGCCTTACCGATCACCACCTTCTGCTGGTTGCCGCCCGACAGCGACGAGACCTCCTGCGCCGGATCGGCGACCTTGATCGCCAGTTCCCGCACCATCTGCGTCACCGCCTCGTTTTCCTTGGCGCCGCTGATATGGAACAGGCGCACAAACCGCGACAGGCTGGCCAGCGTCAGATTGCTGGCGACAGAGAGGATCGACACCAGACCTTCGCGCTGGCGATCCTCGGGGATCAGCGCCAGCCCGCGCCGGATGCGCCGCGTGGTGTCGCGTTCCCTGACCTTCTTGCCGGCAATGAAGATCGCCCCCGTGGCATGGCCGTGGCGCCCCATAATGCAGTCGAACAGCTCGCTGCGTCCGGCGCCCATCAGGCCGTATATGCCGAGGATCTCGCCGGCACGCAGCGACAGCGAGACATGATCGACCGCAAGCCCGCCGGTCACGCGCGGCAGGCAGATGTCCTCGGCGCGGAAGATCTCTTCGCCCGGAACATGGCCGTCGGGCTTGGCAAAATCCTTGGCGTCGGAGCCGATCATCTGCCGCACGATCCATTGCGTGTCGACGTTTTTCATCTTCTCCTGGCCGGTGATGCGGCCGTCGCGCAGCACGGTGATGTAGTCGCCGATGCGGATCAGCTCCTCGAGCCGGTGCGAGATGTAGACGACCGCCACGCCGCGCGCCTTGAGGTCGGCGATCACCTTGAACAGGATCTCGACTTCCGCCGCACTCAGCGCCGAGGTCGGTTCGTCCATGATCAGAACGCGCGCATCGAGCGAAACCGCCTTGGCGATCTCGACCAGCTGCTGCTGGCCGATGCGCAAATCCTCGACCAGCATGTCGGGCCGGATGCCGGCTTGCAGGCGCTCGAGAAATTCCGCCGCGCGGCGCTCCTGTTCCCGGCTGTCGATCTTGCGGAACCGGTTGGTTATCTCTCGGGTGGCGAAAATGTTTTCGGCGACCGTCAGATTGCCGAACAGGTTCAGCTCCTGGAACACCATGCCGATGCCGCGGTTCACCGCGTCGCCGGATGAGGAGAAGGAAACCGCTTCGCCCTCCAGGAGAATGCGGCCGAGCGTCGGCTGTTCGACGCCGGCGATGATCTTCATCAGCGTCGATTTGCCGGCGCCGTTTTCGCCGACCAGCACGTTGACCGCGCCCTTGCGCACTTCGAAATTCGCGCGCTTGACCGCGACTGTCCCCGAATAGACCTTGGAGACGTCTTCCAGCTTCAGGATGACATCATGATCGCCGGCGGCAGTCATGGCTTCGGCCCCACCTCTGCCTCCGCCGGGGTCACCAGCGGCAGGTCCTGGCCGCTGCCCATGACATAAGCGCCGACAACCCTGGCGCTGCGGCCCTCCAGCGCTTCGCGCGGCAGCTTGGAGAGCACCGTCTTGTCGGCATGGATGTTGAACGCCTTGCCGAACTGGGCGAAGTCGATCTGGTTGGTGAAATCGTTGAACTGGATGAAGTCGAGGCTGTCGCGCAGCGCAGTGCCACGCATCGCCGGTCCGATCTGCACCCGCGCATCCGCCTTGCCGTCACCGTCGGCATCGACGTCCATGGTTGCCGCGCGTGACTGGGTGTTCGCCGCAACAATCTTGCCTTCGAGGCGAACCGCGAAGGTCCACGGCGAATTCGCCTGCTTCTTCGGATTGCCATACTTGGCGCCGGCAGCCGCAGGATCGGCTTTCGCCAGGGCGTGAACCTCGGGAAACGATCCGGCCTTCTGCTGGAGATAGGGCACCATTTTGGCAGCCCAGATATCGCCGACCATCTTGTCCGCATTGAAGGCCGGTGCATTGCCGCGATCTTCCGCGGACGGTGTCGGCAGGATCTTGCAGGCAGTCAGGCTGCTGCCAAATATCACGGCCAGGGTCGGCCAAGCGAGGGTCGGCCAGGCAACGGTCGGCCAAGTCAGCTTTTTCAACATGTCGGCTTGTTCGGCATGGCGGTCAGGGCACCCGGGAAATGAAGCAAGGGACGAGCCGGAAGCTCGTCCCTTGCGATTGATGTCACACCGGCTCAGTTGGTCAGCGCGAAGGTTTCCAGCTTGGCGGCATTGTCGCCATTGATCAGGACGCAGTCCATCAGCTGCTTTTCCTCGGCCGGAGACTTCTTGTTCTTGATGAAGTCGTTGGCCTGCTCGACTGCCATCTGAGCCTGCGCATAGGCCGGCTGCAGGACCGTGGCCTTGATGCCGCCAGAGGCGATCGAGTCGCGCACGTCGTTCGATCCGTCGAAGCCGACGACGATGACGTCCTTGCGGCCGGCGGCGGCAAGGGCGGCATGGGCGCCCATCGCCATCGTATCGTTGCCGGAGATCACGCCCTTGATGTCCGGGTTGGCCTGGAGGATCGATTCCATCTTGGCATAGGCCTCGGTCTGGCTCCAGTTGGCCGATTGCTGCGCCACCATCTTCAGGTCCGGATAGTCGTCGATGACGTCGTGATAGCCCTTGGAGCGGATGCCGGCATTGGTGTCGGATTCTTTGCCGACCAGCTCGACGTAATTGCCTTTCTCGCCCATCAGCTTGACGAATTCCTGTGCGCCAAGCTGGGCGCCCTGGTAGTTGTTGGAGACGATCTGCGCGACGGCGACGCCGGTGGCGTTGATCTCGCGATCGATCAGGAACGACGGAACGCCCGCGTCCTTGGCCTTCTGCACGGCGGCGACCGAGGCGTCGGCGCCGGCATTGTCGAGGATGATCGCCTTGGCGCCGCGGCCGATCGCCGTGTCGATCAGCTCGGACTGCTTGTTGGCGTCGTCGTCATGGACCAGCACCAGCGTTTCATAGCCGAGTTCCTTGGCCTTGGCTTCCGCGCCGACGGCTTCGGCCTTGAAGAATGGGTTGTCGTGCGAGGGCGTGATGATGGCAATGAGATCCGCCGCGTAGGCGGGTGCGGCGGTGCCCAGCGCCAGCATGCCGGCAAAAGCCGCAAGTGTCATTCTGCGAGTGAGTTTCATGATTTCCTCCCATTTGAAAAAGCCTGTGCTTGCGCGGCCCAGGCTGAAATGCAGTCCAGTTTGTCAGGCGGATCGCATCCGATGTCGCGGGACCGGGTCATTTGCCGGCTCACCTGGGCGGATAATCCGGTTCGGTTCCGTTCTCAGCCTGCCCCTCCACCTGCCGCCTGCCCAGTTTTCAGCCCGGCCTCGGCTGGCCAAAGCCATTCCAACAGCTAGGGCAACTGGTATAATGAGTCAACCACAAATTCAGATGATATGTATCTGATGAGCAGCAAGCCTCTGAGAGTCATCCCACCAACAGCGATACTTCGTTCCTACGATGCCCCTGCTGCTGGTCAGCCGGAGAACCACCGCCTTAAGGGGTACTTCTAAGCCTTATTCGGTGCTGAGGGGTACGCGCAGGCTTTGCTAGTGTCGCGTCGTGGTTGTGGAATTTCTCCGCGACCCCAGCCTGCGCGCGGTTTTTCTAATGAAATCCGTTCGCGGCAAGGGTCGCGTTGCCGGTGAGGTTCAGCTATGACTTTTGTGCAGAGTTTGAGGCCGCCATCCTGCAGCCCCGCGCCAAGCTTTGCTGACCGACGGCATTCGGCTTCATTGCGTGGCATGTGCGGCAGGAGCTGCAGCGCCATGCCGTGCCTCATTTCGTTGTGTATCATCCTGCTGCTGGGATCTGCGGCACACGGTCGGCCAAAGGCTGACGACAGACTTGCTCCGCGAGACACGATCGAACTGCACGTTTGGCAATGGACTGCCTTGCGCGACGGCGTTCTGGAAGCGCTGCAGCTCAACCATAGTTTCACCATCGACTCGACTGGCACGCTTGACCTTCCCTTGATCGGGAGCATTGCCGCGGCAGGTCTGCGTGAGGAGGAGCTGGCAAAGCTGATTTCCGATCGCTTGCAAGCCAGGAGCGGCCGTCAGGAACGGGCTGACATAACCGTCAAACTGATACAAAGTTCGTCTTCTGACCTCACGGCTTCGGTGGAGGTCAAACAGGAAGCCCCCGAACCGCCAGCGGACGCAGCCAGCGACGGCTCTTCGGCCGTGGCTTCGCAACGCGCCGGTGTCGAGAACGGCCAGGCCGAGGCGCAACCGGGCGTGCAAACTCTGCAAGGGGCATTGCTGAATGAGCTGTCCGCCGCTCGCATGAAAATTGCGGCAGCGCGCGCGGAGGCACTTGCGGCTCGCCAGACTGCTCGCAACGATGCCGCGCGACACAATCAGAACCTTGCGACGGCGCGTCAACGGGCCGACGCCTTGGTGCGGGAACTCGATGCGATGCGGACTGACCGCGGTACGCTGGAACAAAAGCTCTTTGCGGCGCTGAGGGAAGTCGACGCGCTCAGGAAGAGCGTGCAGCCGGCTCGCGGTGACCCAGCTCGCGCTGACGATGACGGCCGCGACTTGGCGGCGGCGCGAGCCGAATTGGCCGTGATGCAGCGCGGCGCCCGCGATGCCAGCGCGCAGACGCGTGCGGCAGCCGACATGATGGCTGAACAAGCACAGGCGCTAAAACAACAGCGGCGACGAGCCGAAGAGCTCGCGCTCGATCTGGAAGTGGCGCAAAGCCAAGTGAAAGGCTTGAAGGCCAAAGCCACTCTCGCCGATCACGAGAAGGCCGCCATGCTTGAAGCGCGTCACTCCATGGCGGCCTCTGCGGCAGAGGCGCAGCGGGCGCTTGATGAGGAGCGGCACAAGGCTGAGCGCTTCGAACGCGAACTCATCGCGGCGCGCCAGACCATCGACGCGCTTAAGACAAGCGCGGATCTGGCTGCGGCTGCGCGCACCGACGCCATCAGGGAACGACAGGTTGCCGAGGCGGCTTTGAAGCGAGCTGGCGACGCACTCGAACTGGAGCGCGAACGGGCAGATTCAGCTGCTCGTGATCGCGACAGCGCCCGGCGGGAACGCGACGCGGCAAGGCAGGAAGCGAGCCGCGTCTCGATGGAGCTGAGCGTGGCGTTGGAGCAGGAGCGCGACAAGGCCGTCCGCCTGGCCCGCGAGCTCAGCGCCGCTCGAAAGGCGATTGACGTTGAAAAGGCCCGGGATGAGCGTCGCAGCGAGCGTATCAACCGCGTTCCGAAAGCGCGTGCCGTCGCAGCTTCGCGTGCAGATGTGTCCGTGCGCTCGCGACCAGCCCGTCAATCGGGGTTGCGGGAAAACCACAAAGTGAAGGCCAAAAAACCATCGCGACCTGTTCTGGTGGCGACCATCGCGCTTCCCGACGCGTTGCTCCCAACGCGACCGCCGAAGCTCGGCGCTCCCTAGCGGGGGCTGATCGTGAAGGGCATTTCGGTGGCCGAATACATGCCGCAGGAGGAATATGGTGATGAACAAATACGTCGCAGCCGCATTGACCGTCGCGATCGCAATTTGCCCTGCCGCGGCTCTTGAGGCGGGGCTTGGCGGCAAACTTGGCGGTGTCGGGGTCGGTGCTGGCCTTAGCGCCGGCCCGAAAGGCGCCTCGGTGGCGGGCGGCTCGAGCGTCGACGGAGTAGGGGGAGCAAGCCTTGGCGGATCGCTCGGCGCGGGCAAGGGATCGTTCGGTGCCGGACTTGGCGTCAGCGGCAACCTCGGCGGCGCAAGCGGCGGCCTGTCGACAGGTGTCGGGGTGGGCGACCCTTCGTCCGCATCGGGCACCGCTCCAGGAGGTAAGCCAGGCAACCCGGCGCTGGGCGCTGGGCAAGCCGCGAGCAGCAATGCCGGGATCACGCCAGCCACCACCAAGGCCAAGGCTGCGAGTCAATTCGCCATCCTGCCCCGCAAGCTCAGGCCTTCCGGAACTGGTCGCAACGCGTCGGCGCGGATCACCTATGGCTATCCGTTTATGGCGCCACTGAAAGCCAAATCCGGTATCCCACCAGCTGTGGTGCGCGCCTGCCGCACGGCGATCGCGTCGGCCGCGACGCCGCTTGGCGCCGTGCTTGTTCACGCGGTAAGCGCGGGCCCGTTGCAGCAACGTCGGGGCGCGCTCACGGCGCCGATCGAGGTGCGCATACACTATGCAAGACAAGGCGGCGTCGAGGTTCGGCAGGCGCGAGTCGGCTGTCGCCTCGATGCGGCGGGCAGGGTCACCGCGGTGACATAGGACGCGCCTATACCTTCTTCTACGAGAGGAGAAGGAAAGGCGGCTCCCGCCTTCAGGTGATGCGCTGGATGCTCGCTGCAATCTCTTCCGGCTCGAAGACCCGCTTCCAGTCCTCGCGCATCAGCACCGGCTTGCCGAACTCGATGGCCTTGTTGCAGGCGTCGGAGAACACGCCCTTGGTCTCCCCGAAGATGACGGCGCCGAGCACATTCATGTGGCCAAGCAGGAAGTCGAGCGCGGCCTGCTGGTCGACTCCGCGCGCGACGACCTCGTCGACCGCTTCCTTCATGACCACCAGCAGCGAAGCGCAGACGGTCTCCGAAAGGCCCGGCTCGAGCAGCGCCATCTGGTCGACCGTGACGCGATGCGACCGCATCACCGGTGCCCAGATGATCTTGGCGATCGCTTCGCCCTTGGCGAAATCCGCCTCCGGTCCCTGCATCAGCGCGCTGACCATATGCTGCTTGGCCTTGACGCCGCCGAAATAGTCCTTCTTGGCCGCCATGTCGGTCTCGTCGTTGAAGATAGGCGGATGGCAGGGATGGGTGACGAAATAGGTCAGGTCCGGCCGCTTCGGCAAATGGCCGGCGAAAGGCGCTGCGGCGTCGAGCACGACCACCATGGTGCCGGACGCAAGCTTGCCCTCGATGCTGGCCGCGACCTTGCCGATATGGGTGTCGGGAACCGCCAGGATAACCACCTCGGCGCCGTTCAGGGCTTCATCGGCGCTGACCGCGTCGATGCCCAGCCCGGTCTTTAGCCGCTCGCGGCCGGCGTCGCTGACCTCGACATGGCGTAGGATGTAAGGAGAGCCGCGAAAATTGGTCGACAGGCGGTAACCCATTTTGCCGCCGGCACCAAACAGCGCAATCGTTGTCATCCAGCCGTGCTCCTGATCTCCAACGATGGCCCTGCCGATCGTCAGCTTAGTAACTGGTATAATCACACTACCATGGATTGGCAACCCGTTTGGGACGAACGCGTTCACGAGAGCCAATTCCGTAGTCCCGCGCCGTCGGCTGCGCTAGCTGGTGGCGGCCCGGCGAGCCGTCAGTCTTGATGTTTAGGGTCCGCTGCCAACCGTTTCAGCAGTATTCGGGAGCAGGATTATCCCCGCCCGGGAAACATCGCCTTCAAGCCCTCCCGCGAAGCCCTGGCGACGCCGCGTTCGGTGATCAATCCGGTGACCAGCCGCGCCGGCGTCACGTCGAAGGCCGGGTTTGCCGCGGGCGTCGTCTCCGGCGAGATGCGGACCTGCGCAATCTCGCCACTCGCGGTCTTGCCCCAGACCAGTGAGACCTCGTCGCTGGAACGCTGTTCGATCGGGATTTCGGCCAGCCCGTCACCCACCGTCCAGTCGATGGTTGGCGACGGCAGCGCGACATAGAACGGCACGTCGTTGTCGGCGGCGGCCAGCGCCTTCAGATAGGTGCCGATCTTGTTGCAGACATCGCCGTCGGCGGTGGTGCGGTCGGTGCCGACGATGACCGTGTCGATCTGGCCGCGCTGCATCAGATGGCCGCCGGCATTGTCGACGATCAGCGTATGCGGCACGCCGTGGCCGGCCATCTCCCATGCGGTCAACTGGGCGCCCTGGTTGCGCGGGCGGGTTTCATCGACATAGACATGAACGGGAATGCCGGCTTCCGTTGCCAGATAGATCGGCGCCGTGGCGGTGCCGTAGTCGACGGTGGCCAACCAGCCGGCATTGCAGTGGGTCAGGATGTTGACCGGCTCGCCCGGTTTTTTGCGTGCTGCGATTTCCCTGATGATTTCAAGCCCGTTGACGCCGATCGCGCGGTTGAGGCCGACATCCTCGTCGGCGATTTCGCCGGCGCGCCGGTAAGCCGCCTCGGCGCGCTGTCCAGATGGAAGCGGCCGCAAGAAATTGCGCATCTCATCGAGCGCCCAGCGCAGATTGATCGCGGTCGGGCGGGTTTCGTGCAAGACCTCCCAGACGCCGTCGAGTGCCGCATCGGATGGGTCGTCGGCCATCTGCATGGCGACGCCATAGGCCGCGGTGACGCCGATCAGCGGCGCGCCGCGCACCCACATGTCGCGGATCGCCGTGGCAATGCCGGCAACGGTGCCGACTTTTTCGACGCGGAAATCATGCGGCAGCCAGCGCTGGTCGATGATCTCCACCGAACGGCCGTCGTCGCTCAGCCAGATGGTGCGATAGTGGCGGTCGCCGACGTTCAAATCCTGTTCTCCCGTTCGATCAGTGCGGCCAATTTGTTGACCTCGTCGATGCTGTGGATCTGGCGCCGGTTGACGGCGATATGACGGCCGAATTTCAGCGCCTTTGCCTCACATGTGGCGCGCAGGTCGGCGTCGGCAATGGTCTCGAAATCGGCATTGTGCGCGAGGCCCAGAATGCGCCTGTGCACCTCGACGCCGGCAAAGCCCAGCATGTCGGTCCACACCTGATGCAGCATGTGGTCGAGCGCCTGCTCGGCGCCGAGCCTGTCGCCCTGATCCTCGAACAGGCTTTGCTGATAGAGCATGCCGGTGCGCTCGGTTCGCCACAGATGCGAGAACTCGCTGCGGAACACCGACCATGTCTCGACCGTCACGTCGAGCAGATAGGCGCGCATGGCGTCGCGCTTTCCGTTCTGCTCGTGGCCATGCTGCGAGAAGAACGCCATCCAGAAATTGGCGAGCAGCATGCCGACGTCGAAGGCGATCGGGCCGTAGAACGCGAATTCGGGATCGATCATCCGCGTTTCTGTCTCGGTGACCATGATCGAGCCGGAATGCAGGTCGCCGTGCAGCAGCGTCTCTGCATTGGCCGCAAAAATGTGCTTCAGCCGCTGCGCCTCGACCTTGAGGTCGCGGTCGGCGCGCAGCTCTGCGACGACGCTGTCGAGTTGCGGGCTCGTATGCCGGTTCATCCTGGCGTCGAAATACGGGTCCGAGAACACCAGGTTCTCGGTAATGTCGCAGAGCGCGACATTGTCGGCGAACAGCGCCAGATCGGCCTTGCGATCCCTGGTCGCCATATGCAGGTCGGAGCCGCGAAACAGGGTGCGGGCCATGAACAGGCCGATGTCTCTGGCGATGTTGGGCAGTTGCCGGCCCTCGATCAGCGCCCGCCGCAGGATGATGTGCGGCGACAGATATTCCATGATGATCAGCGCCTGGCCTTCGTCGAAGTGATGGATTGCCGGCACCGAGCCGGGTGCTCTCGCGTCTTGCCGCGTCAGCGCGTGATATTCGAAGAAGGAGCGTTTCAGCGGCAGCGGCCAGCTGTCGCCGACCAGGCGGACATAGGGTAGGGCCTGCTTGACGACGGCCGCACCCGTGGCGCCCTCGACGATGAACACCAGGTTCAGATTGCCGTCGCCGACCTCGCGGACCTTCCAGCGGCTTGTATCTTTGCCGATATGCGAACACAGGGCATCGTTGGCGCCGAGGCGTGCTGCCAGGGTGTCGACCGACAGTGCTTCGAACGGCAATTTCTGCGTCATCCTCACCTCCCGCATATGCACTCGCATCATAGTGGAGCCATGGCGGTCGGGCCAAGCTAGGAAGCTCTCTGGCAATTGTCAACCGTGTTGACAATTGCCGGAACAGCTCCTAGCGTCATGGTCAGGGAGGAACGAATGGGCAATGATGCCGTGTTCCGCGTGGACGGCCTGAGGAAATCCTTCGGCCACATCGAGGTGCTTGGCGGCGTCTCGCTCGAATTGCATGCCGGCGAAGTGACCGTGCTGATGGGCGCCAACGGCGCCGGCAAATCCACTCTGGTCAAGATCATCAGCGGCGTCTACGAGCGCGGCGGCGGCACGATGAGCCTCGCCGGCCAAGACTTCGCGCCAAATACCCCGGCCGAGGCGATCCGCGCCGGCGTCGTCACCGTTCATCAGAACATCAATGACGGTGTCGTAGCCGACCTCGACGTCGCCACCAATTTGACGCTGGACAGGCTGAGCGGCAGCGGCGCGCCGACCTTGTTCAATCCGGGCCGGGTGAGTCGCGAGGCAAAGGCGGTTGCCGACCGCATGGAGCTGGCCATCGACCTGAGAGCCCGGATCAGCGATCTCTCGCTGGCCGACCGCCAGATGGTGGCGATAGCCCGCGCCATGGCGCATCAGCCGAGAGTGCTGATCCTCGATGAGCCGACGTCCTCTCTGTCCAGCGCCGAGGCCGACCGGCTTTTCGCGCTGCTCGACAGGCTGTGCGAGCACGGCGTCGCAATCCTCTACATCTCGCACCGCATGTCGGACATCAGGCGGCTTGCCGACCGGATCGTCTCGATGCGCGACGGCGTCATCTCAGGCGTTTTCGACCGCAAGCCGCTCGACTATGAAGGCGCGGTCAACGCCATGCTCGGCCGCAAGATGCACCTCGACCGGATCGTCGCCAGGAATTCGGCCAAGCCTGTCCTGACTATCGACGGGTTGCGCATTGCGCAAGGCGCCAGGACGATCTCGCTGACGCTCGGCGACGGCGAAGTCGTTGCCATCACCGGCCTCGTCGGCGTCGGCAAGACCGCGCTCGCCGAGACACTGTTTGGCGTGCGCAAGCCGCTGTCCGGCACTATGGTGCTGAACGGGAAACCCTATGCACCGGGGTCGACGGGCGAAGCGATCGCTGCCGGCGTGTTTCTCGTCGCCAAGGACCGGGGTGAAAACGGGATCGTCGGCGACTTCAACATCCAGGAAAATATCAGCCTGCCGTTCCACAAGCGGATGTCGCGTTTGGGCGTGCTCAAGCGCCGCATCGAGCGCGCCACCGCCCGCCGGCAGATCCAGGAGCTGGGCATCGTCTGCCGCTCGGAGAAGGACGAAATGTCGGCGCTTTCCGGCGGCAACCAGCAGAAGGTGATGGTCGCCCGCTGGATGTCGCAGGCCGCAAAACTGTTCATCCTGGACGAGCCGTTTCAGGGCGTCGACATTTCGGCCAGGCGCGATATCGCCGCCAAGCTGCGGGCGAGCGCGAACGGCCGTGCGACGCTGCTGTTCGTTACCGAGCTCGACGAAGCGCTGGAGACCGCCGACCGCATCCTGGTGATGTCGGAGCAGACAATCGTTGGCGAACATCGCAATGCCGACATCGACCTCGAGCGCCTGCTGGCCGAAGTGGCGGGTGGGCCGTCGCACAGCGTAGCGCAAAGGGTGGGCAGATAATGGGACGTGGAATGGAGGGGGCATGAGTTCGGGTTGGGTAAGGATGGCAGCCGCGCGCGACTATGCCATCCGCTATGGCTTCATCGTTCTGCTGTTCGGGTTGATTGCCTATTTCGCCGTCGCCGCCGATGGCTTCGTCTCGCCGCAGAGCGCCGTCTTCATCTTTCAGTCCGTCGCCATCACCGGCGTGCTGGCGCTCGGCGTCACCGCCACCCTGGTCGTCGGCGGCTTCGACCTGTCGATCGGCTCCGTCGCCACCAGCGCCATGATGGCAGCCGCCTATGTAATGGTGGTGCTGGAGCAGAACGCTGTCGTCGCGGTTGTCGCCTGTCTCGCGATCGGCGTCATCGTCGGCCTCATCAATGGCTGGCTGATCGTCTATATGCGCGTGCCGGATCTCCTGGCGACGCTCGGCATGATGTTCCTGCTCGTCGGTTTGCAGCGCATCCCGACCGAGGGCCGCTCGATCGCCACCGGTATGACGATGCCCGACGGCTCGGTCGCCAACGGCACGTTCGGCGCCGCCTTCCTGGCGCTCGGCCGCCACCGCTTCGATTTCTTCATCCCCAACCTCATCCCGGTTTCGGTGGTCGTCCTGCTCGTGCTTGCAGTGATGATCTGGTTCTTTCTCGAATACACCCGTTTCGGACGCATGATGTATGCGGTCGGCAGCAACCAACGGGCTGCCGAGCTCGCCGGCGCGCCTGTCAAGGCATACAAAATCTGGGCCTACGTTATTTCAGGGGTTTTTGCCTCGATCGGCGGCATTTTGCTCGCTGCCCGGCTTGGACGCGGTGACATCGCCTCGGGTAATAATCTCCTGCTCGATGCTGTAGCGGCGGCGCTCATCGGCTACGCGGTCCTCGGCGCCGCCAAGCCGAACGCCTTCGGCACGGCCGTCGGTGCGGTGTTTGTCGGCGTGCTGCTGCAGGGCCTGACGATGATGAACGCGCCCTACTACACGCAGGATTTCATCAAGGGCTTGGTTCTCGTGGTTGCCCTTGTCTTCACCTTCGCCCTTTCCGATAGGGGCAAGAGATAGGATTTCGACAGATAGGATTTCGACCGGCTGAAATTTGAGTTCAACAAGTGGAGGAAACAACATGAAGATCACAAGAAGACTTTTGGGGAAGGCAGCACTCGGGCTTGCCGGCGCCGCGCTGCTGATGCAGGTCCCGGCGATGGCGCAGGACAAGCCGGCGCCGTTCGACAAACCCGGCGCCGTCAAGATCGCGCTGGTCCGCTATCTCTCGACCGGTGACTTCTTCCAGGCCTATCTTTCCGGTGTCGAAGCGCAGGCCAAGGCGCTTGGCGTCGATCTGCGCGTCCTCGACAGCCGTCAGGATGCAGCCCTTCAGGCAGACATGGTCGACCAGGCCATCGCGCTCGGCGTTCAGGGCATCATCATCCAGCACGGCTTGACGGAATCGATGAAGGAAGCCGCCCAGCGCGCGGTCGACGCCGGCATCAAGGTCGTCGCCTTCGACGTCAATGTCGAAAACCCCAAGATACCGCAGATCGAGCAGTCCGACCGCGACCTCGCGCGCCTCGCGCTCGAACAGGCGGTCAAGGACAATGGCGAGAGCTGGAAGGCCGGCTACGTCTATGTCGCCGGCATCGCGCCGCTCGACCGCCGCAACGAGACCTGGGTCGACTTCAAGAAGAAATATGCGGGCATCAACGAGGCTGCGATGTTCGGCACGCTCGACAATCCGATCGCCAATTCCGTCGCCAACCAGGCCCGCTCGGTGCTGTCGGCCAACCCCGACATCAAGGTGATGTTCGCGCCCTACGACGAATTCGCCAAGGGCGTGAAGATCGCCGTCGACGAGGCCGGTCTGTCCCAGGACATCAAGATCTATTCGGCCGACATCTCGACCTCCGACATCGCCGCAATGCGCGAGCCCGACAGCGCCTGGGCGGCAACAGCCGCCACCAATCCGGCTGTCGTCGGCCAGGTTTCGGTGCGCGCCCTGGCTCAGCTTTTGGCCGGCGAAGACCCCGGCCATAACGTCATCGTGCCGCCGACGCTGATCACCCAGAAGGACCTGATCGACAAGGACATCAAGAACATGGAAGACCTCTCGGCCAAGCTGCCGCAGTTCGCTCATGCCGATGTCGCGATGCCGGCCTGGATGCCGAACCCCAACGCCAAATAAGCGTTCCATCGCAGGCGCAAGGGAAGAGCGGCTCGCCGACGGGCCGCTCTTTCCAGGTCTGAATGCCTGCTCCGTCAGGCTCGTGGTTTACAGCCAGTGCTCCGGATCGCGCATCCAGTGGACGATCGCCACGACCAGGATGCCTTCCAGCTGCGGTTCGTAGATGACGATGTAGCGGCCCTCGATGAGCACGCGGGCCGTCACACTCAACTCTGGCCTGGCTGTGCCCATCTTGGGGTGCTCCGCCGCCAGTTCCAGTTTGTCAAAAAATGCGCATGAGCAGCTTGTCGGCTGCCTTTTCATTCTCGATTGCGATAGTGTGCCAAATATCCCGCAAATCCTGCGAGGCGCGCGGCGTGAGCCGATATCTAGCCACGGGCGCGGCGTTCTGCCTTCAAACCGCGTATGAACTCGGCGGGTTCGACTTCCACCGGCTTGCCGCTGGCCATGCCGTCGGCATAGGCCCGCTTCAAGTGTTCCAACTCCAAGGCGCGCAATTCCTCGCGCTGTTCCCACAGGCGCAGAGCGTCGCGGACAATCTCGCTGTTAGAGGCATATCCCCCGCCTTCGACAGCGCTTTGCAGGCGGGCCGCCTGTTGCGGGGTGAGGGATATGGTAAGGGTGCGCATGGGTTGGGTTTTCATGCTTGGCCTTGTATCATATCTCACAAGATCTAACAATCTTTGTTAGGATCTCCGGTGATCTCCCACCGCGAGAATGGCAAAGTTTCAAGCTACCGCAGCGCTGCCGCAATGTTGCCGCCATCCACCGTCGTCACATTGGCGGTGGTGCGCTCTGCCAGCGCCTGATGCAGGAAGGCCTGGGCGACGTCTTCGGCCGTCACTTCCTGCCCGAGCAGATTGCCCGCCATATATTCCTTTTCCGATACCCCGCGGGCGCTCGAACGGCTGGCGATCATCGCGTCGGTCAACAGCCCGGAACGGATGCGGTCGGCATTGACGGCATTGGAGCGGATGCCGTGGGCGCCGTAGTCGACAGCATACTGCCTGGACAGGAAAAGCGTCGCCGCCTTTGGCATGCCATAGGCGCCGAACTTCGGACCCGGATTGATCGCCTGCTTGGAGGTGTTGAACAAAAGCACGCCGCCGGTGCCCTGCTCGAGCATGATGCGCACTGCGTTTTGCGCCGCCGACTGGTGGGCGAAGAAATTGAGCTCGAAGCTCTTGCGCAAAGTGGCGTCGTCGAGTTCGCCGATCCTGCCTTCCCAGGCCGCACCGGCATTCGAGACGAGGATGTCGAGGCCACCGTAGACGGCAACGGCCTTGTCGAAGGCAGCGCGCATCTGTGCCGGGTCGGTGATGTCGGCGCCGACGCCGATCGAACCGTTGCCGGCCTTTTTTGCCGCCTCCGTCGCCCTTGCCGCGTCGAGATCGACGACGACGGCATGAGCGCCATTGTCGGCGAACAGCTTTGCCGTGGCGGCGCCGATCGCGCCGGCGCCGCCGGTGACCAGCACAATTTGGCCGGTCAGCGGCTTCGGCTTGTTGGCGGCGAGCTTGGCCTGTTCCAGCGACCAGTATTCGAGCGGGAACAGGTCGGCCTTGGACAGTGGATGGAAATCGCCGATTGCTTCGGCGCAGCGCACCGCCTCGATCCACATTTTACCGACGTCGGAGGCAATCTTCGCGTCCTTCAGCGTGCGGCCATGGCCGAACATGCCGAGCCCCGGCACCAGCGTCAGGCGCGGCATCTGGTCGAGCATAGTCCGCTTCACGTCGTCGAGCGCGTCGTTGGTCTCGAAGTAGGCGCGATAGTCCCTGGCGAAGTTTTCGACATGCTGGCGAATGACGGATTTGTAGTCGCCGATCTTGTCTGCGTCGGGCGCCGGCAGCGCCATCGGTCCGGTCTTGATGCGGATCGACAGGTCGGGCGTCGACACGCCGCGCCCGGCATAGTCGGCAATTTTTGCCGAATTGATGAAATCGACAATCGCGTCCGAGGTGCGGAAATCGCTGATCATGCGGTCGAAGCGGCCTTCCCCGCGCGCCACCGCCACCGCGCCGCGCAGCATCGGCGCAATCTCCGCAGGCTTCGCCAGCCTGGCCGGCAAGGCAGCTTTTTCGATGTGCGGCTTGCCGTGGCTGGCGATGAAATCCTCGGCGAGGTTCACATAATGGATCATCCGGTCGTAAGCCTGCTTGGCATCGTCGCCGAAGGTGAAAATGCCATGCTTGTCGAGGATCAGGCCTTCGACCGTCGGGTCGGCGTCAAAGACATCGGCAGCCGCCTTCGCCAGGTCGAAGCCCGGCATGATGTAGGGCACGAACCCCATCTTGTTGCCGAAGACCTTCTTGCTCAGCGCCTCGCTATCGTCCTGGTCGACAATGGCGAGGATGGCGGTCGAGTGCGTATGGTCGACGAATTTATGCGGCAGGAAGGCGTGCAGCAGCGTCTCGACCGAAGGGTTCGGCGAAGACGGATCGATCAGGTTCACCCGCTGCAGCGCCACCATGTCTTCGTCGGAGAGTTTTTTGAGCGACCGCGCCTTGAGCAGCGCGCCGAGCTTGACCGCCGGCAGGCCCTGCGGCTCGATGACGCCCATGTCCCAGCCGCTGCCCTTGACGCAGAGCACGTCCCATTCGTCGCCGACGAGATCGATGGCCGTTGTCTTGCACGATGTGTTGCCGCCGCCATGCAGGACAAGCCGCGGTTCGCCGCCCAGGAGCCTGGTCGTGTAGACGCGCAGCGCCAGGTCGCGGGCCACGCCCTTCATTGCATAGTCGGCAACCAGCTTTTCCGCGTCGCCGTCATTCCACAGGTTCTTCATGTTCGCTTCGTCCGGTTGTTTTGTTGTGAAACAGGAATGCCGCGACGCCTTGATGACAATGCGTCCGCGGCTTGTGTTCTCTAGGCGACCTTTTCTGCTGCCGGTCCGGCATGGTCGAGCAGCCGTCGCGCCATCCGGGCGCCGACCACCAGATGCGTGCATAGCCCACCCGCGATCGCCGCCACCAGCGGTCCGAACTTGCTGTCCTCCTGCACCACCACGAGGCGCTTTTCAATCTTGCGCAGCGATGACAGCTCCGCCGAAATGATCCGCCTGTTGTAGCTGCAGTCGAGCGCCTTGCCTTGCGCGTCGATGATCTGACCGGCGATGACGCCGGCAGCCCCGGCACGACGCAGCACCTCCATTTCGCTGGCAGTCAGCGCGCCGCATTTGACGACATGGCTGTCGGCGTCGACGGTGCCGACCGAGTAAAGCGCCAGATTGCACGCACTGATGCCCGACAACTGCTCGCGGATCACCGGCTCGTCGCGCAGGCCGCGCGCCAGTTCCTCTGTCGTCAGCACCAGCGGCGCATAGAAATTGAGTCCCTTGGCATTGAGCCGGCGGGCGATTTCCATGGTGCATTGGTCGGGGCGGTAGGAATAGGGGGCTCCCAGATTGCCGCAGAGCTGCACCACCGTGACATCCTGCAGATCGGCATAGGACATGATGTCGGCGATCGTATAGATGGTCCTTCCCCAGGCGACGCCGATGCGATCGCCCTTCTTGATCAGTTCGAGAAAGACGCTGGCCGCCAGCACCGCGATGTCGGTCGACGGATCGGCGACATGGCCGTTTTCCGGCGCTATCCAGACGGCATCGAGCTTCAATGCGTCTTCGAGTTTGCGCGCCATGACGTCGTCGGTGAAAAGCTGGGTCGAGGTCGAGATGTTGACGATGCCGGTCTCGCGCGCTTTGCGCAGATACATAGCGACCGAGGCTCGGGAAATCTTGAGCTGGCTGGCGACCTGGTCCTGGCGCAAGCCGTGGGCATAATAGAGCCAGGCGGCCTTATGGATAAGCTGTTCTGCTGGTCGGATCGCCATGCCATCTCCTCGCTGACATTGTTCACGGCTGTCGACAAAAGTCAAACTGGGCAAAGGCAAACGACGCCTTTCGCCCGCTGAATCTACATCATACCTTGTGCCAAATGCGCTCTATCGTGGCATGGTGACGGGCCGGAAGCCTGTGGGGTAGAAGGTCTCGATCAGACATTACAGCGCCGCGCGTCCTTTCGGACGCGCAAAGGACGCTGTAACACTTTAGATCTTGCGCATGCCCCGAAAATCGATTCCGATTTTGGGGACATGCGCCATGGGAGGACGGGATGGGCAATCCGTACGAACAGGATCTCGGCAGGAATCCAGCCAACCACCAGCCGCTGACGCCGCTCAGCTATCTGGAGCGGGCGGCAAGGACCTTTCCCGCCCATGTCGCGATCATCCATGGTCGCCAGCGCACGACCTATCGCGATTTCTGGCGGCGGTCGCTGAAGCTTGCTTCGGCGCTCTCCAGGCGCGGCATCGGCAAGGGCGACACCGTAACCGTCATGCTGTCCAACACCCCGCCGATGCTGGAAGCGCATTTCGGCGTGCCGATCACCAAGGCGGTGCTGCATTCGCTCAACACCCGTCTCGATGCCGCCGTCATCGCCTTCCAGCTCGACCATGCCGAAACCAAGGTGCTGGTCGTCGATCGCGAGTTTGCAAATGTCGTCAGCGAGGCGCTGGCGCTGGCCAGGGTAAAACCGCTGGTCATCGACTATGACGATCCCGAACACGCCACTGATGCCCCTTATCCCAAGGGCGAGCGGATCGGCTCGCTCGACTACGAGACCTTCGTCGCGGGCGGCGACGAGGATTTCGCCTGGTCGATGCCGGACGAAGAATGGGATGCGATCTCGCTCAACTACACCTCCGGCACGACAGGCAATCCCAAGGGCGTCGTCTATCACCATCGCGGTGCAGCGCTGATGGCCTATGCCAACACCATCCATGCCGGCATGGGCAAGCATGCGGTCTATCTGTGGACGCTGCCGATGTTCCACTGCAACGGCTGGTGCTTTCCGTGGACGCTGGCCGTGCAGGCCGGCACCCATGTCTGCCTGCGCTGGGTGCGGCCGAAGCCGATCTACGACGCCATCGCCGACCACGGCGTCACCCATCTGTGCGGTGCGCCGGTGGTGATGTCAGTGCTGATCAACGCCAGCGACGAGGACAAGCGGCAATTTCCGCAGACGGTCACCTTCAACACCGCCGCGGCACCGCCGCCGGAAGCGGTGCTGTCGGGCATGGCCGATGCGGGTTTTGCCGTCACCCACCTCTATGGCCTGACCGAGACCTATGGCCCGGCGGTCGTCAACGAATGGCAGGGCGAGTGGGATGGGCTGGAGAAGGGACAGAAGGCGGCGAGGAAGGCCAGGCAAGGTGTGCGCTATGCCGCGCTCGAGGATCTGACGGTGATGGACCCCGAGACGATGGAGGAGACGCCGGCCGACGGCGAGACGATCGGCGAGGTCATGTTCCGCGGCAACATCGTCATGAAGGGCTATCTGAAGAACCGCAAGGCGAGCGACGAGGCCTTCGCCGGCGGCTGGTTCCACTCGGGCGACCTCGGCGTCATGCATCCCGACGGCTACATCCAGCTCAAGGACCGCTCCAAGGACATCATCATTTCCGGCGGCGAGAACATCTCCTCGATCGAAGTCGAGGAGGCGCTCTACAAGCATACCGCCGTCGCCTCCTGCGGCGTCGTCGCGAGGCCCGACGACAAATGGGGCGAGGTGCCGATCGCCTATGTCGAGCTGAAGCCGGGCAGGACGGCGACCGAGGCCGAGATCATCGATCACTGCCGCGCGCTGCTCGCCCGCTTCAAAATGCCGAAAGCGGTGATCTTCGCCGAAATCCCGAAGACCTCGACCGGCAAGATCCAGAAGTTCCGGCTCAGGGAGATGGCCAAGGGGTAGGTGGATCAGGACCGTCGGCGTCACGACGGTGCAGAGCGTTTGATGGCAGCAGGACAGAGGGGGGCGCGAAGGATCACGACAGATCAGAATTTAGCCTGAGCCGCCGCTCATGCCGGGAACCGGCAATTGGGCCCGTTCAGTATTGCGAACAATTTTTTTTACCGAAGATGCGAGAGCACGTTGAGCAGCTTGCCGGTCGGGTCGGCAATGAAGAAGCGTCTTACCCCCACGGTTCGTCGGTCAAATCATAGACCACTCTGCAACCGATCTCGTTCGCGCGCAGATAAACCGCGTCGACATTGTCGACCTCGATCGACAGATCAGCCACCGGGGTGCCTGAGCCGCACTCAACAACGTGCCTTGCAGCAGCTGGATCGGCTGAACGGAGCAAAAAGATCGCTCTGTGTCGGATCGAGCGCCTCGCGATCGTCCTCGATAAAGAACCGACTCGACGAAAGAAGATCTAGCAGGAGGAGCATTCTAATGGAGAACGCGGAGCGGAGCCCCAGGGCTACACGGCGCGAATGGATGGGGCTCGCGGTTATCGCGCTGCCTTGCCTGCTCTATTCCATGGACCTGACGGTCTTGAATTTGGCTGTGCCGCGGTTGAGCGCAGACTTGAGGCCTTCGAGTTCGCAACTTCTGTGGATCGTGGACATTTATGGCTTTCTGCTTGCCGGATGCCTGATCACGATGGGCACGCTGGGCGACCGCATCGGCCGCCGCAGACTGCTTTTGATCGGCGCGGTGACATTTGCAATTGCTTCGGTCTTCGCGGCGTTCTCCACAAGCGCCGAAATGTTGATCGTCTCGCGTGCGCTGCTCGGGATTGCCGCGGCCACGCTTGCGCCGTCCACCCTCTCGTTGATCCGCAACATGTTCCTCGATCCGAGGGAGCGCACGGTTGCGATCGGCGTCTGGATCGCCAGCTTCTCCGCGGGCGCTGCCATCGGCCCGCTGGTCGGGGGCATCCTGCTGAGCTATTTCTGGTGGGGTTCCGTGTTCCTCGTGGCCGTACCGGTCATGGTCGCGCTGCTGGTGTTCGGTCCGATGGTCCTGCCCGAGTATCGCGATCCAGAAGCGGGTCGGCTCGACATCTTGAGCGCCGCGCTGTCACTTGTCGCGGTGCTTTCGGTGATCTACGGCATCAAGGAAATCGCCGAACATGGATTCGGCTTGGAGGCGGCCTTCGCCATTGTCTTCGGCGTGGCTGTCGGCGCGGTTTTCGTCTTGCGTCAACCACGGCTGAAAAATCCCCTGGTCGATCTGCGGCTCTTTCGCTCGCGCGCCTTCAGCGCTTCATTGGCGGTCAACGTTCTCGGCTTCTTCGTGGCGTTCGGCTCGTTTCTCTTCATCGCGCAATATCTGCAACTGGTGCTCGGGATGGGACCCTTTGTAGCGGGCCTGTGGACGGTGCCTTCCGCCGTCGCTTTCATCGCCGGTTCGATGCTGACGCCAATCGCGGTCGGTAAGGCTCGCCCGGGCTATGTGATGGCTGCCGGCCTAGCGCTCGCGGCAGTGGGATTTCTCATTCTCACCCGCAGTGGCGGCCGAGCCGATCTCGCGGTCATCGTCACAGGCTACAGCGTCTTCTCCCTGGGCCTCGCACCAGTGTTCACTTTGGCCACCGACCTCATCGTGGGCACCGTTGAACCCGGGCAAGCCGGTGCGGCCTCCGGCCTCGCGGAAACCAGCAGTGAGTTGGGCGGCGCGCTCGGCATCGCGATCCTTGGCAGCATCGTCACCGCCATCTATCGCGGCGGCGTGACCGGGATGGTCGCCTACGGGATGTCCGAACAGGAAATCAGCGTTGCCAAGGACACGCTTGGAGGCGCCGTCGCAGTTGCAATCGCCTTGCCGGAGACGCTCGGTTCCGACCTACTCGGCAAAGCGCGGGAGGCGTTCACTCAGGCATTCCAGATGACTGCCGGCATCTGCGCGTTGGTGGCGCTAGCTGCGGCCATCCTTGCGGGGGTCCTGTTGCAAAAAGTGCGGGGGCAGTCTGAGGCTGGGCAGCAGCCAGCAAAAGCTGCGACATCAACCGACGCCTGAGGCTTAAGCACGACACGGAACATGAGGAGGGAACCCCATGTCGATTCTCAGACCATCAGAGCCTGGAGGTCAAGATGAGACCCTTTCTCGGCCATGGTCGCGAAAGGCCGCCGCGGTCAGCAAAGCCGGGTGGATCGTCGCCCTGACTGGGGTGATATTGCCGCTTCTCATGATCGGCGGGATGAAATTCACGGCCGTTGAGATCGAGGCGTTGAGGCCGCTGATCGGCGGTACGCCTTGGCTCGCCTGGGTGTATCCGGTATTTGGTGAAGCCGGTGCCTCTTCTGTGCTTGGTGTCGTCGAGATCGCGACCGCGCTTCTCCTGATTGCCTGCCCTTGGTCGGCGCGCGCCGGTGTCGCCGGCGGGGCATTGGCCGCCCTGATTTTCCTGATCACCTGTTCGATCATGGTTGCCCTGCCGATCTGGGAGCCAACGCTGGGCTTTCCCGGTCAGTTCCTGATCAAGGACATTGCGCTGCTCGGCATCGCGCTTGTCATACTGGGCGAAAGCCTGAACAGATTAACAAATCGGGCACCTAAGCGGATCCAAGTCGAAGCGAGTGGCAGAACCACGTCATCCCGCCTACCCGCGCCAAAGGCGGGGCCCCATCTGCTACGAACTTGTGGGACGGGCATAAGTACGGTGCCTGCGCGCCATCTGACTCACCTTCGACTAGATCGAAAACGCCCCGCTCGCCACCACGATGCCGCGTCCAGACACGCTCACCGAGCCGGCATCGACATCGACCTCGATGATGCTGGTACGTCCGAGCGCCGTGCCTTGCTCGACCTTGATTACGCCGGGCTGCGCAACACCGTGTGCAACCAGATGTGCGGCGAGCGGACCAGCCGCCGTACCGGTTGCCGGATCCTCGGCAATGCCGACAGTCGGGTTGAAAAACCGTGCATACGCTGTGCTTCCCCGCAGTGGCGGATCAAGTGAGAAGACGTAGCAGCCTTCCCCGCCGACCTCGTTGAGCAGGTCGAAAAGCTGTTTGGCGTCAGGCGAAATCCGGTCGACGGCTTGGCGATCGCGGATTGGCACCAGGAGATGGGCAGCACCGGTCGAGACCACCTGGCAAGGCACGACGTCCGTTATTTCTTCAGTATTTAAGCCAAGTGCCGCGGCAAGGGCGCCAGGATTTGAGATCTGCCGGCCGGCCACTGGGGCTTCTTGCCGCATAATGATCTTTTCGAGTTTTCCCTGGCTTTGCCAGATGGCCAATGGATATACCAAGTCGCCGATCTGTTGGTGAAACCATGTCGGGCCATCGCCCAACTCGAGCCGCCCGGCCGCAGCGAGCCACCACCAGGCCCCTAGCGTGTTGTGGCCGCCTGCGCCGAAAACCTCCACGCCTTTCGGCGTGAAAGAGCGCAATTTCCAATCGGCGTCCGCCCGGGTCGCCGGTAGGACAAAAGTGGTCTCGGACTGGTTGAACTCACGGGCAATGTTCTGCATCAGCTCGAGCGCCAACTCGTCACCGCCATCAACCACCGCAAGGGAATTGCCGGTCAGCGGCTCTACCGCGAAGACATCGACGAAATGAAATGGAATTGTTCTGCTCATGGTTTTTCCTCCGAGAACCGCAATTGGGCCCGTTCAGTTTGCAGAACAATCTCTACCGAAAGAACAATCTCTACCGAACATGCGAGAGCACGTTGACTAGCTTGCCGGTCGGGTCGGCAATGAAGAAGCGTCTTACCCCCCACGGTTCGTCGGTCAAATCATAGACCACTCTGCAACCGATCTCGTTCGCGCGAAGATAAACCGCATCGACATTGTCGACCTCGATCGACAGATCAGGCACCGGGGTGCCTGAGCCGCCCTCGCTGGCGATGCTGATCTGGGGGACGGTGGTTTCGCTGGACGCCAGCGTGACGAGCCAGCCGTGATCCATGACGGCATCGAGCCCGAACAAATCGGTATAGAACTTCCGAACATCCGGAATGCTGTCAGTTGCGATATTCGAGACAATGCGCAGCACGGTCATTCCATGTCTCCTTCACAGCTTGGCGTATCTCCACAGCTTCGATGATAACGCATTGCTGCGCTGCGGGGACCCGCAGCAGGCTTCGTTAACGCTGTTCACGCCTAGGTTGTATCAAAGGATGTCACCGGTCGTCCAGAAAGGTAACATCACCTGTTGACAGGGGGGGAATTTCGAATTACGAGTGACGAAATTCAAAATTCGTCACTCGTAAGAGCTAATGATACATGATGCATGACACCCTCGACACGACGGCTGATCTGGTCCGGCAGGAGAATGTCGCGCGCATCCTCGATTGCGCAGAGCGGCTGTTCCGCCACTACGGCTACGGCAAGACCAATGTCGCCGACATAGCCCGTGAACTCGGCATGTCGACGGCCAACATCTACCGTTTCTTCGCCTCCAAGGTCGAAATCCACCAGGCCGTTTGCGGCCGTATGCTCGCTACCTGCTACCAACTGACCTACGACGCCTGCCATAGTCCCGGAACGGCCAGCGAAAGGCTGCGCCGCTACGTGCAAACGCATTATCAGTGGACCCGCGACACCATGCTCGACCAGGAGAAGGTGCACGAAATGGTCGTCGTCGCCATCGAGCGCGATTGGCATGTCATCGAGAAGCATATCGACAGGATCCGCGGCTTGGTCGAGGAGGTGATCCGCGAGGGAATCGCGGCCGGCGAGTTTGCCGACCAGGACCCGGAAGTCGCTTCGCGGTGTTTCGGCGCCTCTATCATCACCCTGTGTCACCCGCAGATGGTCGCCCAGTGCCTTGCCAAGAACAACCGGGCGATGCCGGACGAGCTTATCGAGTTTGCCATCAGGGCCTTGAAGAAATGACCGGCGGCGTCCGCCGGCGTCGACAATCCATCTCCAGTTCGGGAGTACGCAAGTGTCTTTGTCCAAATCCATCATGAACAGGCTGCCGGCCATTGGTCCGGCTCTGGTCGTCGTCGCGGCGCTTGGGCTCGCCGGTTGCTCGCAAGAAAAAGTGGAAGTCAAGGACATCGTCCGGCCGGTCAAGGTCGTCGAGATCGCCAAGGCGAACAATACCCGTGAGCTCTCCTACTCCGGATCGGTGCGTGCCCGCACCGAGATGAATCTCGGCTTCCGCATCAACGGCAAGATCACCGAGCGCCTGGTCGACATCGGCCAGCGCGTCAAGCCGGGCGACGTTCTGGCCCGCATCGATCCCGCCGACTACGACCTTTCGGTCAACAGCGCCGAGGCCAGCCTCGAGGCCGCCGAGCGGCAGGTCGAGACAACGGGCCTTGCCCGCCGTCGTGCCGAACAGCTGTTTGCCAAGAAGTTCTCCTCGAAATCGCAGCTCGAACAGGCGACGCTCAGCTATGATCAGGCGGTCGCCACCCGCAATTCCGCCCGTTCAGCGCTTGACCAGGCGAAGAACCAGGTTCTCTACACCGACCTCAAGGCGGACAGGAATGGCATCGTCACGTCAGTCACCGCCGATGTCGGTCAGGTGGTCGGCTCCGGCACGCCGGTTGTGACCGTTGCCGTCGATGGCGAAAAGGAAGTGCTGATCGCCGTGCCGGAAACGGATATCGCCCAGTTCAAGCCGGGCAAGGACGTCAAGGCAAGCTTCTGGTCCGACGAAGCGCTGACGCTCGACGGCAAGGTCCGTGAAGTCGCCGGCAGTGCCGATCAGCAGTCGCGTACCTTTGCCGTTCGCGTCAGCCTGCCCAACGATCCGCGCGTGCTTCTCGGCATGACGGCGAATATCGAGGCTTCGGCCGCCAACAACAGCCTGCAAAGCGTATCGATCCCGTTGAGCGCGCTGGCGCAAAAGGACGGCCAGCAGATCGTCTGGACCGTGGACCGCAGCGGCGAGACCGTCCATGCGCGTCCGATCAAGGTCGCCGAGTTCACCGCCGACGGCGTGCATGTTGCCGAAGGGTTAAAACCCGGCGATGTCGTCGTTGCGGCGGGCACGCAATTCATGACCGAAAATCTGAAGGTCAAGCTGGCCGGCGATGCGGTGCAGCAGTCCGCATCGGCGGACGATGATGGCGGGGCCATGAAGCGCGTGCGCTGACGGCCAGGCATAAAACGGCTTTTCCTCGCATCGGCGCAAGCCGCGAGGTCAAGCGGTTCACGGTTTCCGGGCGGCAGGTGCCCGATTGTCGAGACGTCAGGTCGATGTACCCCCCGACATCGGTCCTGGCGCCCCACCGCGATGAGTGTCTCTCCGCTCGGAAAGCCTCGCCGCCCGGAAGCCACCATAAGAAGCTCCGTGGGCATGCCATGTGCGTGCGCTGACGATCGGACAGATGGACTGGCGCTATGACCACCGACACCACCGACACCCATGAAAAAAGGCCCTTCAATCTTTCGCGCTGGGCGATCGGGCACCCGAGCATTGCGCGGTTCCTGTTCGGCCTGATCATTGTTGCCGGCGCGCTCGGCCTGATGCGCATGGGCCAGAAGGAAGACCCGGATTTCACCTTCCGCGTCATGGTTGTCCAGGCGGTCTGGCCCGGTGCCTCGATCCAGGAGATGGAGGACCAGGTCGTCAATAAGATCGAGCGCAAGCTGCAGGAAACGCCGCATCTCGATTTCGTCCGCTCCTACACGCGCGCCGGCAGCGCCATCATCACCCTGCAGGTGGAAGGCGACACCAATCCGACTGAGGTCGCGGATGCCTTTTACCAGGTGCGCAAGAAGGTCGGCGATATCGCCAATGAGCTGCCCCAGGGGCTGCTTGGGCCTTACTTCAACGACGAATTCGGCGACACTTTCATCACTCTGCATTCGATCAGCGGCGATGGCTACAGCTATCCCGAACTGAAGAAACTGGCCATCCAGGCGCGTGACATGCTGCTGACGACGCCCGGCGTCGAGAAGGCGGTGATCATCGGCGACCAGCCGGAAAAGCTCTATATCGACGTTTCGTCCAAGGTGCTTGCCGAGCGCGGCCTGACACTCACCGATCTGCAGAACGCGATCAACGGCCAGAACAATGTCGATCCGGCAGGCTCGGTCGATACCGGCCAGCGCTCGGTGCGCATCTCGGTCGAGGGCAGCGTGACCGAGGCGGCCGACATCCGCGAGCTTCGCCTGCGCGCCGGCAATCAGGTGACGCGCCTCGGCGACATCGCAACCGTGAGCCAAGGTCTCGAGGATCCCTATCAGCGCAAATACCGCTTCAACGGCCACGACAGCGTCCAGGTCGGCGTCGTCATGGCCAAGGGTTTTAACGTCACCGATGTCGGCAAGGAGGTCGAGGCTACCTATCACCGCTTCGAAGAGGCCTTGCCTTACGGGGTTTCGGTCGATCAGATCGCCGACCAGCCGGAAGTCGTGCGGGACGCGGTGGGCGAGTTCATGACGGCGCTCGGCGAGGCGCTGCTGATCGTGCTTGTCGTTTCGTTCCTGACGATCGGCTGGCGTTCGGGCCTGGTGATCGCGATCACCATTCCGCTCGTTCTGGCCGCGACCTTCGCCATCATGTACGAGATCGGCATCGATCTGCAGCGCATTTCGCTTGGCGCGCTGATCATCGCGCTCGGCCTGCTTGTCGACGATGCGATGATCGTCGTCGAAATGATGGAACGCAAGCTCGAGGAAGGAATGGTCAAGATCGAGGCGGCGAGCTTCGCTTACACCTCGACGGCCTTTCCGATGCTGACCGGCACGCTGATCACCACCGCCGGCTTCATCCCGGTCGGCTTCGCGGCTTCGACGGCCGGCGAATATGTGCGCACGCTGTTCTACGTCGTCGGCATCGCGCTGGTCGTCTCCTGGTTCGTGGCGGTCTATTTCACGCCGTGGCTTGGTCATATGATCCTCAAGCAGCGAAAACACGCCGGCAGCCATCACGATGTCTTCGACACGCGCTTTTATCGCCGGCTTCGCGCCACCGTCAGCTGGTCCGTGCGCCACCGCATCATCGTGCTGGTCATGACGCTGGTGACCTTCGTCACCAGCCTGTGGGCGTTCCAGTTCATCCCGCAGAATTTCTTCCCGCAGTCGTCGCGCCCGGAAATCCTTGTCGACCTCTGGCTGCCGGAAGGCACCAGCATCAAGGAAGTCGAGACGCAGGCCAAGGCGCTCGAAACCAGGATGATGGACGACAAGGACAAGCGCTTCATCGCCACCTATATCGGCGAGGGCGCGCCGCGCTTCTTCCTGCCGCTCGACCAGCAGCTTCGCAATCCGAACTTTGCCCAGCTTCTGGTGATGGCCAATGACGAACCGGCCCGCGAGCGGCTGATCGCCAAGCTGCGCACCATTCTGGCCGAGGATTTTCCGTCCGTCCGTGCCAAGGTCGACCGCCTGTTCCTTGGGCCGCCCACCGGCTGGCCGGTGCAGATGCGCGTCATGGGCCCGGATCGCCAGGAGGTGCGCCGCATCGCCGACGAGGTGAAGGCGAAGTTCCAGGCAAATCCGCTGCTCGGCGCCGTCCACGACGACTGGCTGGAGCCGGTGCCGGAGATGAAGCTGGTGATCGACCAGGATCGCGCCCGTGCGCTCGGCGTCACCTCGCAGCGCATCCGCCAGATGCTGCAGGCGACCATGTCGGGAGCGCCGCTCGATGATTTCCGCGACGGCGAGGAGACGGTTTCGATCGTCGCCCGCGAGCCGGAGGCAAGTCGCCACCTGCTGTCGGCGGTCGACTCGATCTCTGTCCCGACGGATTTCGGTGGCTTCGTGCCGCTGTCGCAGGTCGCCAAGGTCGTCCCGGTGCTGGAGCAAGGCGTCGAATGGCGGCGCGACCGCCTGCCGACCATCAGCGTGCGCGCCACGCTGCCGGACGGCGTGCAGTCGAACGATGTCGTCATGAAGATGTACAGCGAGATGCAGGGCCTGCGCGACGGTCTGGCGCCCGGCTACAACATCGAGATCCAGGGCGGCGCCGAGGATTCGGCCGAAAGCCAGGCCTCGATTGCAGCGAAAGCTCCAATCATGCTGGCCGTCATCGTCGTGCTGCTAATGATCCAGCTGCAGCACTTCGGCAAGGCGATGCTGGTGCTGGCGACCGGTCCGCTCGGCATCATCGGTGCTGCGGCGGCACTTTTGATCAGTGGCGCGCCGTTCGGCTTCGTCGCCATTCTCGGCGTCATCGCGCTGCTTGGCATCATCATGCGCAACTCGATCATCTTGGTCGACCAGATCGACCAGGACATCGCAGCCGGCATGGAACGCTCGGAGGCCATCATCGGCTCGGCAGTCCGCCGTTTCCGGCCGATCATGCTGACGGCGCTGACGGCGGTCCTGGCACTGATCCCGATCTCGCGCGGCGTCTTCTGGGGTCCGCTCGCCTATGCCATGATGGGCGGCATCCTCGTTGCCACGGTGCTGACCATCCTCGTCCTTCCGGCAGGCTATGCCTTGTTCTTCGGCCGGGAGCGCAAGAAGGTCGAGGACGCGGCGCCGGCCGCCGAGCCGGCCGCCGAGCCGAAACTGGCGGAAAACGATGACCAGCCGCAACTGCCCCTGGCGGCCGAATAGGGTCGAGGCAATCGCGCAGGTTGGCGCCGCCCCTCATCTGGCTGCCGCCATCTTCTCCCCGTATAGTGACGGGGAGAAGGACGCCTTCGCAAAGGATTTCGCCAATATCCAGCGCTGCAAAAAAAGCGCCGAGCGTGCGGCCAGCCCCTTCTCCCCGTCACTATACGGGGAGAAGTGCCCGGCAGGCTGATGAGGAGCGGCGCCGACATCGATAATTAATCTCAAGTGAGGCTACTGCGCGCCGGAGGAGGACGTCATGACCATAGCTCAGGCACCGGTGGCGCTGCGCCGGCCGATCGACGGACGCCACCGCAAAATGTTCGTCGATGGGGCCTGGGTCGACGCCCGCTCGGGCAGGACCATGGAGACCCGCAATCCGGCCACCGGCGCGGTCATTGCCACGGTGCCGCGCGGCGACCGCCAGGATGTCGAGCTGGCGGTGGCCGCAGCGCGCAGGGCCTTCGACGGGCCGTGGAGCCGGTGCAAGCCCTATGAGCGGCAGGTGCTGCTGCTCAGGATCGCCGATCTCTTCGAAAAGCACTGGGAGGAGATCAGCCGCTCGGACACGACCGACATGGGCATGCCGATCGTGCGCACCCTGGCCAACCGCAACCGCGTCATCGGCATGCTGCGCTATTACGCCGGCATGGCGACGTCCCTGCACGGCGAGACGATCGAGAACTCGCTGCCGGGCGAAATCGTCTCCTTCACGCGCAAGGAGCCGGTCGGCGTCGTCGGCGCCATCATCCCGTGGAACGCCCCGACGGCGGCTTCGATCTGGAAGATCGGACCGGCGCTGGCGACCGGCTGCACGGTGGTGCTGAAACCGTCGGAAGAGGCGCCGCTGACGCCGCTTCTGATCGCAGACCTCATGAACGAGGCCGGCGTTCCCCCAGGCGTCGTCAACATCGTGACCGGCACCGGCGCCGAGGCAGGCGCCGCACTTGCCGAGCATATGGGCGTCGACAAGATCGTCTTCACCGGCTCGACGGCAACCGGCCAGTCGATCGTCCGCGCCTCGGCCGGGAACCTCAAGCGCGTCTCGCTGGAGCTTGGCGGCAAGTCGCCGGTCATCGTCTGCGCCGACGCCGATCTCGACAAGGCGGTGCCGGTGGCGGCGATGTCGGTGTTCGCCAATTCCGGCCAGATCTGCATCGCCGGCTCGCGCCTGTTCGTCGAACGCTCCGTCCATGATGAATTCATCGAGCGGCTGGCGGCCTATGCCAAGGGTCTTAGGATCGGCGATGGCATCGATCCGGCGACCGAGATCGGCCCGCTCGTCTCCGAAAAGCAGCTGCAACGGGTCGCCTCGTATCTCCAGGCCGGCACGGCGGAGGGCGCGACCCTCGTCACCGGCGGTGAACGCCTCATGGAAGGTGCGCTGGCCGCCGGCAATTTCGTCGCGCCGACCGTCTTTGCCGGCGTTTCGGACGACATGAGGATCGCGCGCGAGGAGATCTTCGGGCCGGTGATTTCGGCGCTGCCGTTCGATACGCTCGATGAGGCGGTCGAGCGCGCCAACAACACGCCCTACGGTCTTGCTGCCGGGGTCTTCACCCGCAACATCGCCATCGCCCACCAGCTATCGCGAAAAATCCGTGCCGGCTCAGTCTGGGTGAACACCTATCACGCCATCGATCCGGCCGTGCCCTTCGGCGGCTACAAGATGAGCGGCTACGGCCGCGAGGGCGGTGCCGAGCACCTCGACGAGTATCTCAACACCAAGGGCGTGTTCATCAAGATCGATTGAGCGATCCGCCGAATAGGCCCTGAAACGAAAAACCCGCCTCGGCGGCGGGTAATCATCGGCACGAACATGCGGGGATCAAGCGCGCATCGCGCGCTTGATCCCTTCAGGCGGGGTCAGATGACGAACAGCCAGTTGGCGAGCAGCATCACCACGACGCCGGCGATCAGCGTCAGGTAGGGCAGGATTCCCGCCTTTCTGACCGCGAGATCCGACGACGTCATGCCAAGGTCAGCCAGCATATGGTCGGGGAACTTTCCCTTGTCCTGGATGTAATGCCTGAAGCAGAACACCGGGATGATGAGGGCAGCCGTGATCAGTCCTGCCCACAGCGCCATCGGGTTCCAGACCTTTGCCCCGGCGCCCATGAAGATCATGTTGACATAGGCAAAGATGGCGCCGAGGCCGAGCAGCCAGCTCGGCGCGCGCCATGGCCGCGCGATATGGCCATTGTCGATGCGGTGGATCCAGCCGGCGTTGAGGTTGAGGAAGTTGAAGATGATGTAGCCGCAATTCGACACGGCGAGGATGAAGAAGAAACTCGTCGCGTCGGCCGAGGCGATGGCCAGCACGGCCAGGTTGAAGATCAGGTCGGTCCACATCGCCCGCGTCGGGGCGCCGTGCTCGTTGACATGGCTGAGATAGCGGGGCAGCCAGCCATCGACGGAGCCTTGGTAAAGCGTGCGCGAGGACCCCGCCATCGCCGTCATGATGCACAGCACCAGTGCCAGGATCATCAGCATCACCAGCAGGCTATGGATGAGCTGTCCGCCGCCGACCATGCCGGCCAAGGCATCGGCAACACCGGAGCCGTCGACGATCGGGGTGGCCAGCATGCCGTTCAAGCCGAGCACGCCCTGGAAGGTGAACGGCACCAGGATGAACAGCAGCATGCACAGCAGGCCGGAATAGAAGATCGCCTTGAAGGTGTCCGTGCCGGGATTCTTGAACTCGGACGTGTAACAGACGGTTGTCTCGAAACCGTAGGTCGACCAGGCGGCGATGAACATGCCGCCGAGAACGAGCGTCCAGCCGGCGATGTTCCACGCCCCGGGCTCCGGCGCGTAGGCGGCCGCCAGCGGCACCAGTGGCGAAAAATTCGCCCAGTCGATCTGGCCGGTGACGATCGGCACGACGCCGACGATCAGCATCGGGATGATCACGAACAGGCCGATATATTTCTGCACGTTGGCCGTGCCCAGGATGCCGCGATGCTGGATCGAGAAGATGATCAGCATCAGCACCGCGCCGATGAAGAAGGTGGCGTTGAAGGTGAAAGAGACCGGCCCCAACGTGTGACTGTAGAGCGTCCAGTTGCGGATCGCCGGCGTCGCGGCCGCGCTCACCGCCGTGATGGCGTCGGCGGCACTCGCCCCAGTATTAGCCGCGATATAGGCAAGGACTTCCGGCGAGGTGTCGGTAAACAGCGGCACCGGCGCCAGCGCGTTGAGGATATAGGCGGCGGCGATAGAGCAGCCGAGCGACAGCACCGGCGACCAGGCGAACCAGTTGCACCACACTGAAAGCGGCGCGATGAACTTGGAATAACGCAGCCAGGCGGTGGCGCCATAGATCGAGGCGCCGCCGGACTTGTTCGGGAACAGGCCAGCGATTTCCGCATAGGTGAAGGATTGCAGGAAGCCCATGATCATGGACACGGTCCAGATCAGGAAGGCCAGCTTCCCGGTCGTGCCGGCAATGCCGCCGATCGAAAACAGCACAAGGGCGGGAACGCCGCTTGCCACCCAGAAGGCACCGCGCCAATCGATGTTCCGGTGCAGCTTCCCTTCGGCAGCCGGCACCAGGGCAGAGACTATCGTGCTCATTTGCGTGAATTCCCCATTTTGATGTTCCCCATCGGCGACAGTCGACATTTCGCGATGCGTCACCGACGCACGCGTTGAACGACCTCAGGCGTTTTCCGCTCAGTAGTATTTTTTTCTTGGGAGTGAAGATCGACGCGTCACGCTTTCACGTCAAGCGTTTTTGTGAAGCTGTGCACATCGCAGATGTGGGACACGCTCTTGCCTTCTCCCCTTGTGGGAGAAGGTGACCTCGCGAAGCGAGGTCGGATGAGGGGTGATCCAGCTTGGCACCGACAGCATTCCGTCCAACATCACTCTTCCGTCTCGGCGCTGCGCGCCGATCCACCCTCTTCCACAGGGGGAGAAGGCAAGGGATGCTGCCGTCAGGAACGCGGTCTGGTCTTTTGCGGGTCGTAGTGCGCGAAGGCGACGACGCGCGCCGGCAGCCGCTTGCTGTGGCCGTCGAGCTTGCCGATCTCGACTTCGGTACCAATGGCGGAATGGGTAACGTCAAGCCTGGCCAGCGCGATGTTCTTGTTGAGCACGGGCGAGCGCATGCTCGAAGTGACCTCGCCGATCTGGGCGCGGCCGACATGGACGCAATCGCCATGGCCGACCGCGACATTGGCGTCGATGTCGAGGCCGACCAGTTTCTTCTGCGGGTTTTCCTTGCGCCGGATCAGCGCCTCGCGGCCGATGAAATCGTCGGTCTTGCTCTTCAGCGGCACGGTGAAGCCGATGCCGGCCTCGAACGGGTCGGTCTGGTCGGAAAATTCATAGCCGGCAAAGATCAGCCCGGCCTCGATGCGCACCATGTCGAGCGCCAGCAGTCCCATCGGCTTCAAGCCGTGCGGCTGGCCGGCCTCCCAGATGGCGTCGAACACCTTCTCGGCGTCGCGGGGATGGCACCAGATCTCGTAGCCGAGTTCGCCGGTGTAGCCGGTACGCGAGACGACGATTGGAATGCCGTTGCCGCCGCCGATGCGGGCGACGGCGAAACGGAACCATTCGAGCTCCTCGATCGACGGCTGCAGCGGCGAAGTCCAGATGATCTCCTTCAGGATGTCGCGGCTCTTCGGTCCCTGCACGGCGACATTGTGCATCTGGTCGGTCGACGAGCGCACCAGCACGTTGAGGCCGAGGCTCGTCGCCGTGTCGCGCAGCCATTCGCCGGACAGATCGTCGCCGCCGACCCAGCGGAAATTGTCCTTGCCGAGCCTGAGCAGCGTGCCGTCGTCGATCATGCCGCCATGCTCGTAGCACATGGCGGAATAGACGACCTGGCCGACGCCGAGTTTTTTGATGTCGCGGGTCAGCGTGTATTGCAGCAGCGCTTCGGAATCCGGGCCGGTGACCTCGAATTTGCGCAGCGGCGACAGGTCCATGATCACGGCATCCCGCCGGCAGGCCCAGTATTCGTCGATAGGGCCCTCTTTTGCGAAGGAATTGGCCAGCCAATAACCCCTGTACTCGACGAAGTTGCGGGTGTGCTTGGCAAAGCTCGAATGAAATGATGTCTCGCGGGTCATTTTCGGTTCCGAATCGGGCGTCATGCGTCTCGCGATCGCTCGCGAGAATTTATGCTTACCGGAATAGGTCCGCACATGGATGTCGGTCAGGTTCCAGCCATTGGCCGGCGTCGTGTCGTCGGGACAGGCGGACGACACGCAAACGATGTCGGTAAGCGCCCGCAGCAGCACATAGTCGCCCGGCCGCGACCATGGCTCGTCCGACACCATGACGCCGTGCGCGTCGATCGCCGTGTTGAAGAAGAAATTGATCGCCATCCAGCCCGCGCGAGGAGTTACACCCTTGTCGGAAAGCGCACGGTTGAAATTCTCCGAGCAGTTGGGATGACCGGGATAGCCGATGTCGTCGTAATATTTGGCGGCGCAAGCGAGCGCGAACGCATCGTGCCGGCCGCAGGTGTCCTGCACCACCTCGACCAGCGGCTCCATGTCCTGGTCGTAATATTTCGAATGCAGGCCTGGCATCGGATAGCTCGAACCCATCAGCGTGCGGGTCGTCGTCACGTCGAGCGGATGGTCGCGTCCCTTGTCGAGCTTGCGCGCCGAAAAGCACTGGAAGTCGGTGCATTGCCGCCCGTCGACATCGATGATCTGCAGATAGTCACCCGCCCTGACGAAGTAGGCTTCCGCGGTCGCCGAATGGACGCGCAAATCGAGCACCGGGTCGGCCAGCGGGTCGCCAAGCCTGGACTTCGCCGCCGGACGGATCGTGGCGCGGCGCACGATGACGCCGAGCGGCGTTGCAGTGTCGTGGCCGTCGACCGGCATCGGCCCGCCCGGGGCGGCGATCAGCATCGAGGCGTCGCGCGCGACGGCAAAACCCTGTTCGGTGCCGGCAGGGGTGGCGCCGCCGAAGATGCGAGCCGCCTTTGGCTGATCGAGCTGCACCTGGCGTCGCTCGAGCCCCCGGCGCAAGGACGCGAGGCTGTCGTCGCCATTGGCCAGCAACGCCTTGGTGCCGGCGGCATTGCTGTTCGATTTCTCGCCGAAAATGCCGGCATCAGTCACGCCGCTCTTGTCCCATGCCAAGAGCTCGCAGGCTTGGCCGCCTTCGACGTTGCGTACGATGATGGTATCGCCGGCCTCGACATCGATGAGCACCGCGCCATTGCCTTGAACGGAATAGCGCTCCATGCCGGCGGGCAGCGCGATCTCGCCGGGCCGCAGGATTAGGCTCGGTCGAGGCGGTCCGGCAGCGACGGCGGGGTAGGGCGACTGGCTCATCTCGACCCGGGTCTCAAGAAACAAGTTTGCCTGTCCGTAAAATTATTTTATCAGCAAGAATAGCAGTGCGTGTCGGTTTGGCAAGGCGAAGGTGGTGGGGCTCCCCCTTCTCCCCTTGTGGGAGAAGGTGGCCGAGCGAAGCTCGGTCGGATGAGGGGTGCTCCAGCTTGGCATCGGCCGCACTCCGTCCAACACCCCTCAACCGTCTTGGCGCTGCGCGCCAATCCACCTTCTCCCACAAGGGGAGAAGGGAAGAGGCAACCGCTACCCCAACTCCTCGGAATACCCGATGTCGACGCCATACTCGGCGGCTGCGTCGAGCATCGTGTGCCACAGGCTTTCGGCGAAACTTGCAAACACCAGAAGATTGAACACCGGCTGCCCGTCCGGCCGATCATTGCCACGCCAGAGATTGACGCCGGTGTGGTCGATCGATGTGGTGGCAGCGGCGTCGATCGGAAACGCCGTCGGGTGCAGATCGATCGATGACAATTTCGCCAGCATGGCGCGCGCCTTGGCTCCCGAGACGCTGATCAGGGCGCGCGCATGCGATTGGTCCGACAGCGAGGCGGATTGCGAGAACGCCTGTCTCAAAATGTCCATCACGTGCTTGCCGCCTTTGGACAGGACGAGGAACTGGTCCGGTCCCGACCAGATGAGCGCAGCGTCCGCAGCTTGCACCGCCTTGGGCGCGTCCGGAGCCGCCATGCCGAAGCGGGCTTTGGCGGCGTTTGCCAGTTCCGCCCCTTTGCCGCGCCGCGCCATCACCTGGATCAGGTCGAAATTGCGAACTTCACTGAGGGAAATGCCCGACGCGACGTCGCGCGCGCCATGGGCGCCCACGACAAGTGCGTGCTCCAGCGGACTGCGAGAAAGCCACGAAAACTCAGCCACGCTGGCGCCCTCCATCCGGATCGTAGAAGACGGGATTGCACAGCTCGACATCATAGTCTTCACCGCGCAGCGGGTCATGCGCATGGACGATCTCGCCGATGCGCTCGCGGCCGCGCTCGACAAGCGCCAGCCCGATCCACTGGTCAAGCGTCGGCGAGAAACAGACCGAGGTGACATAGCCCTGGTCGTTGGCGGAACCCGGTACCTCGGCTTTCGGAATGATATGCGCGCCGGAGCGCAGGCGGCGCGCTCTGTCCGTCGGCTTGATGCCGACCACGACCTGCCGGTCCGGTGCGACCAGCGCCTCGCGTCCGGCCATGACGCGGCCGATAAAATCCTTTTTGGTCGACATCATCTTGCCCAAGCCGAGATCGGCCGCGGTCGTCGTGCCGTTCAGCTCGGGCCCGGCGACATGGCCCTTTTCGATGCGCATGACGCCAAGCGCCTCGGTGCCATAGGGTGTGGCGCCGAATTGTTTGCCGGCTATCATCAGGTTGCGCACCAGCGCGTCGCCGTAGCAGGTCGGAACGGAGATCTCGAACGCCATCTCGCCGGAGAACGAAATGCGGAACAGCCGCGCCCCGATGCCGCCGCGAAGGGATACCTCCCGCGCGCCCATGAATGGAAAGCCCTCGTTCGAAAGGTCCTCTGAATCATCAACGATCTGTTTCAGCAACTCCCGTGCGCTCGGCCCGGCGATCGAGAATTGCGCCCACTGGTCGGAGACTGACGTAAGTTGCACGTCGAATTGAGGAAACAGCACCTGCCGGCAGAATTCGAGATGCTGCATCACCGGCCCGGCCTTGGCGGTCGTGGTGGTCAGGAAATAGTGGTCCTCGGCCAACCGCGACGTGGTGCCGTCGTCGTAGACCATGCCGTCCTCGCGCAGCATCAGCCCGTAGCGGGCTTTTCCCACAGCAAGGTTGGAGAAAGTGTTGATGTAGACGCGGTCGAGGAAGGCGCCGGCATCCGGTCCGTGCACGTCGATTTTGCCGAGCGTCGAGACGTCGCAAAAACCGACACCGCCGCGCACCGCCTTGACCTCGCGGGTGACCGTTTCCAGCCAGTCCTTCTCGCCGGCGCGCGGATACCATTGCGCGCGCTTCCACAAGCCGGTGTCGACGAACACCGCGCCCTGTTCGGCTGCCCAGTGATGCGACGGCGTCAGCCTTGTCGCATGGAAGTTTTCGTCGCGATGATGGCCGGCAAACGCGCCGATGGCGACCGGCACATAGGGCGGACGGTAGATCGTCGTGCCGGTCTCGGGAAGGGATTTTCCTGACAGCGCCGCCATGATCGCGAGGCCGGCGACATTCGAGGTCTTGCCCTGGTCGGTCGCCATGCCGAGCGTCGTATAGCGCTTGAGGTGCTCGACCGACTCAAAGCCTTCGCGCTGCGCCAGTTCGATGTCCGCAGCGGTGACGTCATGCTGGTAGTCGACAAAGGCTTTGCCTTTGCCGGCAATATGCCAGAGCGGGGTCAGCGAAAAAGCTTCGTCTTCGGCGACTGGCGGAGCGCCGGCATTGCCGCTGTGTCCGGCACTCTGCGCTGCCGCCGCACCGGCGGCGAATCCCTGGCGCAGGCAGGCGCCGAGCCCAAAAGCGCCGTTGGCGGCACCGGCGGCCACCATGCCGGGAGGCGCGCCGTCCGGCACGAAGGCGGATATGTCGTCCTGCCATTTCGGCCGGCCGCGATGGTAGGAAGTCAGCCCGACCGCCGGGTTCCAGCCGCCGGAAACGGCAAGCCCGTCGGCTTCGACCTCGGCGCGTGCGCCGCCGGCGAGCGCCACCGAGATTTTCCTGACACCGTCCTTGCCGCCGTCCACCCCGCTGACGAAACCGTTCAAAACGGCAAAGCCGGCCTTGGCGGCAAGCGCGCGATGCGCGGCCGATACGTCCGGACGCGCATCGACAACGGCAGCGATCTGCAATCCGGCGTCGAGTGCCGCCTCGACCGTGCGCCAGCCATCCTCATTGTTGGTGAACAGCGCAATCCTCTTCGCCGGGGTTGCCGCATAGCGCGCGATATAGGTCCGCATCGCCGAAGCCATCATCACGCCGGGCGTGTCGTTGCCGGCAAAAACGATCGGCCGTTCGATGGCGCCGGCGGCAACAATCGAGCGCTTTGCCACGATCCGCCACAGCCGCTGGCGCACCTGATGCTCTGGCGGGGAGGGCAGGTGGTCGTTGACCCGCTCGATCGCGCCATAGGTGCCGCCATCATAGACGCCGAACAGCGTCGTGCGGGTCATGATGCGGACGTCCGGCAGCGAGGCGAGCTCGGCCAGCGTGCGCGAAATCCATTCGGCTGCGGGCACCCCGTCGATCGTGCCGCCGTCGGCAAGCAGGCGGCCGCCAAGCGCAAAATCTTCCTCGCACAGGATGACGCGGGCACCAGATCGGCCGGCGGCAAGTGCTGCCGCCAGCCCGGCTGGGCCGGAACCGGCGATCAGCACGTCGCAATGCGCCCACGTCTTGTCGTAATGATCAGGATCGGCAACGCCCGCGGCGCGGCCGAGACCCGCGGCGCGGCGGATCGCCGGCTCGTAGACCGCTTCCCAGAATTTTGCCGGCCACATGAAGGTCTTGTAGTAGAAGCCGGCGACGAAGATCGGTGAGAACAGCTGGTTGACCGCCATCAGATCGTGGCGCAGCGACGGCCAGCGGTTCTGGCTGGCGGCTTCCAGACCGTCATAAAGCTCGGCGGTGGTCGCCTTGGTGTTGGGCTCGCGCCGGGCTCCGGTGCGCAGCTCGACCAGTGCGTTGGGTTCTTCCGAGCCCGCGGTCAGGATGCCGCGCGGCCGGTGGTATTTGAACGAGCGGCCGACCAGCTTGACGCCATTGGCGATCAGCGCCGAGGCAAGCGTGTCGCCCTGGAAGCCGGCAAAGGTTTTGCTGTCGAAGCGAAAGTTCAGCGGCGCCGAGCGGTCGATGAGACCGCCCGATGTGAGACGATGGGGCTGGCTGGTGATCACGGTTGCCGGCCTTCATGCAGGAGCGTCGCGCTGCCCCTAACCCTCCCCCTTGTGGGGAGGGTCGCTGCGAAGCAGCGGGGTGGGGGTGCGGCGCCGGGGGCGCCCCCCCCCCCCCCGCGGGCCCGCCCCCCCCCCCCCGCGGGGGGGGGGGGGGGGGGGGGGGGGGGGGGGGGGGGGGGGGGGGGCGGCGCCCCCCCGCGGGCGCGGGGGGGGGGGGGGGGGGGCGCGGCCCCCCGGGGGGGGGGCCCCCCGCGGCGCCGACCCCCACCCGGACCTGCGGTCCGACCTCCCCACAAGGGGGAGGTAGGGGCCTCGCGTTCTTCGCGGCAGCGCTGAGCTGGCTAAGAATACTCATTTTGCCACCTGCCTTGCACCCACGCCCGCCGCCGGCTCGACCGAGGAGATCTCGTGCGTCAGCGTGTTGCGGGTGATCTTCAGCCAGGCCCGGCAGCCGCCGCCATGGTACCAATGTTCGCTGGTCTCGCCGGCAATGTTGTCGCGTAAATAGACATAGTCGAAGACCTCGTCTTCCGAGGCGCCGGCAGCCGGCCGCAGCGGCTTGGCGTCGCCGAGACAGGTGAACTCGCCGAGTTCGCGTTCGCCGCAGAAGGGACAGACAATACGCATGCTTTTCGGACCGTCCTCAGTGCAGGTTCGGTTGGGCGCCGACGCCCTTTTCATCGATCATCGCGCCCCGCCGGAACCGGTCGAGGCGGAAGCGCGCCGCCTCCTTGTGCAGTTCGTCGCGGGCCAGAAGATGGGCAAAGACAAGGCCGGAGCCGGGCGTCGCCTTGAAGCCGCCATAGCACCAGCCGGCATTGAGATAGAGCCCGTCCACCGGCGTCTTGTCGATGATCGGCGAGCCGTCCATCGACATGTCCATGATGCCGCCCCATTGGCGCAACAGGCGCACGCGACCGATCATCGGCATCAGCGCCATGCCGCCCTCGCAGACGTCTTCCATCACAGGCATGTTGCCGCGCTGGGCATAGGAATTGTAGCCGTCTATATCGCCGCCGAAGACCAGCCCGCCCTTGTCCGACTGGCTGACATAGAAATGGCCGGCGCCGAAGGTCATGACATTGGGGATCAGCGGCTTGATCGCCTCGGAAACGAAGGCCTGCAGCACATGGCTCTCGATCGGCAGCCGCAGGCCAGCCAACGCCGCGACGCGCGACGAACTGCCGGCGACGGCCATGCCGACCTTGCCGGCGCCGATTGCGCCGCGCGATGTCTCGACGCCGGTCACCTTGCCGTTGGCGTCGCGCCCAAAGCCGGTCACCTCGCAGTTCTGGATGATGTCGACGCCGAGCGCGCTCGCCGCATGGGCGTAGCCCCAGACCACGGCGTCGTGGCGTGCCGTGCCGCCGCGCCGCTGCAGCAGGCCGCCTTGCACGGGAAAGCGGGCATTGTCGAAGTTCAGGAACGGCATCATCTTCTTGACCGCGGCAAGGTCGAGCAGTTCGGCATCGATGCCGTTGATGCGCATCGTGTTGCCGCGCCGCGCATAGGCGTCGCGCTGCGCATCGGAATGGTAAAGGTTGATGACGCCGCGCTGGCTGACCATCGTGTTGTAGTTGAGGTCCTGCTCCATCCGCTCCCAGAGCTTCATCGACAGCTCGTAGAAGCCGGTATTGCCGGGCAGCCCGTAATTGGAGCGGATGATGGTGGTGTTGCGGCCGGCATTGCCGGAGCCGATCCAGCCCTTTTCGAGCACGGCGACATTCCTGATGCCGTATTCGCTGGCGAGGAACCATGCCGTCGCCAGGCCGTGGCCGCCGCCGCCGATGATCACCACGTCGTAGCGGTCCTTCGGGCTGGCGTCGCGCCAGGTGCGCTGCCAATTCTTGTGACCGGAAAATGCCGCACGGGCGAGGGAGAAGATCGAGTATTTCATGACTCTATTCCGAGGTCGCTCGCGCCGCGCAGGACCATTCTTGACGCATCGGAATCGTCCGAAAACCGCTTCACACTTTTCGGTCCGATGCTCTAGATATCCAGCGTGTGGTCGCGCTCCCACTGGGTGAAGTGGGAAGCATAGGAATTCCATTCCTGATGCTTCAGCTTTAGATAAGCCGACGAGAATTCCTCACCCAGCGCCGCCTTGAGCGATTTGTCGTTGTCGAACTCGCGCAATGCATCGAGCAGGTTGAGCGGCAGCTTCGGCGCGCCCTCCACCGTATGCCCGAACTGGTACATGTCGATGTCGTAGCGCTTGCCGGGATCGGCCTTCGAGCGGATGCCGTCGAGGCCGGCGGCGATGATGACCGCCTGCAGCAGATAAGGGTTTGCCGCGCCGTCGGGCAGGCGCAGCTCGAAGCGTCCGGGGCCGGGCACGCGCACCATATGGGTGCGGTTGTTGCCGGTCCAGGTCACCGAGTTCGGCGCCCAGGTGGCGCCCGAAATGGTGCGCGGCGCATTGATGCGCTTGTAGGAATTGACGGTCGGGTTGGTGATCGCGGCAAGCGCCGAGGCATGCTTCATGATGCCGCCGAGAAAATTCCTGCCCTTCGCCGACAGGCCGAGCTCCATGGCGTTGTCGGCAAAGACATTGGTCTTGCCGTCCTTGTCCCACACCGAGATATGGGCGTGGCAGCCATTGCCGGTCAGGCCCGGGAATGGTTTTGGCATGAAGGTGGCGCGCAGGCCGTGCTTTTCCGCAACGGACCTCACCATGAACTTGAAGAAGGAATGCTTGTCGGCGGTCGCCAGCGCATCGTCGAAGGCCCAGTTCATCTCGAACTGGCCGTTGGCGTCCTCATGGTCGTTCTGGTAGGCGCCCCAGCCGAGCGCCAGCATGTGGTCGCAGATCTCGGCGATGACATCATAGCGCCGCATCACCGCCTGCTGGTCGTAGCAGGGCTTTGACGCCGTGTCGTATTCGTCGGAAATCGTGTTGCCGTCCGGCGAGATCAGGAAGAATTCGGCCTCGACGCCGGTCTTGACATGCATGCCGTCGCCCGCCGCCTCGTCAATCAGCCGCTTCAGCGTGTTGCGCGGCGCCTGGGCGACCGTTTTTTCGTCCATCATGCAATTGGCGGCAATCCAGGCGACTTCCGGCTTCCACGGCAGCTGGATGACCGAATCCGGATCCGGCACGGCCAGCATGTCTGGATGCGCCGGCGTCAGGTCGAGCCAGGTGGCAAAGCCGGCAAAGCCGGCGCCGTCCTTCTGCATGTCGGCGATGGCCTGCGCCGGCACCAGCTTGGCGCGCTGTCCACCGAACAGGTCGGTGTAGGAAATCATGAAATATTTGACGCCGTTCCCTTTGGCGAAGGCGGCGAGATCGTTCCCCATTATAGTTCCTCGCTTATTGGTATTTGGTAGTTTGGTATCAGAAGCCGTTCTTCCCCGGTATCCAGTTGGTGCCGGCCAGCGGCACGCCGGCCATGGCGGCGGCTTCGATCGTCAGCGCGACGAGATCCTCGGGCTCGAGATTGTGCAGGCTGTTCTTGCCGCAGGCGCGGGCGATCGTCTGCGCCTCCAGCGTCATCACCTTGAGATAATTGGCCAGCCGTCGCCCGGCCGCTATCGGATCGAGCCGTTTCATCAGCTCGGGGTCCTGCGTGGTGATGCCGGCCGGATCGCGGCCCTCGTGCCAGTCGTCATAGGCGCCGGCGGTGGTGCCGAGCTCGTTGTACTCCGCCTCCCAGCGCGGATCGTTGTCGCCGAGCGCGACAAGTGCGGCGGTGCCGATCGACACCGCGTCGACGCCGAGCGCCAGCGCCTTGGCGACATCGGCGCCGTTGCGGATGCCGCCGGAGATGATCAGCTGCACCTTGCGATGCATGCCGAGATCCTGCAGTGCCTGCACCGCCGGCCGGATGCAGGCAAGCGTCGGCTGGCCGACATTCTCGATGAACACTTCCTGGGTTGCGGCGGTGCCGCCCTGCATGCCGTCGATCACGACGACATCGGCGCCTGATTTCACCGCAAGGGCTGTATCGTAATAGGGCCGCGCGCCGCCGACCTTGACGTAGATCGGCTTTTCCCAGTCGGTGATTTCACGCAGTTCCAGGATCTTGATTTCGAGATCGTCGGGCCCGGTCCAGTCGGGATGGCGTGAGGCTGAGCGCTGGTCGATACCCTTGGGCAGCGTGCGCATTTCGGCGACACGGTCGGAGATCTTCTGGCCAAGCAGCATGCCGCCGCCACCGGGCTTGGCACCCTGGCCGACGACGATCTCGATCGCATCCGCCCGGCGCAAGTCGCGCGGGTTCATGCCGTAGCGCGACGGCAGGTACTGGTAGACCAGCGTCTTGGAATGGCCGCGCTCTTCCTCGGTCATGCCGCCGTCGCCGGTCGTCGTCGAGGTGCCGGACAGCGTCGCGCCGCGGCCGAGCGCTTCCTTGGCCGGGCCGGACAGCGAGCCAAAACTCATGCCGGCAATGGTGATCGGGATTTTCAGCTCGATCGGCTTTTTCGCATGGCGCGAGCCCAGCACGACACTGGTGTCGCAGCGCTCGCGATAGCCTTCAAGCGGATAGCGCGAGATCGAGGCGCCGAGCACAAGCAGGTCGTCGAAATGCGGCAGCCTGCGCTTGGCGCCGGCGCCGCGGATATCATAGATGCCGGTCGCAGCGGCGCGACGGATCTCGGAAAGCGTGTAGTCGTCGAAGGTCGCGGATTTGCGCGGCGTCGTCGGCGGGTTGCGATAGGTCATTGAGCCTCAATACGCCTCGGCGTTGTCAATGTTGAAATTGTAGAGGGTGCGCGCCGAGCCGTAACGCGTGAACTCCGCCGCCTTGACGCCGGTCACCCCGGCGCGGTCGAGCAGGTCCTGCAGCAATGCCAGATGCTCGGGCCGCATCTCCTTGGCGATGCAGTCGGCGCCGAGGCTGCCGACCTTGCCGCGCACGAACAGCCGCGCCTCGTAGATGGAATCGCCGAGCGCATCGCCGGCATCGCCCAGCACCACCAGATTGCCGGACTGCGCCATGAAGGCCGACATATGGCCGATATTGCCGTGGACGACGATGTCGATGCCCTTCATCGAGATGCCGCAGCGCGACGACGCGTTGCCCTCGATGACCAGCAGCCCGCCCCTGCCGGTGGCGCCGGCATATTGGCTGGCGTCGCCTTTGACCGTTATCGAGCCCGACATCATGTTTTCGCCGACGCCGGGTCCGGCCGAGCCATGCACCGTGATGGCGCTGCCGTCGTTCATGCCGCCGCAATAATAGCCGACGCTGCCGCGGACATCGACGGTAACCGGCTGGTCGACGCCGACCGCCACCGAATGGCTGCCTTTCGGATTGAGCACTTCCAAGGCGGTCTGGTTCGAACCGGGAGGCAAATCGTGAAGCGCCTGGTTGAGCTCGCGCAGCGGAATCTCGGCCAGGTCGAACACCCCTGATGCATGGCTCTGGTCGAGTGCCTTGGAGACGTTGATTGCCGGCATGAACTCAATGCTCCCAGAAATAGACGGTTGCAGGCTCGGGTTCCCAGACCCTCGCATTGTCGATGCCGGGCAGTTTGGTCAGCGCACGATACTCCGAGCCGAAGGCGACGTATTGGTCGGTCTCGGCCATGACGGCAGGCTTGCAGGCGATCGGATCGCGCACCACGCCGAAGCCGTTCTTGGTGCCGACGACGAAGGTGAAGAAGCCGTCGAGGTCGCTCAGCGTGCCTTCCAGCGCCTCGCCGAGATTCTTGCCATGCGCCATCTGCGAGGAGAGGTAGGCGGCCGCGACTTCGGTGTCGTTCTCGGTCTCGAATTTCATGCCTTCGCGGATCAGCTCGCGGCGGACATTGTTGTGATTGGAAAGCGAGCCATTATGCACCAGGCATTGGTCGGCGCCGGTCGAGAACGGATGCGCCCCCATCGTCGTCACCGCCGATTCCGTCGCCATGCGAGTATGGCCGATGCCGTGCGTGCCGGTCATGCTGCGCACGTCGAAGCGATCGACCACCGTTTCGGGCAAGCCGACTTCCTTGTAGATTTCGACGACCTCGCCGGCGCCCATGATGCGGATGTCGGGGCGCAGCGCCTGGATCGCCTCGCGCATTTCGTCGATCTTGGCAGGCGCGGTCCTGACCACTGCATGCGTCGATTTCACTGCGATGCTTACCGGCGCTCCGATCGCCTTGGCGAGTTCGGCGTCAAGGTTGCGGAAATCCTGCTCCGGTTTTGCCGACTGCATGGTGATCTTGGCCTCGTTGCCGGATGGCGTGCCATAGATGGCGATGCCGGCACTGTCGGGACCGCGATCGCTGAGCGAGATCAGCATCTCCGAAAGCATCGAGCCGAGCTGGGGCTCGAGCGACTTGTCCTTCAAAAACAATCCGACGATTCCGCACATGTCAGGCTCCCGCGGTAAGCTATGATTTCGGTGCTACCAGCTTCATAAATAGAATTCAACTCATATGAAAGTTTTTTTCATGCTGGACAAGTCGTCCGGCGCAAATGACGCGCCAGACGACCTTATTCCGGTCTAATGGCGATCGATCGCCTTTCTGGTCTCCTCGCCGCTGCGATCCACCGCCACATCGGCCTCGATCTCAGCGTTCTCCTGGCGCGTCTGGAGGACGTGCCACCCGATCCAGAAGGCGAGGCCGACGATCACCATCACCACTTCAGAACCCTGGAAAGGGTAGATCGCGCCGACGTCCTTGAGGTCCACGGCCCAGCTTTCCATTCCATTGGTCGACATTGCGGTTCTCCCTGTCGTTTGACTACCTGTCGGTTGACTATTTGATCATGGCCTTTTCGGCGGTTCCCAGTTCGCGGACCGACCCCTCGAACGCATGGTTGAGGGCAAAGTCGACGCCCTCGAGTTCGACCTTCTTCGGTACACGCAGGAGGTTCATGCTGTTGAGGATCTTGCAGACGACGAAGGTGGGGACGAAGCCGAGCACGAACATCAGCACCGCACCAGCGAAATTGCCGAGCGGGTTGATGTGCGCGAAGCCCTCATAGGGCGAGGACGGCTGTCCCCACAGCATGAAGCCCGCCACCACGACCCCGAGAAAGCCGCCATAACCGTGCACCGCAACGGCGCCGACCGCATCATCGATCTTGAAGCGGCGCTCGACGAAATAGTGCAGCTTGTAGCAGATGCTCGGGACGATCGCGCCGATCAGCATCGCCTGGATCGGGTGATAGAGGTCGTTGCCGGCAGACGCCGAGATGATGCCGCAAAGCCCCATAGAGAACGTCCAGAAAGGGTCGCCTTTCGAGACGATGTAGCCGGCCAGCATACCGCCCGACAGCGACATCAAGAAGTTGAAGGTGACCGCCGAGAGCGTGGTCGGCGCGAGATAGATATTGGTCGCCGTCCAGGTCTCGCCGGTGATCTGGCCGGCAATCGTGGCCGGGCTGATCAGCGGAATGTTGCACGCGGCATAGAAGCCCCAGAAGCCGGTGAAGATCAGGAACAGGCCGATCGTGACCAGCCAGACATTATGGGGCGGGATGTCGCGGGCCGTGCCGTCGGGCCTGAATTTGCCGATGCGCGGCCCAAGCACGATGAGAAAGGCGAGCGCCGCTCCGCCGGCGATTGCGTGCACGACGCCCGATGCATAGGCGTCGTGATAGCCCCACAATTTCACCATCCAGCCTTGCGGATGCCAGCCCCAGGACGCGTCGAGGATCCACAGGACCGAGCCGATCAGCACCGCGACGATCCAGAACGCGCCAGAGCGCGCGCGCTCTATGATCGAGCCCGAGATGATCGACGCCGTCGTGATGGAAAACAGCAGAAAGGCGCCCCAGAACACGCCGTTGAGGCGATGCCACAGCGCCGCGTCGGTAGGGGTGACCCCCGTCTCGCCCGGATTGACACCGGAGAGATGGGTGCCCATCAGCGGATTCCATGGTTCGGCAAATGGCGCCGTGACAAGTCCGCCGGCGATGCCCGGCCCGTTGGGGAAGCCGAAATAGATCCACCAGCCAAAAAAATAGAAGGTGATCGTGACGAGCGGAATCGCCATCGCGTTTTTCATCAGCGTTTTCAGATGATTGCGCCGACGCGACACGCCGACCTCGTACATGCAGAACCCGACATGGATCAGGAACATCATGACGATGGTCACCCAGTAATAGAACTCCGTGAAAATGGTCGTTAGAGCGTTGAGATTCCCTTCCATTGCATGTTCCCTCCGTTCAGTTGCGTTCCTTGCCTCTCAGTAAAACTTTTTGCATCTTAGTATTGCGCGCTTTTGGAGTTTTGAGTCAATATGGCCCGGACCGTCGCATGGCCTCAGTGCCCTTGAGCGGCGAACGCCGGCAATCTTGTGAGGAGAAGCAAGTCCATGACCGCATCCTGGAGATTTTCGACCTTGGCGGATCGCCATCGTACGCTCGGTTCGAAGCTCGAAGACTGGAGCGGGATGGGCACTGCCTGGACCTACGACAAGGACGCCGACGAGGAGTACATCGCCATCCGCACCAAGGCCGGGCTGATGGACGTGTCGGGCCTCAAGAAGGTCCACATCACCGGGCCGCATGCCTCGCACCTGATCGACCTCGCCACGACGCGCGACGTCGAGAAAATATATCCCGGCAAGTCGGCTTATGCCTGCATGCTCAACGAGGCCGGCAAGTTCACCGACGACTGCATTCTCTACCGCACCGGTCCGAATGCCTGGATGGTCGTGCATGGTTCGGGCACCGGCCATGAGGAATTGCAGCGCGCCGCCATGGGCCGCGATGTCTCGCTGCGCTTTGACGACAATCTGCACGACCTTTCGCTGCAGGGACCGATATCAGTCGACTACCTGGCCAAGCATGTGCCTGGCATACGCGACCTCGCCTATTTCCATCACATGCAGACCCGGCTGTTCGGTCTTCCGGTGATGATCTCACGCACCGGCTACACCGGCGAACGCGGCTACGAGATCTTCTGCCGTGGCCAGGATGCCGGCACGATCTGGGACACCATCCTCGACGAGGGCAAGAGCGCCGGCATCATCCCGTGCCGGTTCACCACGCTCGATATGCTGCGCGTCGAGAGCTACCTCCTGTTCTACCCCTACGACAATTCGCAGAAATATCCGTTCGAGAACGAAGGCCCCGGCGACACGCTGTGGGAACTCGGCCTCGATTTTACCGTCAGCCCCGGCAAGACAGGGTTTCGCGGCGCCGAGGAGCACTACCGCCTCAAGGGCAAGGAACGCTTCAAGATCTTCGGCGTGCTGCTCGAAGGCAAGGAGCCGGCCGACGAGGGCGCACCGGTCTATCGCGACGGCAAAAGGGTCGGCGTGGTGACCTGCGCCATGTATTCGCCGCTGGTCCAGAAATCGATGGGCATTGCCCGGCTCGATGTCGATTGTGCCGTCCAGGGCACCAGGCTCGAGATCCGCAACCAGAGCGGCGCCATCAGCGCAACGGCCGAGCCGCTTCCATTCGACGATCCGAAGAAGACCAAGCGCACGGCAAAAGGCTAAGGCATACTGGGAGGATGGCAGCGAAAAGCATCATCAGCCGGCCGGTCTACGGAACCCTGTCGCCGCAGCCCGGCAAGCACCATCTTTTCGTGGCCGATGCAGACGGCGCGCTGGCGATAACGGACTTGGCCCCCAAGGCGCCCGACGGTTTTTTTGCCGATGCCCATATTATTTTCATCCCCGGCAATGAGGGCCAGCATGTCGCCGCGCTCGAAGCGCTGAAGCCGGCGCAGTTCTACCAAGGACCTTCCTTCGCCAGCGCCCTGCCGCGGCTGAAGCAGACGCTGGCCAACGCGCATATGGGCCTGCGCCTCTATCTCGCCGGCACCGAGGGGCTGATCGGCCAGGCGATGCAGGCGGCGCTCGAAGCCGGCATCGACCACACCTCGATCCAGACCGAGCATCGCGGCTCGCTGGCGCGCCGCGTTCAATGCGTCCATTGCAAGGGCATCACCGAAAACGTGACGACGCAGCCAGCGACCTGTTCGCATTGTGGCCTGCTTCTTCTGGTACGCGATCACTATTCCAGGCGCCTCGCCGCATTCCAGGGCGTCTGCATCAATGCGGAAGACCGCAGCGAAATTCCTCCGGCGGAGGAGATCTTTCGATGAGCACCGGCACCACCAAGCTTGACGTCGTCGTGAGCGATGTCGTCCCGGTCAACGAACTTGTCACGCGCTTCCATTTCCGCCGGCGCGACGGGCAGCTTTTGCCGACATTCTCCGGCGGCGCCCATGTTGTGGTGGAGATGCGCGACGGCGAGCGGACCAGGCTCAATCCCTATTCGCTGATGGGCTCGCCGCTTGACACGCGCGAGTACACCATCTCGGTGCGCCGCGACGATGCTGGCCGCGGTGGCTCGCTGTTCATGCACAGGCATGTCAGGCCCGGCATGGAGATGGTGATCAGCTACCCCGTCAATCTGTTCTCGCTCGACCTGCGCGCCAGGAAGCACCTGATGCTGGCCGGCGGCATCGGCATCACGCCTTTCATGGCGCAGACCGCGCAGCTGGCAGCGGAAGGCGGCAATTTCGAGCTGCATTACACCTGCCGCACCGCCTCGCTCGGCACCTATGCCGATGTGCTTAGAGAACGCTACGACCGCCGCGTCAGGCTCTATCACGACGACCGCGACGAGCGGATCGAGCTCGACCGGCTGCTGTCGTCGCAGCCGCTTGGCACGCATCTCTACGTCTGCGGCCCGTCGGGCATGATCGGCTGGGTGCGTGACCGCGCCGCTGCCTTGGGCTGGCCGACGGAGACCGTGCATTTCGAGCATTTCGCCGCTCCGCAGCCCGGCGCGCCGTTCGACGTGACGCTGGCCCTGAGCGGCAAGTCGATCCGTGTCGGCGAGCAGCAGAGCCTGCTCGAAGCGATCGAGGCCGCCGGCGTCGATCCGCCCTATCTCTGCCGCGGCGGCGTCTGCGGCCAGTGCGAGACCAATGTCATCGCGCATGACGGCAACTTCATCCACATCGACCACTGGCTGAGCGACGAAGAGCACCGTTGCGGCAAGAAGATCATGCCTTGCGTCTCGCGCTTCGAGGGCAGGTCGCTGGTTCTGGAAAGATAGGAGGCGAGCTTGGGCATCACCTTTCGTAACGAAACGTTCCGTAACGATTTCACCTTCAGGAACAGCCCGGAGCACATCAGGCGGTTCCCGTTCCCGTTCCACGAGGACAGCTACATGTATGCGGTCAACATCGAGCCGCACGTCGTCGGACCGAAGGGCAGCGCGCTCGAAAACCTGATCGACGTCGACGAGCACTATGTCGCCGAGATGCAGGACCGCGCGCTGGTGCTGGCGGAAGACCCGCTGCGCTGCCAGTCACTGCCGCACATGACGCTGGCCGGCTGGGACCTGCTCGAACTTCTGATGGAACAGCAGGCGCTGGGCTATCCCGAGCATTTCACGCTGACGCGCGACGGCGACAAATGGCGCTGGATCAACCGGCCGCTCGGCATCGACGACAGCTTCACCTTCGGCGATGTCTCGACGCTGCCCTACGGGCCGATGGAATACATCACGCGGCAAAGCCAGGGCGATTTCTGCATCCTCGACCAGCGCGACGGCAATCTGTGGATGGATGCCGGCATGGTCACCACCCAGGCCGACTGGTCGCTGGATTTCGACATCGGCATGAACTTCTTCGAATGGCACGCGCCGGTGCCGCTGGCGCATGAGAAGGGGATTTTCACCCGGGCGCTAAAATTCCTCACCAACATCCAGCAGGGCAAGCCGGCGCGGCGGCTGAACTGGACGATGACCATCAATCCGCGCCTCGACACCAGTCCGGAAAATTACCACAAATGGGGTCCGGACCGGGCGACGGTGACGCCCGAAAACGTCGGCGACAAGGTCCATCTGCGTGTCGAATTGCAGAGCTTCTGGCGGCTGCCGCGCTCGAACGGCATCGTCTTCCCGATCCGCTGTTATCTCATCAAAATGGACGAGCTGGTGACCCAGCCGAAATGGGCGCGGCGCCTGCACCGCGTCATCCGCGACCTTCCCGAAGAGCTCGCCAATTACAAAGGCCTGACACGCTACCGCGCGACGCTGGTCGAATGGCTGTCGAAGCTGGACGACGGCAGCCCGACATCGCCCGGCTTCGGGCCGGATTAAGGAGGCTTGCACCGGCGCTTCCGATCACCTGAGAAGATTTTTGACCCCGCACCGATGATTTCAGACCGCCTGCGCTGTCCTTATCAATGGGCGTGCCTGGATGGTCCAGCTGCCCGGATAGCAAGGTGGGTCCATGAGATTGTTACAAGGTCAGAATGTCGTCGTCGTTGGAGGAAGCCGTGGTGTCGGCCGCTCGATCGTAGAAGCCGCCCTCAGCGAGGGGGCGACGGTCCTCGCAGTCGCCCGCAGCGAACAGACCCTGGCGGAATTTGCCCGGGAGACTTCGGGCGTGAAGACGTTCGCGGTCGATGCAACTGTGGACATCGCTCCCGATCAGGTCTTCGCCGCGCTGGAACCGGACGTCCTGGTGATATGCGCAGGTGCTCTTGCCCCCTCCGCGCCCCTACATGAACAGAACTGGGAGGCGTTCTCCGCAAACTGGGAAACGGACGTCAAGGCGTCGTTTCTGTTTTGCAAGGCCGCGCTTCGGCGTCCGCTCAAACCGGGCGCCCGGGTTGTTCTGATCTCCAGCGGCGCGGCTCTGACCGGGGGGCCACCGAATTCCGGCGGCTATGCCGGGGCAAAACGCATGCAGATGTTCCTGGCCGGTCATAGCCAGAAGGAATCGGATCGGCGCGGCCTCGACCTGCGCTTCATGGCGCTTGCGCCTATGCGCATCATGCCAGGGACCGGCGTGGGCGACGCCGGCATCGAGAGCATTTCGGCCTATAGGGGCGTCCGGCCCATGGAGTTCATCGCGGGCATCCTCGACATGCAGACGCCGGCCGACGTCGGACGGGCGGTGGTGGCACTCGCCACCCAACAATCGCAAGGATGTTCCTTCGCAGTGAGCGCGAGCGGACTTGCGCCGGCCGCCTGAGACGCGCGTAATGCAAACTCAAAATTGCCGGATCCGCATGACAGACTCGCAGGCACCTCTCAAGCCGGTACGTGAGCCGGGCCAGCCGATCCTCGATCGGCTGGCCTTCGAACAGTTCACGGCTGCCCATCGCCGGGAGCTCAAGCTCCATTGCTATCGCATGATGGGCTCGCTGCACGAGGCGGACGACCTTGTCCAGGACACGCTTCTGCGCGCCTGGCGCGCAAGATCGGAGTTCGATGGGCGGGGTTCGGTTCGCGGTTGGCTCTACACGATCGCGACCAACTCTTGCCTCAACGCGCTCAAGGCCAGGTCGAGGGCGAATCGCATTCTCCAGCAGCCCGAACGGCCGGCTTCCCACGGGATGGCCACAGGCGGCCCTGCAGCCGAGGTCACCTGGTTGGAGCCTTACCCGGACGCAGAGCTACCGGGCCGCGCTGATGGTGAGCCGGGTCCGGAAGCGCGCTACGAGACCCGCGAAGCCGTCCAACTCGCTTTCGTCGCCGCGATCCAGGATCTGCCGCCCAGGCAGCGCGCCGCTCTACTGCTTTCCGACGTGCTGGGCTGGTCGGCTGTCGAAACGGCGGGATTGCTGGGCGGGTCGACGGTTTCGATCAACAGCGCATTGCAGCGGGCCCGCATAACCCTTGCGGCGCGATATCCCCAAGGACGTCCCATCCATCGATCGAAGCCCAACCCCGACGAAGGCCTGCTGCTCGAACGTTACATGCGAGCCTGGGAGGCCGCCAATCTCGACAGCCTGATCGAACTCCTGCGGGAGGACGCCACCTATCGCATGCCGCCCTGGCAGGAATGGTATCGTGGACGCGCGGCGATCCGCAGTTTCCTCGAGACCATCTGGGGCAATTTTTCGGGCTTCCGCACCGTAGCCATTGGAGCCAATGCCCAGCCGGCAGTCGGGGTCTATTCCCGCAGCCAGAATGACCCTGCCTGGCGAGCCCATTCGCTGCATGTGATCGAGCCCGCCGAGGGCGGTATCGCGGCTCTGACGATCTATGTGCCACCGCTCGGCCCCAGTTTGTTTGCGGCCTTCGGCCTGCCGCCATCCTAAAGCGCGTCGCATTTGACCGGCCCCATGCGACGCGCTTTAGGTTGTTGTTTCATGCATGTCGATATCGCAAAACCGCTGCACACTTTTGCGCGACATGCATTAGAGCAATTCCAGGAAAAGCGTGAAACGGTTTTCCCGGAAAAGCGCATAGCGCTTTCCCTAGGGAATTGCGCATAAACAAAGAGATAGAGCGGTTCGGCGTTTCCGTGAAACGATGAACCGCTCTAGTCTGGACCTGTAACATTCCATCCGGCCGCTTCGCGGCCACGGGCTCAATGAGGGGACTTCGCTTGCGTCCGAACCCTCTCACCCTGCGCTGCCCTGCGGATAACAGATGATCGAGAGATAGCGCATCGGCAGGACTGTCAGCACCTCCGGCCCGTGCGGCGCGTCGGCGTCGAAGAACAGGCTGTCGCCGGGCTTCATCGGGTAGAGGTTGCTGCCGTGCCGGTAGGTGACCTCGCCTTCGAGCATGTAGAGGAACTCCATGCCTTCGTGCTGAAAAGTCGGAAACACATCGGAATCCTCGGTCAGCGTGATGAGATAGGGTTCGACGACGACGCCACTGGTGTTGGAGCCGATATGGCCGAGCAGATTGTACTGGTGGCCGGCGCGCGTGCCGCGGCGCTCGACGTCGAGGCCTTCGCCGGCCCTGACGAAGACGGCGCTGCGCTCTTCCTCGAAGCGGCGGAAGAAGGCGGTGACCGGAACGCCGAGCGCCCGCGACAGCGCCTGCAAGGTGGTCAGCGACGGCGAGGTGATGCCGTTTTCGATCTTCGACAGCATGCCAAGCGAAATGTCGGTGGCAGCGGCAAGATCGGCAACAGTGATGCCGAGTTTTTTGCGAAACGCCCGCACCTCGCGGCCGATCGCGACCTCGAGCACCTTTTCGCGGGTGTCGCGAACGGCGTGCGGGTCCTGGCTTAGTGGCGTCCGGATCGTTGCCACGCCCTTCGGCGATGGCTTGGCCTTGGAAGGGGCTGCCCCATTCCTGGAATTGAAAGCTTTTTTCGCCATGTCGCCACCCCGGGTTCTGCGGATTTATTTCACTCGGGGTGAACATATTCGGTGCGGGTACCTGAGCGCAACTGCGAAGGCACTTTGTCGAACAGCGTGCTCTCCGATTTTTCCGCCGTCAGCGGTTTTGCCCAGAATCCGATCTGGTGCACGTGGTTTCAGCAGAAGGCCTGTTGACAGCATCGAAGGGGCAATTACTGTCCTGTCAGTGAAATTTGTTTCGTTAGGGAAATGAGACCGGGAGGCTCGCAATGAAAAGTCGTGTTGCCGTCATCGGAGCCGGACCGTCCGGCATGGCCCAGCTTCGAGCCTTCAAGTCGGCAGCCGACAACGGCGCGGATATTCCGGAAATCGTCTGCTTCGAAAAGCAGTCCGACTGGGGCGGCCTGTGGAACTACACCTGGCGCACCGGCCTCGACGAGCATGGCGACCCGGTGCACGGCTCGATGTACCGGTACCTCTGGTCGAACGGGCCGAAGGAATGCCTCGAATTCGCCGACTACACCTTCGAGGAGCACTTTGGCCGGCCGATCGGCTCCTACCCGCCGCGCGCCGTGCTGTGGGACTACATCAAGGGTCGCGTCGAAAAATCCGACGTGCGCCAATGGGTGCGCTTCAACAGCCCGGTGCGCATGGTGACCTTCTCCGACGCGACGAAAAAGTTCACCGTCACCGCGCATGACCGCAGCAACGACGTCACCTATTCGGAGGAGTTCGACAACGTCGTCGTCGCCTCGGGGCATTTCTCCGTGCCCAACGTCCCCTATTTCGAGGGTTTTTCGAGCTTCAATGGCCGCATCCTGCACAGCCATGATTTCCGCGACGCCATGGAATTCAGGGATAAGGACATCCTGATCATCGGCCGCTCCTATTCGGCCGAGGACATCGGCTCGCAATGCTACAAATACGGCGCCAAATCGATCACCTCCAGCTACCGCTCGAAGCCGATGGGCTTCAAATGGCCTGACAACTGGAAGGAAGTGCCGCTGCTGCAGAAGGTCGTCGGCAAAACCGCGCAGTTCAAGGACGGCAGCACCAGGGATGTCGACGCCATCATCCTGTGCACCGGCTATCTCCACTCGTTCCCATTCCTGACCGAAGATCTGAAGCTCAAGACCGCCAACCGCATGTGGCCGGACGGGCTCTATGAGGGCGTCGTCTGGGAGAGGAACCCGCAGCTGTTCTATATCGGCATGCAGGACCAGTTCTACACGTTCAACATGTTCGACGCGCAGGCCTGGTTCGCGCGCGACGTCATCATGGGCCGCATAAAACTGCCTTCGGCCGAGGCGATGGCCGAACACGGCAGGAACTGGCGGGCGCGTGAGGAAACGCTGGAAGACGCCGAGCAGATGATCTGGTTCCAGGGCGACTACACCAGGGAGTTGATGGAGCAGACCGATTATCCGGGCTTCGACGTCGAGGCCGTCAATCAGACCTTCATGGAATGGGAGCACCACAAGGCGCAAGACATCATGGGTTTCCGCGACCACGCCTACCGCTCGCTGATGACCGGCACGATGGCGCCGCTGCACCATACGCCCTGGCTGCAGGCGATGGACGATTCAATGGAATCCTATCTCGAGGTGAAAGGCGTCGCGGCGGAGTAGCGGCTTCTTCACCACACAGCTTTGCGCGACATGCGTCAGTTGCTGCGCGCCTCGCGCATCTCTTTCGTCGCTTCAATGATCCGGCCGAGCAGGGCATGGAGATCGTCGCGGTGGCCGCTGCGGCCGGCGGGGCCGTTTTCGTCCGAAGTCATGACCACGGTCAACGCGCGCCCGGGCACAACATAGACCATCTGCCCGCCATACCCCCACCCGTAGAAGACCGCTTCGCCCGCGATCTGGCGGATGAACCAACCATAGCCGTAACCGTCACCGGTGAAACGCGAGGCGGTGCGTGGCTGCCAGGAGAGCTTGATCCAATCGGCCGGCACGAGTTGCCGTCCGCCGCGGCTCATCCCGCCGCTGCGGTAGAGCTCGCCAAAGGCCAGCAGCGAGCGCGGGCTCATGGCCATCTGGTTGCCGCCGAGATAGATGCCCTGTGGGTCGCGGTCCCAGGCGGTGATGGAAAAGCCCTGCTGCGGCCCGAGCCATTCGCGCGCCAGTTCCAGGGTCGAGCGGCCGGTCCGCCGCGTCAGGATCGCCGAAAGGAGATGGGTCGAGCCGGTGGAATATAGCATGGTGCCGCCCGGATCGTCGTCGAAGGGCATGGCGAGCGCTGCCCGCACCCAGTTGTCGCTTGCCACCCAGCGCCCGTAGTTTGGGCCGGAGGTCCGTCCGAGCCCTGCCTGCATGGAAAGCAGATGACCGATCGTCACCTGCTGGAGCCGCGGATCGGCGTTCGCCGGCAGGTCGGCCTGAAGAAGCGGAGCGATCTTCTGGTCAGTGCCTTTGAGCACGCGCTTGTCGATGGCGATGCCGACAAGCGCCGAGATGATCGACTTGGAGGCGGATTTTATGTTGGCAGGACGTGCCGGAGAGTGGCCGCGATAGCCGCGCTCCGCCACGACCGCGCCCTCATGCGCGATGGCAACCGTGCGCAGCGGCGTCAGGCGCTCGGCCTCGTCAAGCAGCTTTCCAAGCCGCTGCTCCAGGCCGTCGGCAGCGTGAGCAGCGACGGAAAGGATGAGGAGAAAGGCGAGAATCACGGTGGGACGCTTCAGCATGAAGCCAGCTTGGGATGCATTTTGGGCAAGACGAAGGTGGGGCGGCGGGCAAAGACGCCTGCCTAGATGGGGTATCGATGGATGTTTTCGAAGACTTCGTGCTCGCGTCGGTGCGAGATTAGACAAACATTACCTCAAAATTTAGTCCGGTCATGGAGAGCGCACCAATTGCCGCGCCGCTTCGTGAAAGAGGCCCATTTCCGCCAGTCTGATTGGTTTAAGGGCGCTTGGGCTGACGACGCGATCTACGCGGTGTTATCCAATTGCCAGCCGTAGTTGCCGATCTTCGTTGAATGAGAGAATGCCGTCATGGCCCCTTCATTTGCTTATCGAGGAAGGCAAACGTGTCCTTCGCCGACTGTTCGGTCACCTCTGCGCTGTATTGATACACGATCTCCTGGCCATAGACGCCGCGTATGCGCTCCCCCGCGCTGCCCAATTCCCGATGATCCCAAACATGTGTCGCATGGTAGACGATGTGTTCGACCGGATCCCCCTGCGCCTTCCGTTCTTCGAGCAGCGTCTTGCAGCCGTTCATCGGCGGTCCGCCCTGCGTGTCCTGGTCGCCTATTTCAACCAGCAAAGGTATGACGATCTTTTCCGGAATGAAGTGCATGTCGACGGGATGCGGCATTCCCGGCATCAGCAAGTTCGCGAAAAGACAAACCGGGTAAACCGAGACGATAGCGCGAAATGGCTCGGTTCCATCCGGTCGCGACCGCCTCGATCCCGCGGCGGCGAGTCCTGTCATCGCGCCTTGCGAAAAACCCATCAGAGCGACGCGAGCGGGATCGACGAAATGCTGCCGACGGAGGTGGTTGGCAGCATCAAACGCATCCTTCAGGAGCCGAGAAGCAGGGATGGCCAAGGGCCGGACACAGTTGTCGTCGACTCCGCGCGGAGCCAGCGGATCAATGACGAGCGCCGCGTACCCGTGCTCGACGGCACGCCGCGCCCAATCGAACGTGTTCGAAGTGTAGAGATGTCCATAGCAGGTGGGCATGATGACGAGCGCCGGAAAAGGGCCCTCGCCAACAGGCTTGAACATCATGCTTTCGCGTCCGGCCGCAAGGTCCCGCGTCTGATCCGGAAGCGTCAAATCCGCGCTGTTAAAAGGCACGGCAAACTCATCGAACTGATCATCAGATCCAGCAGCAGTTGTCGCCAGCACAACCGCGATTGCGGTAGCAGCTAAGGATGGAAGAGACATCGTTCAGCCTTTCTAACTCTGGAACGATTACGCCGACGCTTGCGAGCCTTTCGTTTCTTTGGCAGTCCGGCTTTGGCAAGGTCGGCGAGTTCGCCTTCGAGAATCGCTGGAGAACGAGCCCTCTCGCCTCTATCTCCGGCTATCCCAGCTTTGCCCGTGCCTTGGCCGTCCAGGCGTTGAACAGCCGGTCGGCGACGATGCCGATGAAGGCGATGGCGAGGCCCGCGACGATGCCGCGGCCGGAATCGGCCTTGGACAGCGCGATGAACACCTCCTGGCCGAGATCGCGCGTGCCGACCATGGCGCAGATGATGATCATCGCCAGCGCCATCAGGATGGTCTGGTTGACGCCGAGCATGATCTCAGGCAGCGCCAGCGGCAGTTGCACGCGCAGGAACGTCTGGCGCTTGGTGCAGCCCGACACCTTTGCCGCCTCGATCAGTGCCGGTGGCACCTGCCTGAGGCCGTGATTGGTGTAGCGGATGGCCGGCACCACGGCGAAGGCGACGGTCGCGATCATCGCCGTCACGTCGCCGACTCTGAATAGCATCACCACCGGAATGATGAAGCAGAACGACGGCAGCACCTGCAGCGTGTCGATAACAGGGGTGACGATCTTCTCGACACGGTCGCTGCGCGATGCCATCAGCCCGATCGGAATTCCGATCAGGCAGGCGATGAAGGCCGAGATGCCGCAGAGGTAGACCGTCGCCATGGTCTTTTCCCAGAGGCCGGTCACCGCGCAGAAGACGGTCAGCGCCGCGACCAGGGCAGCGAGGCGCAAGCCGCCGAGCTGGTAGCCGGCAAGGCCGAGCAGGAACACCGCGCCCAGCCACGGAAAACCCTCGCAGAAGGCGCGCACCGGGTTCAGCACATTGAGGATCAGCGCCACGCGGAAGGCTTCGATCGTGTCGAAGAAGTTGATCGTGATCCAGCTCACCGCTGTCTTCCACATCGGCGCGGTGGTGAAGGTGATCGCCTTCGGCACCGCGGCGAAGGCCGGCACGAACAGACCAAGCAGTGTCGTGACGGCAAGGATGGCGACGGCCAGCGTCAGATTGGGGTAGCGCCGCCAGAAGCTCGGGCTGACCTCCTGATAGACATGGCCCTTCGCGTGATTGCGCGCGATCGCCTGGCTCAGCCGGTCGAGCGCGATTGCCAGCGCCACTATGGCAAGGCCGGCTTCCATCGCCTCGCCGACCTTCAGCGCCCTGAGCGCCAACAGCACGTCGTAGCCGAGGCCGCCGGCGCCGATCATCGAAGCGATGATCACCATATTGAGCGCCAGCATGATGACCTGGTTGACGCCGACCATCAATGTCGGACGCGCCGAAGGCAGCAGCACGCGCCACAGTTTCTGGCGCGCCGTGCAGCCGGCCATCTCGCTGAAATCGTCGATTTCGGACGGCACCCGCGACAGCCCCAGCATCGTCGCGCGCACCATCGGCGGCGTCGCAAAAATGGCCGTCGCGATCATCGCCGAAACCGGACTGTTGCCGAACAGAAGAAGCATCGGGATCAGATAGGCGAAGGTCGGGATGGTCTGCATCAGGTCGAGGGCAGGGGAGATCAGCAGCCTCTCCGCCCATGGCTTGCGCCACGCCCAGATGCCGACGAACAATCCGCTGACGATGCAGAACGGCACGGCGATGGAGATCAGCCCGAGCGTCAGCATTGCGCTGGTCCACTGGCCGAACAGCGCGATGTAGAGGAAACAGCCGCCGACCAGCGCGGCGAGCTTCCAGCCGCCGGCGGCACGTCCGGCCAGGAATGCGGCGATGCAGACACCGACCCAGGACAGACGCGGCAGGACGAGCATGTCGGCGCCATGGCCGATCTTGAAATTCTTGGCGAGCAGACCGAGCGCAAAATCGAGCGGCACACCGAGCGCCGCGGTGATCGAGCGCGTCAGCCAGGAAAAGTTCGACTTTATCAGGCTCATCAGCGCGCTGACCCAGTCGGCGACCGGAACGACTGCGCTGGCCGGATAATTGACCGCCCAGGGCAGTCTGTCCTGCAGCAGGAACACGGCAAGCACGGCTGCAAGGGCGCAGGCCCAGACCACCAGCCAGAGCTGAACCGGCCGCGATCTCGCTTCGCTGGCGCTTGCCGTCACTGTCATGCGTTGGCCCCGGAACGCTCGATGCCGGCCAGAAGATCGATCACCGCTTGCGGCGTGACTTCGCCGATCGGCTTGCCGGTGCCGTTGACGACGGCGAACGGCTTGCCGGCCGAGACGATATCAGCCGAAAAACTCGATATCTTGGCATCCGGCGCGACCACGCCGCCATGCTCGGCGCCGGCGCAGGCGCGCATCAGGCTTCGCGCCGAGATCACCTTGGCGCGGTCGACGTCGCGGGTGAACTCGGCGACATAGTCGGTCGCCGGGTTGACCACCAGCTGTTCCGGGGTGCCGATCTGGATGACCTCGCCGTCCTTCATGATGGCGATGCGGTCGGCCAGCCGGATGGCTTCGTCGAAATCATGGGTGATGAAGACGATGGTCTTGTGCAGCATGGTCTGCAGCCGCATCAATTCGTCTTGCATCTCGCGGCGGATCAGCGGATCGAGCGCCGAAAACGGCTCGTCGAGAAACCAGATTTCCGGCTTGGTGGCGAGGCTGCGGGCGATGCCGACACGCTGCTGCTGGCCGCCGGAAAGCTCACGCGGATAGAAATGCTCGCGGCCGCGCAGGCCGACAAGCTCGATCACTTCGCGCGCGCGCTTCTCGCGCGTCGGCCGGTCCTGCCCTTGTATGCCCAGTGGAAAGGCGATGTTCTCCAGCACATTCAGATGCGGCAGCAGGGCGAAATTCTGGAACACCATGCCCATGCGGTGGCGCCGCAGCTCGATCAGAGCGGCATCGGAGATTTTGAGGAGATCCTTGCCCTCGAACTCGACCTTGCCATGCGTCGGCTCGACCAGCCGCGACATGCAGCGCACCAGCGTCGACTTGCCCGACCCCGAAAGCCCCATGATGATGAAGATCTCGCCCTGGAGGATTTCGAGGTCGACGGCGCGCACCGCGCCGACCAGCCCGGCCGCGGCGACCTCCGCCATGCTGGCCTTGCCGTCGCGCTGGCGGATGAAATTGGCCGCGTTCGCGCCGAACAGCTTCCAGACGTTGCGGCAGGCGAGCTTTATCGGGCGGGCATCCATTGGCGTGCCTGCCGCTTGCAGCACCTGTTCAGTCGTATCGGCCATGCCGTCGTCCTTCTGGAATATGGGATAGAGACCCGGCCATGAATGACCGGATCTCGCAGTTTCCAGTTGGAGCGATCACTCGGCCCAGGCTTTCCAGTCGGCTTCGTGGGCGGCGATCCAGGCGGCGGCGACGTCTTCCGGCGTCTTGCCTTCGAGATCGATCTGGCCGCTCATCTTGTTGAGCTCGTCGGTGTCGATCGTGTAGTTCTTCGCGACCTTGTAGGCGACCGGCCATTTGTCCTTCATGCCGGCCCAGGAATATTTCCAGATCTCGCCATGCGGCTTGCCGCAGTCATACTTTGCCTCGGGGTTCACGCCCCATTTCGGGTCGGTGTAGCATTCCGGCGTATAGTCGGGGAATTCGACCCATTCGCCCTTGTATTTGGCCGGCGCCCAATGCGGCGAATAGACCCACAGCATGATCGGCGCCTTGCGCTGATAGGCCGAATCCAGCTCAGCGAACATCGCCGCGTCGGTGCCGGCATGGATGACGGTGAAGGGCAGCTTCAGCGCCGCGGCACGCTCGTCGTCAAAACCTTCCCATGTCACCGGGCCGCCGAGATAGCGGCCGTTCGGCGCCGTTTCGGCGGTCGAGAAGGCCTCGGCGCATTTCGGGTCCTTCAGCGCCTCCCAGTTCGGCAGGCCCGGGCATTTTTCCTTCATGTATTCAGGATACCACCATTCCTCCTTGGCTTTGGGCCCGAGCGGGCCGAGGCGTTCGGTCTGCCCGGTCGCATCCGAGGCCTTCATGGCTTCGCCGGCCGTCGTGTCCCAGAATTCCATGGCGACAGCGAGATCGCCATTGGTAAGGCCGGTGGTCAGGCTGGAGAGATAATCGGCCGTCGGGTACTCGACCGTGTATCCCAGCTTTTCAAGAATGCCGCCGAGGATCTTTGCGTTCAGATTGACGCTGGTCCAGTCGAACAGCGCGATCTTGATAGGGTCGTTCGATTCTGGCGCCGCCGCTTGGGCCGAAGGCGTCAGTGCACTTGCCGCGGCAAGTGTTAAGGCTCCCATTGATAATCTCGAAATCAAACTCCGAAGTGACATGCCTGTGCTCCTGTCAAGCTCTGGTGGAAGTTATCGTTCGTTCCCTTCTTGCGTCTTTTTGATTGTGTTGGAAAAGCTGGTCGTTGCGCAAGTCCATTGGCAGCAAATTGCTGTCGGCGCTGAAGTCGGCGCAGACGGGAATGATGCCCAATTCGATGAAGAGGTCGTGCGACCGCGTCATGGCTGCCGTGCTGCCGAAGCAGTGATCCGCGGATCGATCGCCGCTCTTGCGGCGCCGTCAAGCTTGCGAGCCATCAAGGTCCCATGCTGTCGGCTCTCGGCAGTCGCCGAAGCCATTTTCATGGGATGAAATTATATATACCAACATTCATGTCGCGCAACGACTAACGCGGCGCGAATCGCGCAATTCGGCTGCAGTTTCGCCGCCTGCCGATTATATCAGCAGATTGACGCGTGAACCCGCCGCGTTGCTCACGACATGATCAGGCCGCCATCGACATTGATTGTCTGGCCGGTGATGTAGGCGGCGTCGCTGCTGGCCAGGAAGCTGACCAGACCCGAAACATCCTCGCCGCTGCCGGCGCGGCCCATCGGGATGTTCTTCACCCATTCTGCCATCAACTCGCCGGGCTTGTAGTCGCCCATCAGTCTGCCCCATGCGGCGTCGTTGTAGGCCCACATGTCGGTGTCGATGATGCCGGGGCAGATCGCGTTGACGGTGATCTTCTCCTTGGCCACTTCCTTGGCGAGGCTCTGGGTGATGCCGACGACGCCGAATTTCGAGGCAGCATAGTGCGGCGTGTAGATGAAACCCTGGCGCGCCTGGCCGGAAGCGGTGTTGATCAGCCGGCCGCCGTCGCCATGCTTGCGGATGCGCGCGATCGCCTCCTGGCAGCACAGGAACACGCCCTTGGTGTTGACCGCCATCACCTTGTCCCATTCGGCCTCGGTCATCGCCTCGATCCTGGCGATGGTGATGACGCCGGCATTCTGCACGGAGATGTCGACGCGGCCGAACTGCTGTTCGGCCAGATCATAGAGGGCGGCGACCTCGTCCTTCCTGGTCACGTCCATGCGCAGCGATGCCACCTTGGCGCCTTCCGCCTTCAGTCCGGCGGCGACCTCTTCGACGCGCGCGTCGATGGCGCTGACGACGACAGCCGCCCCCTCAGCCGCGAAGCGCCGGGCTATGGCTGCACCGATGCCGCCGCTGGCGCCGGTGATGACCGCCGTCTTTCCCTCGAACCGCTTCATTTTCTCTCCTACCAGCAGACGAAGCCGCCATCGACGATCAAGTCGATGCCGGTGACGAAACTCGAGGCGCGGCTGGCCAGGAACACGGTCGGGCCGACCATCTCTTCCGGCGCCGCCATCCGCCCCATCGGCGTGTCGCGCTCGAAGATCCTGACCTGGTCGGCGACCTCCGGCCGCTTGTTCATCGGCGTCAGCGTGTAGCCGGGGCTGACGACGTTGACGCGCAGGCCGCGATCGGCCCATTCCATGGCGAGACTCCTGGACATGTGGATGACGGCGGCCTTCGACGAATTATAGTGCGCCTGGGTCAGGCCGCGGTTGACGATCGAGCCCGACATCGAGGCGATGTTGATGATCGAACCCTTGCGCCGCGTCAGCATTACGCGCGCTTCGGCCTGGCAGGACAGGAACACGCCGCTGACATTGACGTCGTAGAGCTTCTGCCATTTCTCCAGCGACAGCGTCTCGGCCGGCTCGGCCCCGGCGACGCCAGCATTGTTGACGGCGATGGTCAGCGGGCCGAGTTCCTTCTCCGCGCGTTCGATCGCCGCTGCCAAATCGGCCTCTGACGTCACCGTGCCGGTCAGCACCAATGCCTTGCGGCCGAGCGCCGAGATCCTGTGCGCGGTCTCGTCCAGCCCGCCCTTCGAGGTATGGCCAAAACAGGCGATATCGGCGCCGGCTTCGGCCAGGCCGATGGCGATTGCTTGCCCGATGCCGCTGCCGGCGCCGGTGACGAGGGCAACGTCCCCCTGAAGATCGAATAGTTTCATCGAAAATGTTTTCCTGTTGAGCCGCCGGTGCTGCCCTGGGAAGGAAGGGGCGCCAGTCCTGGCTGGCGCCCCGCGCGGTCCGGTGCCTGGGAGGATACCACCTGCTGCGCTCTATTCCGATCCTTTATGCCGCCCTCAGCTTGTGGCGAGCTCCATGACGGCGACGTTGCTCGCTTCGCTGCGGTCTAGAATGCCACGCTGCCGGCCACGGCTCAGCACCAGCACGCGATGCGACAGGCCGAGCACTTCCTCAAGGTCGGAGCTCACCACCACCACCGCCATGCCGGAGCGGGCGAGTTCGGCGATGACATCGTAGATCGCGGCGCGCGCGCCGACGTCGATGCCGCGTGTCGGCTCGTCCAGGATGAACACCTTGGGCGGCCGTGAGATCCATTTGGCGATGATCACCTTCTGCTGGTTGCCGCCGGAAAGCTTGCTGATCGCCTGGTTAGGCCGGCCCTTGACGCCGAGCCGGCCGATGCCGGCCTCGGCGAATTTCTGCACCGCCTTGGGAAACACCCAGCCATTCGGCGCGACATGGTCGAAATTGCCGATCGCCAGATTCTCGCCGATGGTCTGGTCGAGCACCACGCCTTGCGCCTTGCGGTCTTCCGGCACCAGCACGACGCCGGCCTTGATCGCCGCCGCCGGGCCAGTGAGGTGCACCGGTTTGCCGGCGATACGCACCGACCCCGAGGAAATCGGATCGGCGCCGGCGATCGCCCGCACCAGTTCGGTGCGGCCGGCGCCGATCAGGCCGGCGATGCCAAGGATTTCGCCGGCCCTTACCGAGAAGCTGACATTCTGAAAGCTACGTTCCGGCGAGGACAGATTCTCGACCTCGAGCAACGCCTCGCTGCCCGGTTCCGACAGCGGCGGGAACATCCGCTCGACGCTGCGGCCGACCATCTGCTCGACGATCGCGCGCACCGGAATGTCGGCGCGCTCGTGGCGGGCGACAATGCGCCCGTCGCGCATCACCACGACGCGGTCGGCGATCTCGGCGACCTCGTCCAGCCGGTGGCTGATATAGATGAAGGACATGCCTTCCGCCTTGAGCTTGCGGATCTGCTTGAACAACAGCTCCGTTTCCTCGCTGCCAAGTGCCGCTGTCGGTTCGTCGAAGATCAGAAGCTCGGCATTGAGCGTCAGTGCCTTGGCGATCTCGACCTGCTGCTGTGCGGCGATACGCAGCGTGCCCACCTTGCGTTCCGGCGAGACATCGAGGCCGAGCCGCTTCAGTTGGGCCGATGCCCGCGCATTCATGGCCGCGCGGTCGATGCGGCCGCCGCGCATCAGCAGGCGCCCGACATAGACGTTCTCGGCAACCGACAGGTCCGGCAGCAGCTTCAGTTCCTGGTGGATCATGCCGACGCCGGCGTCAATGGCCGCGGCGGGAGAGGCGGGGGAATACGGCTTCCCCCGCCATGTGATGCTGCCGGCATCGGGCTTGGTCGACCCGGCGATGATGTTGGAAACGGTGGACTTGCCGGCGCCATTTTCTCCAAGCAGCGCCACGACCTCTCCCGGCCGCACTTCGAAGCTCGCATCGGCCAGGACCTGCACCGGCCCGTAGCTCTTGCAGAGGCTGCTGACGAAGAGCCCCAGATGCGGGGTCTGCGTATGGCTGGGATCCAGGGACATCGTTCCGCTCATCAACTGCCGGACTCTTTTGGGATCAGGGATGCCTGATACTAAGGATGCTTGGCGATGAACTGATCGACATTGTCCTTGGTGGTCAGCGTCGCATCCTGCAGCTGTTCTGCGGGAACGGTTTCGCCGGCCACCAGCTTGATCGCCGCATCGACCGAAAGCCGGCCCATGCCTTGCGTCTGCTGCGTCGCAGTCACGTCGAAGACGCCGCCTTTCAGTGCCTTGAGCGCCGCCACGTCGCCGTCGAAACCGGCGATCCAGACCTTGTGGCCGGGATTGGCGACCTTGACCGCCTGCGCGGCACCGAGCGCCAGCGCATCGGCCTGGCCGATGACGATCGACACGTCGGGATGCGACTGCAACAGGTCCTGCGTCAGCTTGAAGCCCTCGTCCTGGTGCCAGCCTTCGCTCCACAGCTCGCCGACCACCTTGATGTCGGGATAGGCGCTCAGCGCTTCGCCGCAGCCCTTCGACCGGTCGACCTCGGGCGTCGTGCCTTTCTGGCCATGGATGATGATCAACTCACCCTTGCCGCCGGCCTGCTTGGCGATGTAGTCGCAAACCGCCTTGGCCGATGCCACGCTGTTGGTGGCGATGAAGGTGTCGCCGGGGGCGCCCTCAGCGTTGCGGTCGACATTGATGACCGGGATGCCGGCCGCCTTGGCCGTCTTGGTCGGCACGGTGGCGGCGGTGGCGCCGGCCGGGATGTAGATCAGCGCATCGATGTTCTGCGTGATCAGGTCCTGCACCTGGCTGACCTGGGTCGCCGAATCGCCCTTGGCGTCGACGGTGACGATCTCGATGCCCTTTTCCTTGCCATAGGCCTCGACGGACTGCTTGATCTGGTTGAAGAAGTCGGCCTGCAGGTTGGCGACGGCGAGACCAAGCTTCTTGGCCTCCTTGGCCGAGGCCATCTCGGACAGTCCGAGCAGCGGAATGACGGCCGCGGCAGCAAGCAGCAATGAACGTTTGGTCAGCATGTGTTTCCTCCGTTGATGTTCAATCTGTCCCGCCGGCGCATCACGGCGCCCCTTGGCCGAACAACTCCCAGTTTCGGATCACCGATCCGTTTTCGCCCGGACATCCGGGTGAATCTCATTGCGCCCCACTCTTCATTGCGCTCTGCGCCGCCATGTATCCGTGGCCACCGCCAGCGCGATCACCACGCCGATCACCACCTGCTGGATGAAGGGCGACACGCCAAGCAGGTTCAGCCCGTTGCGCAGCACGCCGATGATGAGCACGCCGATGGCGGTGCCGCCGATCGAGCCGACGCCGCCCGACAGGCTGGCGCCGCCGATCACCACCGCCGCGATCGTGTCCAGCTCGTAGCCGAAGCCGGAACTCGGCTGGACGGAATCAAGCCGTGCCGCAAGCACGATGCCGGCGAGCCCCGCCAGAACGCCGCAGACGGCGTAGACCCAGTTGGTCAGCGACTTGACCGGTATGCCGGACAGCCTGGCGACCTCGGCGCTGCCGCCGATCGCGTAGAGGCTGCGGCCGGTCGCGCGATAGTTCAGGAAGATCGCGAAGATGATGGCCAGAACGATCATCAAGCCGACGGTGACCGACAGGAAGCCGAAATGGCGGATGATCGACAGGCTGGTGAACCAGTCGGGGAAGCCGATGATCTGCGAGCCGTCGGTGATCATGTTGGCAAGACCGCGGGCCACCGACATCATCGCCAGCGTGGCGATGAAGGGCGGCAGTCTGGTGACGGTCACGAGCAGGCCTGAAACCAGCCCGCAAAGCCCAGCAACGACAAGCGCTGTGACGATGCCGGCAGGCATGCCGAGATTGAGGTGGTCGGGATGGGCGACGAAGCCCATCACCATGGCGGCGAGCGCCAGCACGGAACCGACGGACAGGTCGATGCCACCGATCAGGATGACCAGCGTCATGCCGATCGCCATGATGCCGAGCACGGTGACCTGGTCGAGCACGTTGAGGATGTTGCGGACAGTCAGAAACGTGTCGGTGGTCAGCGACAGAGCAAGGCACAGCAGCACCAGCCCGATTAGCGGTCCCATGGTTCCGGCGAACAGGGCCGAAAGCTTCGCGCCCGCCGCGGCCTGTGCATTTGGGCCGGCCTTCAACTCGCTTGCACCGTTGCTCACAGCCATTTTGTCTCCTCCATCAGCGCTCCGGCGATACGTCGTCGGCTCACTCTTGTTCACTAGGCACCTCCCTGTGAACAATTTATCTTTGATATGCAATTTTGTTCAGCTAAACTGTTCGTCGGAAAATTGTCAAGGCCCGCCGCATCATTCCACGCCGGTTTGCGCCGCCAGCCGGTTTGCCGTACGAAAGGGCATGAAATGCCGCGTTTTCAGGTCCGGTCTCATCCTGCGGATTCATGTCGGCTGCTTGAGCAGGGCAGGACGGCCAAGACGAAGTAAATGTTGACCATTTTGGCTTTCACTCACGTTGTAGAGGTATCCTGTCGATGTCCTGAATCTCGAATCCCGGGCATGCAGAATAATTTCGCGTCGCTTGGTCGGATAACGCCATTTGAATGGCATTTAAGGATTCGGACGACCGCGGGAGGGCAAAAAGATGGCGATGACAGAGAATGACAAGGCCTCGCGCTTCCCGGATGCCGAGCTGAAGGCCCGTGCCGCGTGGCACTATTATATCGAGGGTCTGACGCAGGAGAGGATTTCGGAGATCCTCGGCATCGGCCGCATCAAGGTGCATCGCATCCTGTCCGCCGCGCGTGAGGAGGGCGTCGTCCAGTTCCGCATCCGTGACAGCGTCGTCGAATGCTTGGTGCTGGAAGAGGCTCTGAAGCAGCGTTTTGGGCTCAGCCAGGCCGTTGTGGTGCCGTCGGCCGCCGACCGAAGCAACGCGCCGCTGATGATCGGCCATGCCGCGGGCGCCTATCTGGCCGACAATGTGAATGCCGGCGATGTCATCGCGCTGGGCTGGGGGCGCACGCTGAAGTTCGCCATCAGTGAATTGCCGCGGCGGCCGATCGCCAGGACGACGGTGGTTTCCATGCTGGGCGGCCTCACCCATGCCCAGCCGCTCAACCCGACCGAAAGCGCCTGGGAATTCGCCGAAAAGATCGGCGCCGAGTGCTTTCTGCTGCCGGTGCCGGTCTATGCCGACAGGCCGGAGCAGCGCGAAGCCTTCATGAGCCAGCGCAGCGTTCAGGACGTCGTCTTCCGCGCGCGCCGGGCAAACATCGCCGTGCTCAGCGTCGGATCGTTTTCCACTGACAGCCCGATCGCCAATTACGGCTTCATCAAGCCCAGCGAACTCGAAGAGCTTCAGGCGGCCGGCGCAGTTGGCGATATTTTATGCCATTTCATCGACGCCGACGGCCGGCTCGTCGACCATGAGGTCAACCGCCGGGTCTGCGCCTATCCGCTGCAGGACCTGTCGGACATCCCGGCCATCATCCTGGTTTCGGGAGGGCAGGAAAAAATCGCCATCATGCGGGCGGCGCTTGCCAACACCAGGATATCGGTTCTGATCACCGACGAGGACGCCGCCAAGGGCCTGCTCAACCGCTAAACCTGCCCGACTTCACCGAGCCGCACATGGGTCTCGCGCGTCGCCTGATAGAGGTCGCGGTAGATTGCCTTGCGCACACGGTAACCGGAGACCAGCCCGTCGACGGGGTCGACATGCTGGGTCGGCGGCGCGGCCATCGCCTCAGCCGCCGTTTCAGGCGAGGCAAACCATCCGATAGCGGAAGCCGCCAGCATGGCGGCGCCGAGCGCTGCGGCTTCGTTGACCGGCGAGACGGAGAGCGGCCGCTCGAGCACGCTTGCCATGATCCGCATCAGCAGGGCGCAGTTGGTGCCGCCGCCGGCGGCGATCATCGCAGCCGGTTTGCCGCCGGCCAGAGTTTCCGCCGCCTGCGTTTGCGCCGCTTGGGTTTCGGCCGCTTGAGTTTCCATTGCCTCGCTGGCGATGGCCTGCTCGAAGGCGATGCCTTCCAGAACCGCTCGAAAAAGGTGCTTCGGCTCATGGTCGAGCGACAGGCCGACAATGGCGCCGCGCGCCGCGCCGTCCCAATAGGGGCTCATGACACCGGCCCAATACGGCATGACGAGCAGGCCCTCGCTGCCGGCGGCAACGTCGACCGCTGCTTTCTCCAGCGCTGCAGCCGACGGCGAGCCGGTGGTGCGAACGATCCAGTCGACCAGTTGCATGCCCGAGCGCAGCACGGTCTCCAGCATGAAGCCCGAGCCGGTCGGCGAGACCAGCGTTCGAAACGCGTCCGAAGTCGTGATCCCATGGGAGTAACAGCCGCTGACGATGCCCGAGCCGAGCGACAGGTAGTTTTTGCCGTCGCCATAGACGCCCATGCCAAGGCCCATCGCCTGGCCGTCGCCGGCGCCGGCGACAACAGGCGTGCCGGCCTTCAACCCGATCAGCCGGGCCACGCTTTCGCCAAGCCCGCCGCAGATCGCGCCGGGCGCGACCAGTCGCGGCAACTGGTCCGGGCGCAGCCCCGCGGCCTCGACGAGCTGAGGGTGCCAAGTGCCATTCTTGACGTCGAGCAGCCCGAGCGGATCCGCACTTGCCGTGCTGGTGACCAGACGTCCGGTCAGCCGGTGGAGGAAGAAGCCATGCACGTCGACAAGTGCGGCTGCGTCATCAAGCGTTTGCGGCTGGTGCTCGGCAAGCCAGGCGATCGCATAGAGCGCGGGCGTCGGGTCCGGCGGTTTGCCGCTCCAGTCGCGGATCGTCTCGCGGCCGAGCTCCGCCGAAAGCCTGATGACTTGCGGGCGCGCCCGCTCGTCCAGCCACAGGATCGCCGGAATAAGCGGCTTGCCGGCATGATCGATCAGCGTAAATGTCTCGCGCTGGTGGGCGATGGCGATCGCCGCCACCCGGGCAGCGCCAACCGCCTCAGCGACCTGCTTCAAGGCGCCGAGCAGCGCGGTCCACCAATGTTCGGCATCCTGCTCGAAATGGCCGGGCCTGGGATTTGAAAGCGGATAGGCTTCGCGCGCCTGGAACAGCTCCTTGCCGTCGCGCGTGAAGGCAATCGCTTTCACGGCCGTGGTCGAGGCGTCGATCCCGATTACGACATCGTCCATCAGGCGGGAATCCAGCGGATCAGGCGGCGTTCGTAACGAACCGTCCGTCCGACTGGTCGAGACGACGGCGGATCTGGGTTATCACCATCGAATCGTCGGGTACACAATTTTCATAGGTGAGGAAATCGCCTGTCTTGACCGGCTTGACCACCTTGGCGCGTTCGGCGAGGCCGAGCGGCAGGGCGCCGCGGGCGCGCGCGTCCTCCCAGGTCATGGCGAAGCCGCGATAGTCGTTCTCGCCGATCATGCCGAGCGACTGGCCAGGGGCAAGCTCGCTCTTGGCAACCGCCACCGCCTCGGCGACCGGATGGTCGAGCGGCTCCATGTCGGCGCGCTTGTAGACCACGGCGCGCGCCGCCGACAGCGGCACTTCCAGGCTGGTCAAATGATAGGGGCGGAAGATCGTGAAATACGGGCCCTTGCCGACCTTGAGGTCGATCATGCGCTCCAGCACGCGCGGATGCCTGGTCTCGATGATGCAGAACACGCCGGGCGCCACGCCCTTGCCGATCGAATAGTCGACCACGCCCTTGCGGTGCAGCACGCCGCCATCCTCGCGCGGGCAAAGCACGCCGGCGAGTTCCTCCAGCGTCGCGGTCGGGCCGTGCATGCCCGGCACGTCGGGCACCAGGCCGGTGGCGTTGGCGATCGCCACCATTTCGATCGCCGTCTTCGAGCCGTCGACGAACTCGACCAGCATGCGCGCATTCATGTTGCGCTCGGCCGCCTCCTTCTCGTAGTCGGCCGGCATGGCGTCGATCTTCAGCGGATTGTTCTTGCCCTTGCCGGCGGCGATGATGTTGAAGCCGAGGCTCCTGGCAAAGCCGATGATCTCCAGCGTGCAGGCCGGCTCGTCGCCGGCCGCACCGGTATAGACGACGCCGGCCTTGCGCGCCTCCTCCTTGAGGAAGCGGCCGATGGTGATGTCGGCCTCGACGTTGAGCATGACGATATGCTTGCCGTTCTTCATCACTTCAAGCGCGAACAGCGTGCCGATGTTGGGATTGCCTGTCGCGTCGATGATGACGTCGATGCGGCCGGCGGACGCCAGCGCATGCAAATCTTCGGTCACGGCGATCTTGCCGGCCTCGATGGCGCGGTCGATCGCCGCCGCATTGCCGGCCTGCACGATATCCGAGCGGTCGTGGCCGGCGAGCAGCGCCGCATCGATCGCCGCCTGCGGCCTGACCTCGGAAATGGCGCCGATCCGCATGCCCGGCATCAGCGCGACCTGGACGACGATGTCGGTGCCCATCTGCCCGGCGCCGGCAAGCCCGATGGTGATCGGTCCCTGCTGTTCAGCGCGCTGCAAAAGTTCCGCTGCAAATTGCGGATGGGCCATGTCGCTTCCTCCAGTTCCTGACGCGCCGCAGCGTCGAAGTCATCATTTTGAACATTCCTATTTCCAAATGAAAAATATTTCAACCGGCAATTCGGCAGCCGTCCCCGCAAACATTCTGTGTTTTAATTTTTGCAAGCCTTGGCTTGCGGCTTGGCAGCGCGGTCAGTAAGGGGCGCAGAAAGCGGTGATCTCTTGGATGCAGGCGGCGACGACCGTGACATCCCTTCTCGCAAGCAAGCGAGTGCGACGAAAAAACTGATTTCATGGCTGCTCAGCTGCCGCTGCGCCTATCGCCTGCGACGAAGCCGCGCAACAGAGGGCGCTGGCCGGCATGCTCAGTCGGCGCATGCCAGCATATCAGTCAGCTGCCGACCTCGAAGAAGGGCGCGCCAAGCAGGTCGGGAACAACGTCGATGCCGAGGCCCGGCCCGTCCGGAATGCCCATGCGGCTGCCCGAAACCGGCGGCTTGTTCGATGCAGTGCGCACCGTCACCCATTCGTGGAAGGCGATGGCGTGCAGCCGGCGCTCCTCCGGCGTCGACAGCGACAGATGCGCCATGGCTGATGTGTCGATCTCGGCGCCGCCGGTGTCCTCGACGGTGATCATGAAGCCCAGGTCGACGGCAAGGTCGCGGATCTGGCGCGTCTTGGTCACGCCGCCGAGCCGCGAGATTTTCAGCGTCAGCCCGTCAGCCGCCCCCTTGCGGTGGATGTCGAGCATGTCGTCCAGCGAGGTGACGGATTCGTCGAGCACCATCGGCTTGTCGAGCGAGCGGCGCACCGACATGCATTCGTCGATCGTGGTGCAGGGCTGCTCGAACGTGTAGTCGATGGCGCGCGTCGCGTCAGCGAACTGGCGCGCCTGATAGGGCGTCCAGCCGGCATTGGCGTCGCAGAAGATGACGGTGCCCTTCGGCACCGAAGCGGCGACCGCGGTGACGCGCTCGATGTCGTCATGGACGTTGCCGCCGACCTTGACCTGCAGCCGGTGAAACCCGTCCCTGACGATGCGCTTGGCCAGTGCGGCCATCGCGTCGACGGTGCCATGGGTGACGACCTTGTAGAGTTCCGCCGTCTCGCTCTCGCGCCCGCCGAGCAGCGTCACCAGCGGTATGTCGGCGGCGCGTGCAGCGAGATCCGAGCAGGCCATGTCGAGCGCCGATTTGATGTAGGGATGGCCCTTGAACACCGTGTCCATCAGCCTGCCGATACTGGCCAAGGCGCGAGGATCGAGGCCGAGCAGATGCGGCGCAATTTCGATGACGCCGGCGCGAGTGCCGGCCGCGAATGCCGGCGAGTAGAAATTGCCGAGCGGCGCCATCTCGCCCCAGCCGGTCAGCCCGCTGTCGGAGGTGATTGCGACGATCACCGCGTTGAACGCGGCGGCGACACGCCCCTTGGACATGCGGTAGGGCCCGTCCACAAACGGCTGCACGACATGGTAGGCCTTGATGGTTTTGATCCGCAATTTTTCTGTCCGTCGCTGTGACGCCCTGACGAAGCCGCCAACCTGCATCGTCCGCTGGGCTCAACTGCCGTCAGGCCGGTTGCGCGTCAGGCCGGCGCGATCGGCCTTGACGCCTCTGGAAACACACTGTTCGAGGCAGCGCGCATAGGCAAGCAATTCTTCGAAGCTGTGCCGATGTCGCCGGCCTTGTCGAACTGCTCAGCAAAACGGCGCCCTCGGCATAGCCGGGGGCGCCGCTGGACCGGGCCTGATGGGGGTATCAGGTGGCAGGTTTCTGTGGCAGCGGCGAGACAGGCATTCCCGGGCCGATCTTCTGCAGATTGCCTGTTATCACCTGGTCGCCTTCCGCTACGCCGCTCGAGATCGCCACCAGGTCGCCGTTGGTCGGCCCCAGCGAAACAATGCGCTGGTCGACAGTATTGTCCTTGCCGACGACGTAGAGATACTTGCCGAGCTGGCTCGATCCCAATGCCGTCTGCGGCACCATCAGTGCATCTGGCTGCTGCTTGATATGCAGCCTGACGCGAACATATTGGCCCGGCAGCAGCGTGAACTTGGCATTGCCGATCGTCGCGCGTGCGGTGATGGTGCCGGTCGAGCGATCGACCGTGTTGTCGATGAAGGTGAGCTGACCTCTCTGGCGCGGTTCCGTATCGCCGGGAAGCAGGACGTCGACATCGATGGCTCCCGTCGCGCGGGCTTCCTCGATCTGCGCCAGATCCGTTTCGCTCGGATTGAAGGTGACATAGATCGGGTCGAGCTGCACCAGCGTGTTGAGCACTGTGCCGGCGACGCTGACCAGCGTTCCGACCGAGGCCTGGTTGCGGCCGACGCGCCCGGCGAACGGCGCCTTGATTTCCGAATAGCTCAGATTGAGCTCGGCGGTCCGCACAGCCGCCTGGTTGACGGCGAGCGATGCTTGGGCCTCGCGCAAGCTGCTGGTGCGCTGGTCGAACGCATCCTTGGCGATGTATCCGCTCTTGGCCAGTTCGGTGCCGCGACCAAGGTTGGATCGTGCATAGTCGAGCGTTGCCTCGTCGCGCTGGACCTGAGCCTTCGCCTGTTCAAGGGCAGCCTGGAAATCTTCTGGAGCGATCTTGTAGAGAAGGTCGCCCTTCTTGACATCGCTGCCGTCGGGCGCGACCTGCTCCTGCAGATACCCCGGCACGCGCGCCTGCAGCGTGATGCTGCGGATCGGCTCGGTGCGAGCGGCATAGTCGAGATAGATCGGGATCGTCTTCTTGACGACGCTCACCACTGGCACCGGCATGACAAAAGCCGCGGGCTCGGGCGCCGCGGGCTCAGGCGTTGCCGCCCCTGCCGTGCCGGCGTTGAGGCCGAAATTACCCATGTCGAGCAAGTGGACGCTGGCCATCGAGACCGCCCCCACGGCAACAGCCGCTCCCAACGCAATTTTCCATTTACGCATGATCATTCTCCAATTCTATTCGGCCGCTTCGGCCAATCGCTCGAAAGCGGGTTCGGCAGTTGGTTCAGTCGGTTCGGCGACAGGCTCGCTCTTGCTGCCGCGCTCGCGCAGCTGCTCGATCACCGCGTAGAAGACCGGCACGAACACCAGCGACAGGATCGTCGCTGCGACCATGCCGCCAAAGACGGTGGTGCCGATCGACTGGCGGCTGGCTGCACCGGCACCTGTCGAGAACATCAGCGGCAGCACACCGAGGATGAACGCGAAGGCGGTCATCAGGATGGGCCGCAGCCGCAGGCGCGCCGCTTCCATTGCGGCGTCGACGATGCTGAGACCTTCCTCGCGCCGGCGCCGGGCAAACTCCACGATCAGAATGGCGTTCTTTGCCGCCAGCCCGATCAGCATGACGAAACCGATCTGCGAATAGACGTCGATCTGCATGCCGCGCATAAGCAAGGCGACAAAGGCGCCGAACAGGGCAAGCGGCACCGCGAGCAGGACCATGAAGGGCATGGCCCAGCTCTCATATTGGGCGGCAAGGATCAGGAAGACGAAGACCATGGCGAGACCGAAGACGATCGAGGCGATCGATCCGGCCTTGAGCTCCTGATAGGTGATGCCCGTCCATTCGTAGCCGAAATCCTTCGGCAGCGCCGTGGCGGCGGCACGTTCCATCGCAGCGACCGCCTGGCCCGAGGAGAAGCCGGGTGCGGCACCGCCATTGATCAGGGCCGACGCATTGTTGTTGTAATGCGGGACGGTTTCCGGGCCGACGATAGGCACCAGCTTGCCGAGCGTGCTCAACGGCACCATGCCGCCGGAGGCATTGCGCACATAGAGCCGCGAAATGTCGGCCGCACCCGCACGCGCATCCTTGTCGGCCTGGATCGTCACCCGGAAGGTGCGGCCGAACAGGTTGAAGTCGTTCACATAGAGCGAGCCGAGATAGATCTGCAGTGTGTTGAACACGTCGGGCAGGCTGAGGCCGAGCAGCTTCGCCTTGTTGCGATCGAGGTCGTAGTTGAACTGCGGCGTCGAGGTCGAGAACGACGAGAACAATTGCTGCGGGTTGAGCTCGGGCTGTTTGCGCGCTTCGGCCAGCACGGCTTGCGTCGCATCGTTGAGCGCAGCGCTGCCGCGACCGGTCAGGTCCTCCACCTGGAATTCGAAGCCGCCGGTCGTGCCGATGCCCGGGATCGAAGGCGGGTCGAAACTCAGCGCGAAGGCTTCAGGAAGTTCCATGAGCTTCGAGCGCACGTCGGCGACGAGCTTCGAGGCGCTCTGGTCAGGGCCGCGTTCGTCCCATGGCTTCAGGATGGCGAATTCCACCGCCGAGTTCGACTGGGCGGCACTGGTGAGGAAGTTCAAGCCGCTGATCGAGCCGACGATATCGACACCAGGCGTGTTCTGCAGGATCTCGCGTGCCTTCCGCGCCACCGCGTCGGTGCGTTCCAGCGACGCCCCATCCGGCAATTGGATGACCACGAAGAAATAGCCCTGGTCCTCGACCGGAAGGAAGGTCGAGGGCAGGCGCTGCCAGACGAAATAGGTCGCGACAAGCCCAGCCGCGAATATGCCGAGCATGATCCAGCGCAGGCGGATGAGGAAGCGCACACCATTGGCATAGGCATGCGACAGCCGATCGAAGCCCGTGTTGAACCAGCGGAACAGCACGAATTGCGTGGCCGGGCGGTGGCGCAGGAAAGCGGCGCTCAGCGCCGGGGTGAGCGTCAGCGAGACGAAGGCGGAGATGCCGAAGGAGATCGCCACCGTCAGGGCAAATTGATTGTAGAGCCGGCCAGAAACGCCGGGTATGAAGGCGACCGGCACGAACACGGCCATCAGCACGGCGGTTGTGGCGATGATCGGGCCGGTGACCTCGGCCATCGCCGCGCGCGTCGCAGCCAGCGGTTTTAGGCCGGCCTCCAGCTGGCGTTCGACATTCTCGACGACGACGATCGCGTCATCGACGACGAGTCCGATCGCCAGCACCATGCCGAGCAGGCTGAGCATGTTCAGCGAGAAGCCGAACATGTACATGACGACGAGCGTGGCCACCAGCGACACGGGAATCGCGATCGTCGGGATGATCGTGGTGCGCCAGCTCTGCAGGAAGATGAACACCACCGCGACGACCAGGACCAGCGCCTCGCCGAGCGTGACCACCACGTCGTGCATCGACGCCGAAACGAAACGTGTCGTATCGTAATGCATGGCGTAGCTGACGCCCTTGGGGAAGCGGGCCGACAATTCCTGCATCTTGTCCTTGACGCGCTGCTGCAGATCGAGCGCGTTCGAGCCCGGCATCTGGTAGACCGCGAGCACCACGGTCGGGTCCTCGCCGAAGAACGCCGACGACGAATATTGCAGGGCGCCGAGTTCGATGCGCGCGACGTCGCGCAACCGCACCAGCGAACCGTTCGCGGCATCGGCGCGCACGATGATATCGCCGAATTCCTTGGGATCGCTCAGTCGGCCAACCGCGTTGACCTGCATTTCGAAAGCGGTGCCGGCCGGCGCCGGCGACTGCCCGATCTTGCCGGCCGCGACCTGGACATTCTGCTCGGCGATGGCGTTTTGGACATCGACGGCGGTGATGCCGAGATTGGCGAGCTTGTCGGGATCGAGCCATACGCGCATCGAATAGCGCCGCTCGCCGAAGATCTGCACGTCGCCGACGCCGGGCAGGCGCTTCAGCGGGTCGACGACTTGCAGGTAGGCGAGGTTGCTGAGCGCGACCGGATCGACAGAGCCATCGGGCGAGGTGAGGTTGACGATCAGGACGAAGTTCGGGTTCTGCTTCTTGATCGTCACGCCGCCCTGGTTGACGATGGCAGGCAGCGAGGACGCCGCCTGTGACACGCGGTTCTGGACGTCGACGGCGGCGGTGCTCAGGGGATAGCCGACCTCGAAGGTGACGGTGATCGTCGAGGAGCCGTCATTGGAACTCGACGACGACATGTAGGTCATGCCTTGAACGCCGTTGATCTGCTGTTCGAGCGGCGTCGTGACGGTGTCGGCCACAACTTGCGCACTGGCGCCCGGATAGTTGGCGCTGACCACCACCTGAGGTGGCGTGATGTCGGGAAACTGCGAGACAGGCAGCAGGAAATAGCAGATCGTCCCGGCGAGCACCATGATGATGGCGATCGACGATGCGAAGATCGGACGGTGGATGAAGAAATTTACCATGACACGCACGCCTCGCCCGATGCTCTTGCCTGGCCAAAGGCCTTGGCTACCCTTGACAGCCGCCGGCTGCGGCTTTGCCCGGAATCTTCCAGGAAACGAGGCGGCGCCTTGCGGCCGCGGAGCTGCGCATCCGCAAGGGTACGCAGCATCGTCTCGAAAGCGTGCGGGTCGACACGGTCGGCTTTCATCAGCATCCGGATCATCGGATCCTTCACAACATCGTCGATCGTCAAATCTTTGCGCTGCGACATCGTAGCGGCTCCTGGCTTGGCGATCTGCGGCGTACGCCGCCGCAGATCGGGTGGTCTTCCTGTTCGCGGCCAAAGTCGCCTGGGGCGCAGTTTCATGCCTGGGCCGATTTGGCGGAGGCTGTTCACAAGCGCCTGCGAGATTGACACGAGGCAATGAGGGTGTTACCAGTAAGTAACATCTAGAAGTTACAGACCGGTAACACCCTAGTCAAGAGGTGTGCCGAGGGATTTTTCGGAAATCCCGGAAACCAAGGAGGTTTTGATGGAAGACGGCACTGCGGAACGCATCCGCCCCCGGGATCGCATCCTGGAGACGGCACGGGATATGTTCCACAAGCATGGCATCAAGGGCGTCGGCGTCGACGCGATCACTGAGGCCGCCGGTACCAACAAGATGACGCTCTACCGTCATTTCGAGTCCAAGGACGATCTGGTCATCGAGTGCCTGCGGGCGACCGCATGCAGCGCCAACGCGATGTGGCAAAAGTTCGAGGCGGAGCATCCGGGCGACAAGCTTGCGCAACTGCATGCCTGGGTCCGGATGGCAGCCGATTGCCTGATGATGGACGGCCGCGGTTGCGACATGGCCAACGCCGCCATCGAGTTGAGCGAGACCGACCATCCGGCCCGTCGGGTAATCAAGGAACTCAAGCAGGCTCAGCGCGACCGCCTCGTCGGCCTGTGTCGGGATGCCGGCATCGGCCAGGCAGAGCTTCTCGCCGATACATTGTCGCTACTGCTTGAAGGCGCCCGTGTCAGCCTGCAAAGCGTCGGAGCCGAAGGCCCCAGCGCGCAGTTTGTCCGCATGGCGGAAGGCCTGATCACCTCGTTCAGGGCCAGATAGTCTCGCAAGCGGCGAAACGATCGCTGGCGTGTCATTGCAAGCCGCGCCGCGAGTACTCTTTTGCCTTGGCATGTGCTGTCATCTCACGTCTCCGTTGCCGGTCTGTCGCCGCGCTCTTGCGCGCGGCGGTCGCTGCTGGTTGTGAGCAGGCTAGGCCCGATAGCGAATTGGTGAGATTGACAAGTGTGGCGGGATTCCAATGGGGCTGCGGCGCTGCCCGAACCAGCCATTGGCGATTGCCGCCGCCTTGCCCGACACCCAAGAACAAAAAAAGCCCGCTGCCGGGAGGAGGTGGCAGCGGGCTCGATTTCGAATACGACGCGGGAGGAGGTGCGCCGCACTCAGCGTCGGCATCGCATCTGGGAGGAGTAGATGGCCGACAACTGCGAAACTAGCGGTTGCCCAATGATTCGGCAATAGCAAAAGATGCATAGCAGATGTGCAGATTCGCGCTATCAACCGAATATTACCATCGCCGCGACCAACCGTGGCGCTTGCGTGGCATCACTGGACCGGAACGTTCTCCTTGAAGATCAGGCGCGGTTCGATGAATTTCCGCGTCAGATAGGGCGCCGAGGAAGCGATCGAGCCGAGCAGGCGAATGACTGATTGCTCGGCGATCAGCCGTGCATTCTGGTCGATGACGACATCGAGCAGATCGTCGACGAGATAGCCGCGTGTCGCCCTTGTCAGGTCGTGACAGATGAACACCGGCTTCCTTTGCGGCTTGGCTTCCAGCAGCGCTTTCGCCACGCCAGAGCGTCCGGCGCCGACGCAATAGATGCCGAGCAGTTCCGGCTCGTTGTGCAGCGCCTTCATCGTCGCCGTGTAGCTGATATCAGGCTCGTCGTTGATCTCGACGGCGCTGGTCACGGTCAAATTGCGGAACTCCTCGCTGAGCACCGAGCGAAAGCCCATTTCGCGTTCTTCATGCCCGCGATAGGAGCGTGAGCCGACGATCATTGCCAGATGGCCCGTGCGGCCGCCCAGGAAACGTCCCATCAAAAGGGCTGCGGTGCGCCCGGCGACACGGTTGTCGATGCCGACATAGGCCGATCGCGGCGCGCCCGGAACGTCCGACACCAGCGTGACCAGGCGGATGCCGGCTTCGACGATCTCGCGCAGGATGTTGCGCGTTCTCGGGTGATCGATCGCAATGACACCGACGCCGTTCGCCCTAAGCGAGAGGTTTTCGACGGCCGCCTGCAACGCGTTCGGCGAGATCCCGGCGAGCTTGTGGATCCGACAGGAGGCGACAAGTGGCAAGCGTGCGGCATAGTCCTCGATATGATTTGCCAGATCCGTCATGAAGGCGTTCGAGCCGATCGGCAGGAAGAACTCGAGATGCGCCGGCCGCGAGGGCAGCGTGACCTGATCCACGACCGGCAGATAGCCAAGCTGCTTGGCCGCCTCCATCACCCGCTGCCGGTTGGCGGCGCTGGCGCCCGGCCGGTTGTTCAGCACCCGGTCGACCGTCGCGGTCGACAGCCCGCAGCTTCTGGCGATGTCCGCAACGGTGGCTTTCATAGTCGCAGTCATAGGAGCCGATGTGATCTTGTACCAGAGATACGGCCAACCCGGCTTCCAACTGGCCACTCAGCCTTGTGGTTGCTTCCCCTGCGCGATGGCGTCGTGGATCTCCTTGTCGGACATGCCGGTGATGATCCGTTCGACTTCGGCGACGTTGGTGTTCTTCGGATCGATATCGTCGGCAACCACCTTGCCGCGGCGCATGACGACGATGCGGTCGACCACCTGGAAGACGTGGTGGATGTTGTGGGCGATGAAGATGCAGGAATGGCCCGAATCGCGGGCGCTGCGCACGAAGCTCAGCACACCTTGCGTCTCGGCGACGCCGAGATTGTTGGTCGGCTCGTCGAGGATGATGAGGTCGCTGTCGAAATGCATGGCGCGCGCGATCGCCACCGCCTGCCGCTCGCCGCCTGAGAGTGAGCCGATTGGTGTGGTCGGCGGGATGTCCTTCGAGATGCCGACCTGCTTGAGCAGATCGCGGGCAATCACGTTCATCGCCTCCTGGTCCATACGGTTGAGGAAACGCGGCGGCTTGATCGGCTCGCGCCCGAGGAACAGGTTGCGCGCGATCGACAATTGCGTGACCAGTGCGGAGTCCTGGTAGATCGTCTCGATGCCGTGGGCGATGGCGTCGCTGGTGCTGCGCAAGTCCACGTTCTTGCCGCGGATGAAGATGTCGCCGCTGGTCAGCGGGACCGCACCCGACAAGACTTTGATCAGCGTCGACTTGCCGGCGCCATTGTCGCCGAGCAGACCGACGATCTCCTTTTCGTTAACATGGAAATTGGCGTCCACCAGCGCTTGCACGCGCCCGTAGGACTTGCGGATGTTTTCCATGCGGACAAGCGGCTCAGCCATGGTTCAAGTCCCCGCCTGATGCCGGCGTTCCAGCCATGAGTGGAGCGCCATCATGCCGAGGATGATCGCGCCGATGAAGATGTTGTAGGCAAGCCCAGGCACGCCGATCAGCACGATGCCGTTGCGCATCACGCGCAGGATCAGGATGCCGAGCACAGTACCGATGATGGTGCCGCGTCCGCCGGTCAGCGCGGTGCCGCCGATCACCACCATGGCGATGACTTCGAGCTCGTAGCCGGTGCCGCTGTTCGGGTTGGCGGCCGAAGTGCGCAGCGAGCTGATGACGCCGGCAAGCGAGGCCATGATCGACGACAGGATGAACAGGCCGATCTTGACGCCGCTGACATTGACGCCGCGCGCCCTTGCCGCATTGGGGTTGCCGCCGGCCGCCTGGATCCAGTTGCCGGTGCGGCTCTGCGTCAGCACGTAGCCAAGTGCGATCGCGGCTGCGATGAACCAGAACAGCGACATGTAGATACGAAACGGCCCGATGAAGAAATCACCGACCAGCGCCTCGGCGAGCCAGCTGCCTTCGGCGCTCCAGGTCCGCTGCGGGAATCCGCTGGTGACGAACAGAGCGGTGCCGCGCACCACCAGCAGCATGCCGAGCGTCACCAGGAAGGACGGTATCTTGAGTTGCGTCACGAACCAGCCATTGACCAGCCCGATGAAGGCGGCAACCAGCAAGGCCAACACAAAGCCGGCCTCCAGCGAGGTGAGGCCGCTGTTGAAGAGCGTCCACATCAAGACGGGCGAGAAGCCGAACAGCGATCCGACGGAGAGGTCGAATTCGCCTGAAGTCATCAACAGCGTCATCGCCAGCGCGATCAGGCCGAGCTCGACCGTGAAGGCGAGTATGTTGCTGATGTTCTGCGGTGACAGGAAGTCGTGGTTGAACCCCCAGAACACGACAAGCTCGACGACGAGCAGCACGAAGGGCCCGAATTCCGGCCTGGCAATCGAGCGTTGGACGATGGAACTGTTTTCCACGTTGGACCCGCGACATGGTTGGAACTGGCCAAGTCCGGCGCCGCATGAGGCGGTTCGAGGCTCAGCGGGATGATGGGGATGATCGCTGCGGCAAGCGCGCCCGCGACCATCCCGATCGCGGTTTTATTTGCCGGACAGGATGTCGTCGTAGACCTGCGCGGTGTCCTTTTCGTAGAGCGCGCCGGTGATCACGTCGAAGCCGGGCGGAATGCCGCTGGCGGCCATGTTGGCGATCGAAAGCGCCACATAGCTGGTCGCCTGCGGATCCTGCCACTGCGCGGCATTGACGTAGCCGGTCAGCACCTCCTGGGTGGTGTCGAGCGAGTTGCCCCAGCCGACGACCGGGATTTCGCCCGGTTTGATGCCGGCCTGGTCGAACACCCGCTTGATCGAGCCGGTCACCAGGTCGCCAAGACCGATGATCGCCTTGACCTTGGCCCTGTTGGCGGTGAGATAGTCGACCATGCGGTTGATTGCTTCGGCCTGGTCGAGCGTGGCTTCGGTGATTTCATAGGTGATGCCGAGCGGCTCGAAGACGCTCTTGATGCCCTCTTCTTCCTGGACGCCATAGGTGGCGCCGGGGATTTCAACCGGCATCCAGACAAAATCGCCCTTCTTCACCAGGCCCTTGTCGACCAGATACTGAGCCCAGTTCTTGCCGAAGGTGACGTTGTCGCCGCCGACATAGGCGTTGAAGTCCGCCTTCGGATCGGGCGTGTTGAAGTTGATGATCGGGATGTTTGCCGCTCGTGCCTCCTTGACGAGCTCGACAAGGCTTCCCGGGTCGGGGCTGGTGGTGGTGATGCCGTCGGCCTTTGCCGCGATGGCGGCGCGAACAGCCTCCTGCTGGGACGACACGTCGCCATTGTGGAACGAGGTGTTGACGGTGTTGCCGGTGTCCGTCGCCCATTGCTTGGCGCCGGCGAGGAAGTAGGTCCAGACCGGGTCGGCCGGGCCGCCATGCGAAATCCAGTAGAAGGTCTTGGCCTGTGCCGCCGCCGGAATCGCCAGCGCCACGATCAAGCCGAATACAAATAGTCGTAGCCTCGTCAGCATTTGATTTCCTCCCATTTTGAAAACGTCCTCCAGCTCCGGCGACGATCACGGCAAGCCTGACCGTATTCTTGCCAGCGGCGATCTGGATGCATCAGAGCATCCGCTTTTTCGATCAATGGCAAGCCTCCATTTGCCAGTGGTAGTTGGCGCACGACAATGCGCCATCAGCCATCCCATCAGATCGCATCAGTTTGGCTGATATCTTTTGCGGCAAGCGGCCTCGGCGCCGAAGACGAGGCGCAGGCGGGACGGAAGCTAAATGAGGTCGGCCCTGGCAAGGTCGCGCATCAGATGGCTGGCGCCGTAGGTCCAGTGGGGACAGTCGGGAGACAGCCGTACCCGGTTGATCAGGGCGCCGAATTTCTCCGATGAGATGGTGACGATGTCGCCGACCTTGTGCGTGAAGCCCTTGCCCTTTTCGCCGCGGTCCTTCGACGGCACGAACATGGTGCCGAGATAGAGCGCCAGCCCGTCGGGGTACTGGTGATGCGGGCCCATGGCGGCGGCGACCAGTTCTTCGGGCGAGCGGCTGATCTCGGCCATCGAACTGGCGCCCTCCAGCGAGAAACCATCCTCGCCCTCGACCTTCAGCCGCACGGTGGCCTGCTTCACGTCACCAATGGAAAAGGTATCGTCGAACAGCCGGATGAACGGGCCGAGCGCGGCCGAAGCGTTGTTGTCCTTGGCCTTGCCGAGCAACAGCGCCGAGCGCCCTTCGACGTCGCGCAGATTGACGTCGTTGCCGAGCGTGGCGCCGACGATCTTGCCGCTGCCGGCGGCGATCATGGCGATCTCCGGCTCGGGATTGTTCCAGGTGGAGACCGGATGCAGGCCGACATCGGCGCCGAAGCCGACCGACGCCATCGGCTGGCATTTGGTGAAGATTTCGGCATCGGGGCCGATGCCCACTTCCAGATATTGCGACCAGGCGCCGCGCTGGATCAGCTTGGTCTTGATCTCCATCGCCTCCGGCGAGCCTGGCTTGAGCTTCGACAGATCGTGGCCGATCAGCCCGGCAATGTCGGCGCGAATGGCGTCGGCTTTTTCCGCGGAGCCGCGCGCCTGCTCCTCGATGACCCGTTCGAGCAGGCTGACGACGAAGGTGACGCCCGATGCCTTGACCGCCTGCAGGTCGACCGGAGAGAGCAGGTACGGCTTTTGCGGATCGCGCGCGGCCTGGAAACTGTTGGCGGCGATTGCATCGAGCGATCCGATCGGTTCGCCCTCGGCGGCGTGGACGTAGCCTGCTGGGTCCGGCATCTCGCAGACGTCGCGCACGGTTGGTGCCATGCTGGAGGTGATGTCGAAGACCGTGCCGCCGCGTACCGTGACCACCAGCGGATGCGATGCTTCGCTCGTCCGGGCGCGGCCGATGAAGAGGCCCTCGTCGGGCAGGAGGGTGGCGTTCGTCATGGCTTGCGGTCCTCTGCTATCTTGTTCTGCGTCGTCGCTGCGGACCAATGGTTCAACAAAAGCCTGGCCGCGGCGGCGGCACTTTCAACAAATTCCCGCCAAAGGTCTATCCCGTTCCTCGCGATCGAGCCCTGCGCTGCATTTCGCATCGGCGGACGCCGTCCTCTTCAAAGGCTCTTTCAAAATCATGAAATCGTCACTAGGATTTTCATTTGACGAAGTACATTCAGGTGACTCTTGCCCCTACCGTTTTCCGATCCGATCTGGCAGAAGCCGCCGGCGGCCCCTGCGTTCCGGTCGCTTTTTCCCGGCGGCCAGCGTGCCGATGTCGTCATTGTGGGTGGCGGGATTCTCGGTCTGTCGACAGCCTTGCATGCAGCCCGGTTCGGCCTTGCCGTGCAGGTGCTGGAAACCGGCGAAATCGGCCAAGGCGCATCGGGCCTGAATGGCGGTCAGGTCATCCCCGGCCTGAAATATGATCCGGAATGGCTGCTGGAGCATTTTGGCTCCGAACGCGGCGAGATCCTCGTCAATTTTGCCGCCTCGACGGCGGACGCCGTCTTCGAATTGATCCGCGACGAGAAACTGGCGGTGCCGTTCGTCCGCAATGGCTGGATTCAGGCAGCGCACACCGAGACGGCGCTGAAGGCGGCGGCGAACAGGGACCGGCAGTGGCGGAACCTTGGCGCCGATGTCCGGCTTCTGAGCCAGACCGAGATCGCCGCGTTGACTGGCGCGCAGCGCTATCTCGGTGGCTGGCTCGACCGCCGCGCCGGCGTGATTGATCCGCTTGCCTACACGTCGGAACTGGCACGGATCGCCTCGGCCGCGGGCGTGAAGATCGCCGAACACCAGAAGGTGATACGCCTCGACAACAACGCCGGCAATTGGCGCATCTCGACGGAGGGCGGCGCCGAATTGCAGGCCAAAGCGGTCATTCTGGCGACGAACGCCTATACCGGCGACCTGCTCCCTGGTCTCGCCGAAACGATCGTTCCGCTGCACTCCTTCCAGATCGCGACAGCACCGCTGCCGTCCCATCTGGCGGCCGGGATTTTACCGGAAGGGCAAGCAGTATCGGACTCACGTCGCATCCTCGTTTATTACCGCAAGAGTGCCGACGGGCGGCTGGTGCTCGGCGGGCGCGGCCGAATGGCGCTGCCGACCAGCGAAAGTGATTGGGCGCATCTCGAGCGCGCGCTGCTCCGGCTCTATCCGGCGCTATCCGGAGTCGCCATCGAAAAGCGCTGGTTTGGCCGGGTGGCGATGACGTCGGATCACCTCCCGCATATCCACGAGCCCGAGCAGGGCCTGATGGCAGTGGTCGGCTGCCAGGGCCGTGGCGTCGGCCTGATGACCGCGCTTGGCGAGCGCATTGCTGGCTATCTGGCGAGCGGCGACGCCAGGCAATTGCCGTTCCCGGTTTCGCAGATCCGGCCGATCCCATTCCACGTCTTTCGGCAGGTCGGCGTGGCCGCGACGATCGCCTGGTATCGTATGCTGGATGCATTCGAGCGCTGATTTTATGCCGATGCAGGAATCAGCTTGACAGTTTCATGATTATGAAAAATTCTTGAGTGATTTCAAATTTCGATGGGCAACCCCGATGTCGACCATCGTTGCAAGGCAGCCGCTGCCGGAGTCCCGATCCTCGACGGGTGTCCGGTTGGCCATGCTGCTGCCGGGCGGGCTGGTCACCTTCTTCCTGATCCTGTTTGCCCTCGGCCTCGTGGTTTTCCTCGCCCTTCGCGGCAATGACGGTTCGCTGCTGGGCGCCGGTTTCACTTTTGCGAATTTCATCACCGTGGCATCCGACCCGCTCTACTGGACGGTAACGCTGCGCTCGCTGGCCATTGCCGGCCTGGTGACGCTGGCGACGGTCGTCACCGCCTATCCCGTCGCCTACTACCTTGCCTTCCATGCCGGACGGCGGCGCGGGCTGCTGCTGTTTCTGGTGACGCTGCCGTTCTGGACCAGCTATCTCTTGCGCGTTTTCGCCTGGAAGATCGTGCTTGCCTACAATGGCGTGCTGAACTCGGCGCTCATCGAAAGCGGCATCTGGTCCGAACCGACACTGGCGTTTCTCAACACGCCGGCCGCCGTCGTCGTCACGCTGGCTCACGCCTATGCGCCGTTCGCCATCCTGCCTATCTATGTGGCGCTGGACACGATCCCGAAATCGCTGCTCGAAGCTGCTTCCGATCTCGGCGCCAGACCGTTCACCAGCTTTCGCCGCGTCGTGCTGCCGAATTCGATGCCGGGGGTGCTGGCGGCGGCTCTCGTCGTCTTCGTGCCGACGGTCGGCGATTATGTCACCCCGGCGCTGGTCGGCGGCCCTGCCAGCACCATGATCGGCTCGCTGATCCAGGCCCAGTTCGGCAAGGCAAATGACTGGCCGTTCGGCGCAGCACTCGCCGTTGCCGTCATGCTGGTCATCCTTGCCGTGGTGCTGGTCGTGCGTTCCGCCGACCGCAGATTTGGCAGCCGCACATGAGCGCCGCGCGCATAGACGCAACGCAAGGTGGCCGCTGGCTCGGCGCCTACGTGCTTGTCTATCTGGTATTCCTCTATTTGCCGATCTCGCTGATCCCGCTGTTTTCCTTCAACGATTCGATCCAGGCGGCGTTTCCGCTGCAAGGCTTCACGTTTGAATGGTACACGATGCTGTCCGGCAATTCGGCGCTGTCCGGCGCGCTTGCCAACAGCCTCGTCATCGGTGCAATTGCCGCCACCGGTGCCACGCTCTGCGGCATCACCGTGTCCTACATGGATCTTTTTGGCCGTTCGCCGCTTGCCTTCACGATCAGCGCTATCGCGCGGCTGCCGATACTGATCCCCGGCGTCATCGTCGGCATCTCGCTGCTGATCCTGGTCAACCTCATTGGCTTCGGTCCGTCACGCACCGCCATCGTGCTCGGCCACATATTGGTGGCGCTGCCGACGACGGTGGTGATCATGAAAAGCCGCTTCGCCGCTATACCCAAAACCATCCACGAGGCGGCACTCGATCTCGGCGCCTCCGACTGGACGACATTCAGGCGGGTCATGCTGCCGCTCAGCCTGCCCGCCATTGTATCAGCGTTCATGCTGGCCTTCCTGATCTCCTTCGACGAGTTCATCGTCGCCTTCTTCCTCGCCGGCACCGAACCGACCTTGCCGCTTTATATCTGGAGCCAGCTGCGTTTCCCGAAATCGCTGCCGACCGTCATGGCACTGGGCACGGCCATCCTGGCCGTGTCCTTCGTCATCGCGGCAATTGCCGAAATCCTGCGCCATCGCGGGCTCGCCGCCGCTCAGCGGCCAGTGCCCGCCAACCTGCCCAAACCAGAAGAAACCGAAAGAGGAGAACTGCAATGGCATTCGACCTGAAATCGATATATCGCAAGACAGTCCAAGCCGGATTGGCAGCCTTCGCGCTGGCGCTTTCGTCGACCGTCGCGCTTGCGGCCGACAAGCTGCAATATTTCACCTGGTCGGGCTACGAACTTCCCGACTTCAACAAGAGCTTCCTCGCCGCACACCCCGATGGCGTCGAGGCCTCGATGTTCGGCGACGACGATGACGCCTTCACCAAGGTCAAGACCGGTTTCCGTCCTGACGTCGCGCATCCCTGCTACGACAAGGTGGCGCGCTGGAACAGGGAAGGCCTGCTGCAGCCAATCGACACCAAGCGCATCAAGAACTGGGATTCGATCTTTCCGGTTTTCAAGAACCTGCCCGACCTGCAGGCCGGCGACGGCAAAGTCTGGATGGTGCCGTGGGACTGGGGCAACACCTCGATCCTTTACCGCACCGATCTGGTGAAGAACCCGGAGCCGAGCTGGAACCTTTTGTGGGACAAGCAATATGCCGGGCGCATGGCGACGATCGATGCCGTCCACGACACGCCGGTGGTGGCGGCGCTTCTCGCCGGTGTCAATCCGTTCGACATGACGCCGGAACAGATGGAAAAGGTGGCTGAAAAACTGCGCGAGCAGCGCCCGCTGCTCTCCAACTACACCACCGACATGACCTCGGTCGAACAGGCGCTGGCGAGTGGCCAGTTGGTCGCCGCCATGACCTGGAACGCGTCGGCCACCTCGCTGAAGAAGCAGGGCGTGCCGGTCGAGTTCATGAAGCCTAGGGAAGGCATGCTGACCTGGTCGTGCGGCTTCGTCATGCTCAAGGACGCCAAGAATGTCGACCTCGCCTATGATTTCATCAACAGCCGGCTGGAGACGGATTCGGGAAAATACCTGATTCAGACCTATGGTTACGGCAGCTCAAACAGCTCGGCCTTCGCCGCGGTGCCGAAGGAGGAACTGGAAAAGCTGCAACTGCCGTCCGATCCGGAAGTGATGCTGAAGACTACGGTCTTCACCGGGCCGATGAAACAGAATGACGAACTCGCCAAGATGTTCGAGAAGGTCAAGGCAGGCGGCTGAGTTCGCTCTTCCTTCTCCCTTGTGGGAGAAGGTGGATCGGCGCGTAGCGTCGAGACGGTAGAGGGGTGCTGGACAGAATGCGGGGTTTGCCAAGCTGGAACACCCCTCATCCGTCCGAGCGGAGCCTGTCCTCGGGCTTGCCGGAGGCAAGACCCGTGGGCTCGGCCACCTTCTCCCACAGGGGGAGAAGGGAAAATGCTGGCGAACGAGGAAGTATGCATGGATATACTGGACCAAGCGGCTGAAAAGCCGAAAGACGACGCCGATGTGCGGGTCGGCCGGCGCGTGCGGGCGCTCAGGCTGGAACGCAGTCTTTCGCTGGCCGAGCTTGCCGCCAAGGCCGGCGTTTCGATCGGTGCGCTCAGCCAGATCGAGCGCGGCTTGTCCTCGCTTCGCGTCAAGGTGATCTGGCCGCTCGCCGCCGCTCTCGACATCGAGCCGTCGGCGCTGATTGCTGACGGCAACGATGTCGTCAGCGATCTCTATTGCGTGCGCGCCAACAGTCGGCGCCAGATCCCGGTGAAGTCGGAAGGCATCGCCAAGGCGCTGCTGTCGCCGCCGGCCGCTACGCTCACCGGCATGCTGGTGACGGTAGAAGCCGGTGGCGGCACCGTCGAAGCCTACGCCCATCCCGGCCACGAATTCGGTTTCGTCCTGTCGGGCGAGGTCGAACTCGTGATCGATTCAACCACCTACGGGCTGAAGACCGGCGACAGCTTCGCCTTCAAGAGCACCTTGCTGCATGCCTTCCGCAATCCGGGCGCCGAGCGCTGCCAGATCCTCTGGGTCAACACGACCAAGCCGTCCGAGGTTCGCGATGGCGCCTGATCCTCTCGTCCGGCTGGAGGCGGTGTCGAAGATTTTCCCCGGCGGCATTGTCGGCCTCGACGCCGTCGATCTCAACATTGCCCGCGGCGAGTTCCTGACCTTGCTCGGCCCATCTGGCTGCGGCAAGACCACTAGCCTGCGGGTGATCGCAGGATTCGAAAGCCCGTCGAGCGGACGGGTGCTGCTCGACAGCCGTGACATTACTTCGCTGCGGCCGTTCGACCGTCCCGTCAACACCGTGTTCCAGGACTATGCGCTGTTTCCGCACATGGACGTCGCCGAAAACGTCGGCTTCGGCCTGTCGCTGCGCAAGCTTTCCGGGGCAGAACAGGCAAAGCGCGTCGGCGAAGCGCTCGACATGGTTGGCCTTGCCGAGAAGCTCGGCGCCCGCGTGTCCGAATTGTCTGGCGGCCAGCGTCAGCGCGTCGCGCTTGCCCGTGCGATTGTCTGCGAACCACGTGTGCTGCTGCTCGACGAGCCGCTGTCGGCGCTCGATGCGCATCTGCGCGAACAGATGCAGGTCGAATTGAAGCGGCTGCAGTCGCGGCTCGGCACCACTTTCGTCATGGTCACCCACGACCAGACCGAGGCGCTGTCGATCTCCGACCGTATCGTCGTCATGAACAAGGGCCGCATCGAGCAGATTGCGCCGCCGGCCACGCTCTACGATCGGCCCGCCACCAAATTCGTCGCCAGTTTCATCGGCACGATGAACCTGCTGCAGTCGCGCTTTGTCGGCCGTGACGGCGATCGGTTGCGTTTCGCCGCCGGCGCCCTGCCGCTCGAAGCCACGTCGGAAACCGGCGAAGTGCCGGGAGAAGGCGCGGTGCGAACCATCGGAGTGCGTCCGGAGGATCTTTTGGCGGCGACCGAAGCAGCGACCGGCACCGCGCCGGTGCGGGTGAGCAGCATCGTCTTTCACGGCCGCACCTTGCGCCTGCACGCCGAATTGGGGCAGGGGATACCAGTGGTGATCGATGCGCCACGCCGGGCGGAAGGTTTTCAATTCAGCGTCGGCGACGTGGCGCATATCAGCCTGCGCCGCGGCGCTAACTGCCCTATGCTGCCCATCTAACCCTATCCTTCCACAAAACCGGAGGCACTACCCATGAGCAATCACCTGAACTTCTTCATCGACGGAAAATGGGTCGCGCCCGTGGTGCCGGCGACGCTGGATGTGATCGATCCGTCCACCGAAGAGGCCTACACCAAAATCTCCGTCGGCTCGAAGGCCGATGTGGACCGCGCCGTGGCAGCGGCGAAGGCGGCCTTTCCGGCCTTTTCGCAGACCAGCAAGGCCGAGCGCCTGACGCTGCTGAAGCGCATCCTAGAAATCTACAACGAGCGCTACGAGAATATCGCCCAGGCTGTCAGCCAGGAGATGGGCGCGCCGATCACCTGGGCGCGCCAGGCGCAGGCCTGGGCGGGCAGGGCACATATGGAAGCCACTATTCATGCGCTGGAGGATTACGAATTCAGCGAGAAGCGCGGCACCACCATGGTGGTCAAGGAGCCGATCGGCGTTTGCGCGCTGATCACGCCATGGAACTGGCCGCTCAACCAGATCGTCTGCAAGGTGGCGCCGGCGATCGCCGCGGGCTGCACGGTCGTGCTGAAGCCTTCCGAGATCGCGCCGATCAGCGGCATCGTCTTTTCGGAAGTGATGGAAGCCGCCGGCACGCCGAAGGGGGTCTACAACATGGTCAACGGCACCGGTCCGGATGTCGGACAGGTCATGGCCGGACATCCCGATGTCGACATGGTTTCCTTCACCGGCTCGACCCGGGCCGGCATCATCGTCGCCAAGACGGCGGCCGAGACGGTCAAGCGCGTGGCGCAGGAACTCGGCGGCAAATCGCCCAACATCGTGCTTGCCGATGCCGACTTCGAGAAGGCCGTGCGCAAGGGCGTCAACGCCTGTTTTGGCAACAGCGGCCAGTCCTGCGATGCGCCGACGCGCATGCTGGTGCCGGCCGCCCGCCACGATGAGGCGCTGCTGATCGCCAAGAAGGCGGCCGAGGCGCACAAGGTCGGCGATCCGCGCTCGGAAGACACCAGGCTCGGGCCGGTGGTCTCCAATATCCAATTCGACAAGATCCAGCGGCTGATCGAGGCCGGCATCGCCGAGGGTGCAACGCTGGTCGCCGGCGGTCCCGGCCGGCCGGAGCATCTTAATCGCGGTTATTACGTGCGGCCGACCGTCTTCGGCCACGTCACGCCGGGCATGACCATCGAGCGGGAAGAAATTTTTGGGCCGGTGCTTTCGGTCATCTCCTATGATGACGACGATGACGCGGTGAAAATCGCCAACGACACCGTCTATGGCCTCGCCGCCTACGTGCAATCAGGGGATATCGACCACGCGCGAAAAGTCGCCGGCCGGCTGCGCGCCGGGCAGGTCTCGATCAACTATCCGGAGTGGGACACCTTCGCGCCGTTCGGCGGCTACAAGCAATCCGGCAACGGCCGCGAATATGCCGATTGGGCGATCCACGATTTCCTCGAGATCAAGGGCATCATCGGCTACGGCGCGTAGGGCTTAACCCGAACAGCGCCGCGCATCCAAGAAGGTCGCTGTAGCGGGTCATCTGAGCTATTCGGCGGCTTCGCGGACAGGGATCAGGCGCCGCTCGACCTGCTGGAGATGCAGGCGCATCGCTGCCGCCGCGCCGCCGAGGTCACGCTCGGCGATCGCCTCGACGATCCGTTCATGGTCGGCGAAGCTGTGATGGTCTGCCGGAGGGCGGGCGCCTTCTGAACGGAGACGTCCCCAGACCACGGTGCGGCGCACGGCGTTCAGCACGTCGAACAGGCCGAGCAGCACATTGTTGCGGCTCGCCTGCGCAATCTGCCGGTGGAGCAGATTGTCGACATTCTCATATTGCCGCCACGTGACGGCCTCCCGCGTCTGCACCAGCGATTGCCGCATCGCGGCGATATCCGAAAGCGTGGCGTGCAGCGCCGCTTCGCGCGCAATTTCGGGCTCAAGGATGAGGCGCGCGCGCATCACGTCGGCCGGATTGGTGCGCCCGGCGATTTCCGAAATGCCGATCGTCTCCTCGACCGGCCCGCTGCCGACGAAGGTGCCCCTGCCGACGTGACGCCAGATGCGGCCGTCCTTCTCGAGCACCGCCAGCGCCTTGCGCAGATCGCCGCGCGATACGCCGAGGCTCTCCGACAGTTCCCGCTCGGCAGGCAGCCGCGTCTCACCGGCATGATCCATCTGGGCAAGATAGGCCTGCAGCTGAACCAGGGCGGCGTGGCCGCCATTACCGGGATCGTCCATCAATTTAACCAATCCGCATATGATTTCCCTTGTCGGTGTTAAAACGATTAGCTCAAACCGTCAACTCCCGAGTTTTCTGGGCACACCCGTTCGATACGGTGCAGTTTCTCCTTGACCAATCCGTCCCATAGTCTTAACCAATCAAGGAAATGGTTACAAAAAACGGGAGGAATGACAATGGCCGGCGTGTCCAGACGTACCATCCTTGCCACCGCTTTCGCCGCGGTCCTGGCATGTGCAGCGCCCTTGTCGGCCGCAAATGCGGGCGACATGCGCATCGCATTCGGCGACCTTCCGGGCATCGAATCCATCCAGACGCTCGCCGCGATAGAGCGCGCCAAGGAACGCGGCGTGAATGTCGAGCTCATTGTTCTCAATGACGAGGATCTGGCTGCCCAAGCCATTGTCGGCGGCCAGGCCGATGTCGGCATCGGCGCGCCCTATACCTTGATCCAGAAGGTGGGCGTGCCGATCCGCATTTTCGCGCAGATATCGACGCTGCGCTTCTTTCCCGTCGTCAACAGCGAATTCTACAAGGAATGGAAGGATCTCGACGGGCAGGAGGTCGCCGTCCAGGCGCGCGGCTCCGGCACCGAGGCGGTCATGCTGCTGATGGCGAAAAACCACGGCATCAAGCTCGGCAACATCAGCTATGTCCCGGGTTCCGAGGTTCGCCGCAATGCGCTGCTCCAAGGGACCATCAAGGCGTCGATCGTCGATGCCGCCAACCGGCGTGCGCTCGAGGCCGAAGCCCCCGGCAAGTTCATCGTTCTGCCGGTCGAGGATCTCGGCGCCTCTGACGAAGCGCTTTTCGCGACCGCGGACTATCTGAAGAACAACGCCGCCGACGTCGACATCCTGGTCGAGGAACTGATGAAGACCGCGCGCGAGATCACCGCGAACCCCGCGGTCGCCGTCGAGCTTCGCAACAAATATAAACTGCTGCCGGATCTCGGCGCTGAAGCCGACAGCGAAATCACCGAATACTACAAGGAAACCGCGGAAGCCGGCAGCCTTGCGCTGAACGGCGGCGGAGCCGATGCAGCCAAGGACGACTTTGCCTTCTTCAGCCTTGCCGGCCAGATCGAAGGCGATCCCGCCAGCCTCAAGGTCGAGGACTTTTGGGACGTCTCCGCAATCGACCGCGCCGTCGCCAAGCTCGGCAAGAAATAGGCGCTCAAGCGGATGGCCGTAAGCATCAGAACCGACGGCGAGGCTGCCGGCCTCGCTCCTCTTTCCAATCGCAGCGCAACGGGCGCATCGTGGGACCAGCCGGTCCTGCTCAGGCTGGTGTCGATCGCCCTGTTCGCGGGAATCTGGGAGGTGGCCGGGCGTATTCCCGTCAGCTTCGCTTTCCCGACCTTTTCCGACACGGTCGTCGCGTTCTTCGGACTGCTCGCCGACGGCAGCCTGGCGACCGCCTACCTTTCGACGCTGCAGCCGCTGGTGCTTGGCGTTGTCCTGTCGGCGTTCCTGGGTGTCGGCCTCGGCACGATCTGTGGCCTGTGGCGCACCGGCGAATGGCTGGTGATCCCTGTGTTCATCGTGCTTCAGGCAGCACCGGTCGCCGCCTTCATTCCGATGGTCACCTTTGTCTATGGAATAGGCATGACCGCCAAGACGCTCGCCGTCATGATCCTGGCGCTGCCGGTCATCGTGCTCAACACCTACAAGGCCGTGCGCAACGTCAACGAGTCGCTGCTGGTCATGTGCCGATCCTTCCTCGGCACCCGCTGGCAGACCGTCGCCAAGATCATCCTTCCGGACGCCAGCCCGGTGATTTTTGCCGGCTTGCGCCTCGGCGTCGCTGCCGGCTTCGTCGGCGTGGTGCTCGCCGAACTGCTGATCACCCCGACCGGCATCGGCGACCTCATCACCTTCCACCGCTCGCGCGCCGACTACGCCGAGATGTACGCAACAATCGCCTCGATCATTGCGCTTTCCACCCTGACGCTCGTCTTTCTGCAGTGGGTGGAAGTCCGCGTTTTCAGGCCCGAGAGCAGAGGTGCTTAAGATGGGCGCGACCGCATTGCGAAATGGACCGTCGCCGGTTCCCGCACCGATCGATTCAATCGTGGAAGTGAGGGGAATCTCCAAGACCTACGGCAATGTCGAGGCGCTGCGCGGCATCGACCTCGACTTTCCCAGGGGCAAGCTGACCAGCCTTCTCGGACCCAGCGGCTGCGGAAAGACGACGCTGCTGAAGATCATAGCGGGGCTGATACGGGCCGATGGCGGCACCGTCGCGATCAACGGCAAGCACGTCACCGCACCCGGCCCCGAACGCGCTTTCGTGTTCCAGGATTTTGCGCTGATGCCGTGGGCGACCGTGATGCGCAATGTGGCCTTCGGACTTGAATTGCGCGGCACCAACAAGGCCGAGCGCGAAGCGATCGCCCGACGCTACATCGCCGAGGTGGGGCTCGCCGGATTCGAGGACAAATATCCGCATCAGCTGTCGGGCGGCATGCGCCAGCGCGTCGGCCTGGCGCGCGCATTGTCGGTCGATGCCGACGTCCTGCTGCTCGATGAACCGTTTTCGGCGGTCGACGAGCAGAACCGGCGGAAATTCCAGGAAGACCTAATCCGGCTGCGCACCAACCAGAACAAGACCTTCATCTTCGTGACGCACTCGATCGAGGAAGCGGTCTACATCTCCGACCGCATCGTCTTGCTGTCGCCGAGACCCGGCCGGGTTTCGCAGATCATCGAACCGGAAATCGATCGCTCCGGCGACCCCGAGCGCATCCATCGCGACAGGCACTATCTCGATACTGTCGAGGAGATCTGGCAGGGGCTGAAGCAGTATGTGGAGTGAGCGGCCGTGACCTTGTTTGGCTACCGTGTGCCAATGATGGCGTCCCTGCTGGTCTGGTGCGTCGTATGGGAAATCGTCGGCCGGCTCGACCTTGTCTTTCTGCTGCCGCCGTTTAGCGACGTGCTGGTTGCAGCGGTCAGCCTGGTGCAGACGCCGTCCTGGCAGAGCGCGACAGTCACGACCCTTCGCGCCTTCGCGACGGGCATGGCCCTATCGATCGTTGTCGGCGTGCCATTGGGTATCCTGATGGGACGCGTCAAGATCGCCGACGACCTGCTCGGCATGTGGGTCAACATCTTTTCAAGCGCACCGCTCTCGGCGATCGTCCCGGTGCTGATGATCCTGTTCGGCTTCGGCGAGAAGACGATCGTTGCGGCGGTGTTCCTGTTTGCGATCTGGATCATCGTTCTCGACACCCGCGCCGGGGTCCGTCATATCTCGCCGTCGCTGATCGAGATGGCGCGTTCCTACGGCGCCTCGCGCCCGGCGCTCTATAGCAAGATCATCCTGTGGGCGGCCCTTCCGGAAATCCTTGCCGGCATTCGCCTCGGCCTCATCCGCGGCGTCAAGGGCGTCGTCATCGGCCAGTTGCTCGTCGCCATCGTCGGCTACGGTGCGCTGTTCGAAATCTTCTCGCGAAATTTCCGCATGGCGGAATTCTGGGCCTTGACCATCATCCTTTTTGCCTTCGCCCTGCTGATCGCCGAACTGATCGAACGGGCCGAAGCCAAAGTCGAATACTACGCAGGAGCAAGACAGTGAACATGCACGGCACGACTTCAAGCTACGTCATCGAACCGACCGCAATCCCGAGCATCCCGGTGGCGGGAACCGACAAGTTGTTTCCGGTGCACCGGGTCTATTGCGTCGGGCGGAACTATGCCGCGCATGCCGTCGAGATGGGACACGACCCCGACAAGGAGCCGCCATTCTTCTTCCAGAAGAACCCCGACAACCTCGATACGACAGGAGAATTTCCGTACCCTCCGGCCTCTAACGATGTTCATCACGAGATCGAAATGGTCGTGGCGCTGAAGAGCGGCGGTACCGACATCCCGGTCGAAAAGGCTCTGGACTGCGTGTTCGGTTATGGCGTAGGTCTCGATATGACGCGGCGCGACCTGCAAGGGAAGGCGAAGGACATGGGCCGTCCATGGGAGGTCGGCAAGGCCTTCGAGGCATCGGCGCCATGCACGCCATTGGTTCCGGCAAGCTCGACCGGCCATCCCAGCCAGGGCGCGATCTGGCTGGACGTCAATGGTCAGCGAAAGCAGACCGGCGACCTCAACCAGATGATTTGGAAGGTTCCGGAAATGATCAGCTATCTGTCAGGGCTGTTCACGCTGATGCCGGGGGACATCATTCTTTCCGGCACGCCGGCGGGCGTCGGCGCGGTCGTGCGCGGTGATGTTCTTCGCGGTCATATCGATGGCGTCGGCGACCTAGAGGTTCGCGTTGTCTGAGGCGGCCTCGATCATTGAGCGGCTTGCCGCCGGAGCCGACGATGCGCCGGCGATTTCGGCACCCGACAGGATCACGCTCACGCATGGCGGACTGCGCCGCCTGATCTCCGAGACGGCAGCGCAATTGCATGCACTGGGCCTCGGCCGTGGCGACCGGGTGGCCATCGTGCTGCCGAACGGGCCGGAGATGGCGACGGCCTTTGTCGCAGTGGCGGCGGCGGCGTCGACGGCGCCGCTCAATCCGGCCTACCGGGCCGACGAGCTCGATTTCTATCTGACCGACATCGGCGCCAAGGCGATCCTCGTCGCCGAAGACGAAAGCGGCCCGGCGGTGACCGTGGCCGAGCGCCTCGGCATAGCGGTGCTCAGGCTCACGGCACTGCGTGACGCACCAGCCGGCAGTTTTGAGATCAAGGGCAAACCGGTTGGTCCGTCTGTTTCGCCCGACCTGGCTGAAGACGGCGACATCGCGCTGTTGCTGCACACGTCCGGCACCACGTCACGGCCCAAGCTGGTGCCGCTCAGCCACGCCAATCTCGCCGCCTCGGCCGCCCATATCGGCGCGACGCTCGGCCTGACGGCCGGTGATCGCTGCCTCAACATCATGCCGCTGTTCCACATTCATGGGCTGATCGCGGCGGTGCTGTCCTCGCTCGCCGCCGGCGGCAGCGTCTTCTGCACGCCGGGTTTCAACGCCCTGCGCTTCTTCCATTGGCTGGGCGAGGCGCGGCCGAGCTGGTACACGGCCGTGCCGACCATGCATCAGGCGATACTGCCGCGCGCAACGCGCAATGCCGAGGCATTGGCGGTGGCGCCCTTACGCTTCATCCGCTCGTCCTCGGCATCGCTGCCGCCGCAAGTGATGGCCGAGCTTGAGGCGACCTTCGGCTGCCCGGTGATCGAATCCTACGGCATGACCGAGGCCGCGCACCAGATGGCTTCGAACCGGCTGCCGCCTGGCTTGCGCAAGCCGGGCAGCGTCGGCGCCGCCGCCGGACCGGAGGTGGCGGTGATGGCGCCGGACGGGCGATTGCTGCAGCCCGGTGACACCGGCGAGATCGTCATTCGCGGGCCTAATGTCACCGCGGGCTACGAGAACAATCCGGACGCCAATGCCACGGCTTTTGCGCATGGCTGGTTTCATACCGGCGACCAGGGCGTGCTCGATGAAGACTTCTATCTGCGCGTCACCGGCCGGCTCAAGGAGATCATCAACCGCGGCGGCGAGAAGATCTCGCCGCTCGAGGTCGACGACGTGCTGATGGACCATCCGGCGGTGGCGCAGGTCGTCACCTTCGCCACGCCGCACGACAAGCTCGGCGAGGAGGTCGCGGCTGCGATCGTGCTGCGCGAGGGCATGGCCGCCACAGAAGGCGACATCCGCAGCTTTGCCGCGACACGGCTTGCCGACTTCAAGGTGCCGCGCATTGTCCTGATCCTGGACGAAATCCCGAAGGGCGCGACCGGAAAGCTGCAGCGCATCGGCCTCGCGACCAAACTCGGTCTTGCCAAACCTGGGCTGGGATAATGCGGATCAGCATTTTTGGCGCTGGCGCGATCGGCGGCTATCTCGCGGCCAAGCTTGCCATGGCCGGCCGCGTCGATCTGTCGATCGTGGCGCGCGGCGCGCATCTCGACGCGATCAGGACGGCCGGTCTTCGCCTGATCGAAGACGGTCATGAAGCCGTCGCCTCGGTCAGGGCCGCCGCGCAGGCGCAGGAGCTAGGCGTCCAGGACTATGTCGTGCTGGCGCTCAAGGCCCATTCGGTCGCACCAGCGCTCGACCAGATCGCGCCGCTGCTGGGCGAGGGAACGGCCGTCGTCACCATGCAGAATGGCGTGCCGTGGTGGTATTTCCACAGGATCGGCGGGCCGCTCGAAGGCACGCGGTTGCAAGCGGTGGATCCCGGCGGGGTGATCTGGGACCGGCTTGGGCCGGATCGCGTCATCGGCTCGGTCGTCTATCCCGCGGCCGAGGTGGATGCGCCCGGCCTGGTTCGCCATATCGAGGGAAAGCGGTTCTCGCTCGGCGAGCCCTCGGGCGAGAAGAGCGAGCGTGTCACGCGGCTTGCCGAGGAGATGGTTGCGGCGGGGCTGCAGACGCCGGTTCGCGACGACATCCGCAGCGAGATCTGGGTGAAGCTGTGGGGCAATCTCTCCTTCAACCCGATTTCCGCGCTGACCGGCAGCACGCTTGCGGCAATCGCTGCCGACGAGGCCACCCGCGCGCTTGCCCGCACCATGATGCTGGAGGCGCAGGCGATCGGCGAAAGCCTCGGCGTTCGTTTCCCGATCTCGGTCGACCGCCGTATCAAGGGTGCCGGCGACGTTGGCGAGCACAAGACCTCGATGCTGCAGGATCTGGAGCGTGGCCGGCCGATGGAGATCGACGCGCTGGTGACGGCGGTCCAGGAACTCGGCCGGCTGACCGGCCAGCCGACGCCGACCATCGACAGCGTGCTGGCGCTGGTGCGCCGCCTCGCCATCGAGCGCGGCTGCTATCTGGTATGAGACATTTTTATCAGGCGCTCGCCTTGAGGAGGTGGGCGGAACGCCCTTGTGAAGAAAGAAGCTTCACAGCCTTTTTGTCAAAGGAAACGAAGACTTCCCCGCCTAGCCAGCTTCCATCATAGGCAATCACACCATCAGCAAAATCACCGCCAGCATCAGGGACCGATAGGCCAGCTTCAACTGCGGGTCGATTGACCACGACATTTTCCGTGTTCAGCAGGGCACGGATCGCGGCGGAAATGTCTTCACAGGCAGTCTTGTATTGGCGCGCCAAGACCCACGTGAATTCACAAAGGGACTGTAAGCTTACAGCCACGATTTCAGCACTTGCCAGCAACTCGACAGCGGCACTCGCCTGCTTGGCGTCGTCAGCCACATAGGCGCGGAGCGGAACATCGTATCCAGCCGTGATCTTCATTCCTTGCCCGTCCCGGTGGCGGCACCAGCCTCGGCAATTGCCTCATTGATTTCCTCAATAGTGAGGGCTTGGCCATTCGTCTTGCCTTTCAGGAAGCCATGAAGGTCCCGAAACGATCCCATCGGCCGCGATGCCTTTAGCTCTGCGCGGCCATACGGCAGCAAATCCAGTTCGATTTTATCTCCTGGCTTGATGCCGAGGTGTTGAAGCACTTCTTTCCGAAAAGTGACCTGCCCCCGTGCCGTTACGGTCAGTGTCGTCATGGCAGAATCTCCTGATGGGCAGCAAACGTAATGCAAAATACGAGCACCGGCCTTACCCGGCCGACTCGATCTCCACTTGACGCTCCAGTTTGTTCCTGTTTTGTTTCACGCCTTCGTCGCATCAAAAGCGGGCGACAATTGCAGGCCAGCAAGCGCTCTACTTGGAATTAGCCTGAACAGGAGGATCATATGACCACCGCGGAAATTGCCAAGGATTTCACAGATCTGCTCAAGCAAGGTCAGAACGATGTTGCGGCTGAAAAGTACAATGCCGACGACATCGTCAGCTACGAAGCAATGGAAGGGCCGATGGCGGTCTGCAATGGCAAGGAGGCCGTGAAGCAGAAGGGCCAGTGGTGGGAGGAGAACAACGAAGTTCATGACGGCTCGGTCGAGGGCCCATATGTCAACGGCGACCAGTTCGCAGTGCGCTTCAAGTTTGACATAACGCCCAAGGCTACAGGCGAGCGTGTCAGCATGGATGAGGTTTGGTCTGTACACGGTCAAGAACGGCAAAATTGCCGAAGAGCGCTTCTATTATTGAGGCTGAAACCGGATTTCCAGAACCCTGAGATGCTCGACCAAGGAGGGCAGGCCATATCGAACGGCTGGGCTGGCTCGCTGACCGAGGCGGGGCTTCTGTTCAGTCGCTCGACAGCTCGGCGGCCGCGTTGGATTGGCAAGCGCCCGGAAGACACGGTCGATCGACTGCTGGCTGGTGGAGTGCAGGTTTGTAGCCACGGTCATGTCGTCTCCTCGCGTCACATGCCTGCGGGGCTGGCAATGCTTGAACGGTGGTTTAGGGTGCGGCTGATTCGATGAGCGACCAGCCCGAGGGCCAAAATATTGACGATCACCATGTACGGCATCACCAATTGCGACACGATCAAAAAGGCGCGCATCTGGCTGGAAAGCCACGATGTCGCCTATCGTTTTCACGACTACAGGGTCGAGGGGCTGGAGGCGGATAGGCTCGACGGCTGGTCCAGCAAGGTCGGCTGGGAAACCCTGCTCAACAAGTCGAGCACGACGTTTCGCGAACTGTCGGACACGGACAGGCTGAGCCTCGACGAGAGGAAGGCCAAGGCGCTGATGCTGGCCAAACCGACGATGATCAAGCGGCCGGTCCTCGATCTCGGCGATCGTATCCTCGTCGGCTTCAAGCCTGATGTCTATCAGCAGGCGGTAGGTGGGTTGAAGTAGCCGGACGGACGCTTTTCACGCTCCAGTTCGCCAGGCGAATTGGGTCGCGGAAAAGACCTTGGCCTGCCTGGCCGAGAGCGCGTCCCACGCTGCGCGGCAGCTGGGGTCGGGCTCGATTGTCTCGGCAATGCTCGTCATCGCATCCGCAGCCTCAGCAAAACTTTCGAACCATCCGATGCCGACCGCCGCGCTGATCGCTGCGCCGAGCGAGGAGGCTTCGGCATTGTGACCCTTATGGATCGCGATCCCGGTCGCGTCCGCAATCATCTTTGTCCAAAGCCTGCTGTTGGCGCCGCCGCCGATCGCCACCATTTGCGCCGGCGAAAGATCATGGCTGCGCATCTCTTCGAGAGCCCGGGCGGTTTGCAGCGTCATTGCCTCGAGCCCTGCACGATAAAAATGACCGAGCGTGTGCGAGGGGTGCATGCCGATGAAGCTGGCGCGTGCGCTCGGATCCCAGTGCGGGTCCATGCAGCCGACCAGGGTGGTGCCGGCGAGAAGTCCGTCCGCGCCGATCGGCACGGCCGCCGCTTCCCTTTCGAGGCGGTCGAAGATCGCCGGATCGGAGCGCCCGCCGGCAAACATGTCGACGAACCAGTTGACGAAATAGACACCCGCCCGCTGCACGGCCTCGAGGAAATAGCCATCGCCGGTTGGCGAGGTCATGGTGCGCCAGAAGGCGCCGACCACCGGTTCTGGCGACCAGATTCCCGCGATGATCGCGGTTCCGAGATTGAGATAGACGACGCCGTCGCGCATGGCATTGACGCCGAGCCCGGCGCATTGCCCATCGCCGCCGGCGGCAATCACCGGGGTTCCTTCCGAAAGGCCGGTTGCGGCGGCGGCTGCGGCATGAACAGTCCCGACTCGCGTGCCGGACCGCACCGCATTGGGAAGTTGCGACGGTTTGATGCCGAGATGATCGAGGATCGGCTGCGACCATGCCTTGCGCGAGATGTCGAAGAGACCGAACGGATCGGCGCTGGTCCAGCTCGCGCTTGGCGTTCCCGTCAGTCTCAGCGTCAGATAGCCATGCACGTCGAGGATTTTGTTCGCCTGGTCCAACCGTTCCGGCTCGTTCTCGCGCAGCCATTTCAGGCGATAGATGACCGGCGTCACGTCGATCGGCTTACCGGTGATCTGGTGCAGTCGCTCACGGCCGATCTCCGCCGCGAAACGGTCGACCAGCCCGGCGGCGCGTTCATCGAGCCACAGGCTGGCGGGTCCGATCGGCGCGCCGGCGCCGTCGATGAGGGCAACGGTCTCGCGCTGGTTGGAGATCGCGATCCCGGCGATGCGTGTCGCGTCGACCGCGTCGACAAGCTGTCGCAGCGCCGCTGTTGCGGCCCGCCACCAGTCGGTGACCTCCTGCTCGACATAGTCCGGCCTCGGCTTCATCAGTTCGAGCGGCGCCCGGCCTTCCGCCACGGCTCGTCCGTCCCGGCTCCAGGCAATCGCCTTGCAGGATTGGGTGGAACTGTCGAGGCCGACGACAAGAGGTCCGTCGCTGCTGCCCATTATTGTCCTCCCGAGACGATGAGTTCCACCGGTGCTGGTTGGTCCAAGTGCCGGTTATTCCAAGAGACTGTTCGCGGTGGCCATGTCGGTGACAAAATGTGTCGCATATCCGCCGCCGAGCCCGGCCCTGATCGCCGCCATCTTGCGGGCGCCACCGGCGGCGCAGATGCGGACCGGCACCGCTTTCAATTCATCGAGCGTGATGCCGACGGTGCGTCCGTCGAGCGGTGTTGCGAAAGGGGCTCCTTGGGCGTCGATGAACCGCCCGATGATGACGCCGAGCGCGCCCTGCTCGATCATGCCGGCAAGTGCGGCGGCATCCGATATCCCGGCTCGGGCATAGGTGCTCTCCGGCCCGATATCGCCGATCCCGAAGATGACTGTGCCGGCGGCATGGATCATGCGGAACTGGTTGACGAGCATCGGCTCCTGCATGAGTTGGTCGTGCAGTTCGTCGGTGGAGACGATCGCCGGGGCAAGCAGGTTTATGCAGCGGGCGCCGAGCCGGTTGGCCATCAGCGAGGTGCAGAATTCCGGCGAGAAATCGCTGGTGCCGATCGAGCTTCCCGAGAGCTGGACGACGGTGAGGTTCCGATCATGCCGTAGTCGTGGGATCGAGCGGGCGGCAGCGAGCACCGTTTTTCCCCAGGCAACGCCGATCGTGTCGCCCGGATCGACCATCGACGCCAGCAGCCGTCCTGCCGCTTCGCCGATGCGGCGGTCGGCATCGTTTGGATCAAGGTCGGGGATAACCGCGGCGCCGCGAAGCCCGTATTTTTCCATGAGACGCCGCGAGGTCAAGGTGCGGGCAAAAGCGTCGTGATCGACCTGCACGGCGACAAGTCCGCTTTCGCGTGCCTCCTGCAGATAGTGCACCACGCTCGCCCTGGAGACGTTCATGACCTTGGCCACATCGCTCTGGTTGAGCTGGTCGACATAGTAGAGCCAGGCAGCCCACGCCACCGCGCTGTCGAATTCGGGCGGCAGTGCCGAGAGCCCAGATGGTCGGACCATGTCGATGTCGGCGTTGGCATTCATGTCCCTTTTTCCGCAGGTTTGCAGAACGAAGTCAAGCGTCGCGGGCGAATGCTTGACAAAAGACAGAGATAGATGACTATTGTTCAATGACGCAACGCTCCTCCGCCTCGATTAGAGGGTTGCCCCAGAATGAGGACGCCATGACGAATCCGGCAGCCGGATACTGGACGACATTAATCGACGACATTTTGGACGGGCGCTGGACCAACCCGGAGACCGGGAAAAAGGCGGTGGTCCCGTATGACCGGATTGTCATTGAAGAAAGCCTCGAAGGGCGGGCGGCCGATCTCGTTTCGGAGCTCGATCTGGGCGAGCGGTTCACGGTCGTGGCGGATGGCGCCACCTATGATGCGCTTGGCGAGCGCGTTGCGCGCGAACTGAAGACGCTCGGCCCTGTCGATGTGGTGATCCTGGATCACCCACATGCCGACATGGCCAATGTCGAAAGCCTGGCCGTCAAACTCGCCGATGCAGACGCCGTGGTCGCGGTCGGTTCTGGGACGATCAACGATCTCTGCAAGTTCGTCACCGGAAGGAATGGACGGCGCTATTGCGTGTTCGGGACGGCCGGTTCGATGAACGGCTACACATCGACGACTGCGTCCATCACACTTGAAAGCGGCCTGAAGGTATCGCTGCCTTCCCACGCCCCATCAGGCTTTTTCGTCGATCTTGGCGTCTCCGCTGCCGCCCCGACCTATCTGTCGGCAGCGGGGTTCGGTGACTGCCTTTGCCGCTCGGTCGCCCAGATCGACTGGTGGATGTCGCACCGCCTGCTTGGCACGGCCTACCATCAGGTCCCGTTTCTCATCCAGGAAAAGGATGAGGCGGCGCTCAACCAGCGTGCGGCAAAGCTTGCCGAACACGACATCGAGGCCAATGGCTACCTCTATCGCGTGCTGACGCTCTGCGGTCTCGGAATTTCCTTCACCGGCGTCTCCAATCACGGTTCCATGGGCGAGCATCAAATATCGCACTACATCGACTGTTTCGCCGGCGAGCGTCACCCCGGCACGCTGCACGGCACCCAGGTCGGCGTCGCTTCGCTCACCATGGCGCGATTGCAGCAGGCAATGCTTGCAAGCGACAAGCCGCCGTTGGTGAAGGCGACGAAGATCGATCCTGACGACATGATCCGTCGCATGGGCCCGGCTGTCGCCGCACAATGTCTCGACGAACTGAAGAAGAAGGCCTTCGACGAGACTTCCGCCGCGGCATTCAACGAGCGGCTGCAGGAGCTCTGGCCGACACTCAGGCAGGAGCTCAAGCAATTCATGGTGCCTGTCGATGAGATGCAGCGCCTGCTGAAATCGACCGGCGGGCCGATTTCAGCGGGCGAATTGGGCACGCCGGCCGATTTCTATCGCGAAGCCGTCGTTCATTGCCGGGAGATGCGCAATCGCTTCTCGTTCCTCGACATTGCTGCGGATGCAGGAATGCTGGAGGATTTCGCGCGTGGGGAAGCCTGACCGGATGCGCGACCTCGCCGAATTCGGACCCGAAACTGCATCGCGCATTCGCGGCGTCTTCTGCGATATCGACGACACCTTGACCACTGAGGGTCGTCTTCCGGCCGACGCCTACCGTGCGCTCGAACGCTTGCACGAGGCGGGCCTTGTCGTGGCTCCCATTACCGGGAGACCGGCAGGCTGGTGCGACATGATTGCCCGGTTCTGGCCGGTCACCGGCGTGGTAGGCGAAAATGGCGCTTTTTACTTCGCTTATGATCAGGCAACGCGAAAGATGATCCGGGTTTTCGCGGCAAGCGCTGACGAACGCCGGGAAAACAGGCGCAGGCTCACCGAACTGGAAAAGCGCATTGTCCAGGAGGTGCCGGGTTCGGCAGTATCCGCCGACCAGCAATATCGCGAAGCCGACCTGGCCATCGACTTTTGCGAGGATGTTCCGGCGCTGCCGCTGTCCGATGCCAGGCGCATCAAGCAGATTTTCGAGGAGGCCGGCGCTGTCGCCAAGATTTCGTCGATCCATGTGAACGGCTGGTTTGGCCGATACGACAAGCTGGCGATGACGCGCCGCTTTGCAAGCGAGAGGCTGGGAACCGATCTCGATGCTGAAAGGCAGGCCTATGCTTTCGTTGGAGACAGCCCGAACGACGCCCCGATGTTCGGGTTCTTTCCGAACGCGTTCGGGGTCGCGAATGTGGTGGATTTCCAGGGACAGATCAACGCCGAACCCGCTTTCGTCGCCAAGTCGCGGGGTGGCCGCGGCTTCGTCGAGATTGCCGATATGATCCTGGCGAACCGGAGGCCGGGATTGGGCTGATCGGCGGGCGCGAAAAATGCGGACTGCAATAGACGCAAAAAAGGATGTTCTGCAGGCGATGGAACCGAACCAGGGACGGCTTAGGCAAGCGGGCGCGATGCGCCAGGCAACATCGCACGGCAGCTTCGGCTGCCGCCGCAACCCCGGCCGGTCACAGCGAACTGCCCGTCCCCTGGTCGGTGATGAGGCCGGTGAAGAATCCCTTTTCCAAGAGCTTGGTCATGATGCCGACCTTGTTCTTTCCGCCGGAAACGAGGATGCGCTTGGGAATGTTCAGCGTGTCGCGAGGATAGACCCCGACAATGCGCTCGTTGACGGGATGGTCGATGAGTTCGGCGTCCCGGTCGAAGAAATAGCCGAGAAAGTTCCCGATCGGCTTCAGTCTCAGGATATCGTCGAATTCCTCGTCGGTCATGTAACCGACGCTCCGCAGCGTCGAACTGGTTGTGCCGCCGACGCTCATCAGCGCAAGGTCGGCGTTCAGCGCCTTCTGGATAACCTCGCGCGCGCTCGGTTGCTGCAGGATCGTCTCACGGCTTTCACGGCTGTCGCAGATGATGGGTCCGGGGAGATAATAGGATTCGGCCTGGGTGCGCTGGGCAAAGACGGCGGCCGCGTCGTATTTGTCGATCGACGACCGGCGCGACAGCGAGCCGAGAAGCGGCACGACGGTAACGTTTCTGAGCGCCACCGGCTCGATGTTGGAAGCGAGCCATCGCATGGTTCGGCCCCACGCCATGGCGACCGTCATGTCGTCCCTGAGCAGCGTCTCGACGGTCTGCGCGGCATAGATGCCGATCACTTCGGAGAGCCCGAGTTCCGACCCGGTGTCATCAGGTGTGACGCTGCATATGTCGAGCCGGTACTTCCGCCTGAGCTGTTCTTCCATTTCGAGCGCCTGGGACGTCCCGGCATTGATGCGGATCGAGACGATGCCGCGCTCCTTCGCCTCCGCCAGCAGCCTGTGGATCTTGGTGCGGTTGATCTGCAGCCGCTCGGCGATGGCCTGCTGCGTTTCGCCCAGCACGAAATACTGATGGGCAACCCGTGCCAGCAGACCGATCGACGTCATGAGGGTCCTCCGATGCTTGTGGCGCACCCATCTGAATGCCGCTGTAGCCGGCCAACAAGTGCTTGCCACAGACAGGGCGACGATATAGCATTTGAACAAATGCACAAGATATGAACATTTGTGCATCGCAAAACGAAGCGGTTCGGGAGGAACGCGTGCGGGTTGCCCAAGCCAGACGTTTCGTCATTTCGGATCACCCGCTGCCCTGGCTGCTGCCGCTGGTGGCGATCCTGCTTGTCTTCACCGTGTATCCTCTCGTCTACAACATCTGGCTGAGCTTCCATGAGTTCGTCCCGCGCCGGCGGGCGCTCGAATTCGTCGGAACGGAAAACTGGGTGCAGCTGTGGAACGACACGCGGTTCTGGCAGTCGCTCGTCATCACCTTCACCTATTTCGCCATCGCGCTGATCTTCGAGCTGGTGCTCGGCATGGCGATCGCGCTGCTCCTCGACAGCGACGGCTTCGGTTTCGGATTCCTGCGCGGCGTACTGACGATGACGCTCGTCATTCCGCCAGCCATTGTCGGCATGATGTATCTGCTGATGGAGGATCCGCAGTTCGGCGTGATCAGCTATCTCCTGCAGTCGATCGGACTGCTCAATTCGAACAACCCCATCCTCGCCACCGCGTCGACCGCGCTTGCCGGCGTTCTCGTCGCGGAAATCTGGCAGTGGACGCCGTTCATGGTGCTCATCTTCCTTGCCGGTCTCAGGGCGCTGCCGCCGGAGCCTTACGAGGCCGCGATGATCGACGGCGCCTCGTCGTTCCAGATCTTCCGGCGCATCACCCTGCCGATGATGTCGAAGGTGATCGCCATCGCCGTGCTGGTCCGCGGCATCGATCTGTTCCGGGTTTTCGACTACGTCTTCGTCATGACCTCCGGCGGGCCGGGAGCGTCGACCTACTCGCTGTCCCTCTATGCATGGCAGCAGACGTTCAGCTTCGTAAAATGGGGCTATGGAGCCACGCTCAGCCTTGTCACCCTGGTGATCATCCTCGTCATTGCCAACCTCTTCATCCGTATCGCCAAGGTGAGGTGGTAGAATGAACGGCTCCTTCTCGACCCGCATGCTTCGCACCATCGCCGCCTGGGTTGTGGTCGCGATCTTCTTCTTTCCGATCTACTACTGGACGTCGGTGGCGTTCAAACACGGCAACAACATCTTCAACCGGCCGCCGAAACTGTTCGCCTTCACGCCGACCTTCGACAATTTCCAGAAGGTGTTCGGGATTTCGCTGGGCAGCGGCGGCATCACCGTGACGCCGGGCGGCGGCAATTTCTACATGGCGCCCCGCGTCTGGGATTCGATTGTCATCGCGACGCTGTCGACCGTGCTCGCCGTCGCCATCGCCACGCTTGCCGCCTATGCCCTGTCGCGCATGCACTTCCGCGGCCGGCACAGTTTCGTCGGCTGGGTGTTGTCGACGCGCATGATGCCGCCCGTCGCGGTCGCGGTGCCGATGTTCTTCATCTACAAGAATTTCGGTCTCATCGACACCTATACCGGCATGGTGCTGATCCACGCGCTGATGAACCTGCCGCTCGCCGTCCTTCTGATGAAGAGCTTCTTCGACGACATTCCCTCCGAGATCGACGAGAGCGCCATTGTCGATGGCGCCAGCCGCTTCATGATTTTTCGCAGGATCGTGCTGCCGATGGCCAAGGGCGGCATCGCCGCCACGGCGGTGCTCTGCTTCATCTTCAGCTGGACCGAATTCCTCTTTGCGCTGACCCTGACCACCACGTCGCTCAAGACCGTGCCTGTCGTCTCGTCGACCTTCGTCACCTCGATCGGCACCGCCTGGGGCAACATGGCCGCGCTTGGCGCCGCATCCATCATTCCCGCTTTCATCTTCATTCTGTTGGTTCAGAAGCACCTCGTGCGCGGTCTCACGATGGGATCGTTGAAACAATAGATGGGAGGCTCGAATTCGCAGCCTTGAGAAAATCGCGAATTAAACCGGAGGAGTAGACAATGAAAGACAGCATCAGAAAGACGCATCTTGCCTCTGTCACCGACCGCTTCGTTCGCGGACAGATGGACCGCCGCTCGTTTCTTCGCGCAGCAGGCATTCTCGGCCTCGGCGCCGGCGCGCTCGGCATGGGCCTGGGGCGACGTCCGTTCTACGGCATCAGCCAGGCATCGGCTCAGGAGCAGGAACTGAAGCCCAGCGCCGAAATCACCAAATGGCTCTCGGATGTCGGCAAGCCCTTTGCCGGAACGACGCTTCGTCTCGCCACCGAATCGACGCCGCCGTCCAATGCCATCGCCACGCAGCTCAAGCAGTATTTCGAGGAGGCCACCGGCATCAAGGTCGAGATAGAAGTGCTGCCGCTCGAGCAGGTGCTGCAGAAGCTGACGCTCGACGTGGCCTCGAGCCTCGGCACTTACGACCTCTACTATATCGACCAGAGCTGGGCGGCGAGCTTCAGCCAGGACGTCTTCGACCCGCGCGAGCAGCTCAAGAACGCCGACTTGGCAATGCCGAACTACAACATCGACGACTTCCTGAAGCCGCTCGTCGACGGTATCGCCATGTACGAGGACCGCATGGTCGGCGTGCCCTACGACATCCCAATCTTCATCATGCAGTACCGCAAGGACGTCTGGGACGAGCTCAAGCTGCCGCCTCCGGCGACGCTGGACGATTTGCTGAAGGCATCTGCGGCGATCACCGACGCCAAGGGCCCGGACATGTACGGCACCAGCGGCCAGATGAAATCGGGCCATTACAGCCTCGAATGCGATTGGACGGCGTGGCTTTGGGGCCATGGCGGTTCGATTTTCGGCCCCGACGGCAAGTTCACTGGCAATGACGACGCCGGCTTGGCCGCCATGGCCTACTGGGACAAGCTCAAGGCGACGATGCCGCCCGGCGTCGACGGCTGGACATGGGATGGCGAGGGCCAGTCGGTCGGCCAGGGCGTCGCCGCCTCGATGCTGTCCTGGGGCGAATTCTTCCCGTTCTTCGACGATCCCAAGGCCTCCAAGGTCTCGGGCCTGATGGAAGCGATGGTTCCGCCGAAACCTGCCGCGACGCTGCGCACCGTCGAGCAGACCGGGTTCGGCGAAATTCCGGGCGTTGGTCACCAGGGCGGCTCTTCGCTCGCGGTATCGAAATACTCGAAGAGCCCGGACGCCGCCTGGATTTTCATGCAGTGGGCGACCTCAGCCGATACCCAGGCGCTGATAACCGTTCTGGGCGGCGGTACCGGGCCAACGCGCACCAGCGTCTATGACGATCCGCGCGTGCTGGCCAATGCGCGTGTCGGCGCCGGCACGACCCGCCACTTGCCGGTCGTGCGCGACACCATCGCCAACTACATGGGATCCGAGCCCGACCTGCCGGCGTGGGCAGAACTCTCGAGCGACATGATCCCGGTTGCGCTGGGCAAATACTTCGCCGGCCAGTCGGGCTCGGCCAAGGAGTCACTCGACGCCCTGAAAACCCAGGTCGACGATCTCGTCGCCAAGGGCTGAGTCTTCCCCCGGGCTGGCTGCCCTAGGGCCGCCAGCCCGGCGTATCGACAATTTTCGATTGAGGAAAGTCATGGCTGGAAAACAGCTCGTAGCAGTGACAGGAGCCAGTTCTGGTATCGGCGAGGCGGTCGCCAAGGCGTTTTCGCGCGCCGGCCACCCTGTTCTAATGATGGCCCGCCGTCTGGAGCGCATGGAGGCGCTCAACCTGCCCGACAGCATGGCCCGGCAGGTCGATGTCCGCGACCGCGCCGCGATCGCAGCCGCCGTGAAGGAGGCGGAAGCCGAGTACGGACCGGTCGACATGCTGTTTGCCAATGCCGGCATAGCGCGTCTCGCCGACATAGGGCGCCAGCCGCCCGAGGAATGGGACGAGATGATCGACATCAACACCAAAGGCGTGCTGAATTCGGTCCACGCCGTGATGTCGGGCATGATGGAGCGCCGTCATGGAACGCTGTTCATGATGAGTTCGATCGCCGGCCGAAAAATCTATCCGGATCATACGGTCTACTGCGGGACGAAATTCTTCGTTCACGCCGTGTCGGAATCGCTGCGCGACTATCTTTCCGACTATGACGTCCGCGTCGTCGTGCTTTCGCCCGGGGTGATCGAAACCGAAGTTCTGAGCGGCGTCCTCGATCCGCAGACGCTCGCCAACTACAATGCCAACAAGCTCAAGATCGGCGGCGGCATCGGCCCGGAGCACGTCGCAGACCTCATGCTGCACGCCTACCTCATGCCACAGAACGCTCTCGTGCAGGAAATCGTCATCACACCGACCAGGCAGAAATACTGACGACCCTGACCCGGGCGTCTGGAGACAAAGAATGGCCACCGTAGAATATAAGAACATCGCCAAGAATTTCGGCAATGTCGAGGTGATGAAAGACATCTCCTTCGGCATTGCCGACCGCGAATTCGTCGTGCTTCTTGGGCCGTCGGGCTGCGGCAAGACCACGCTCCTGCGCATGACGGCCGGGCTCGAGCGGGTGACCAGCGGCGATCTTTTGATCGGCGACAGGCGGGTCAATGACGTTCACCCGCGCGATCGCGACATCGCGATGGTGTTCCAGAATTACGCGCTCTATCCGACAATGAAGGTGTTCGACAATATCGGCTTCAGCCTGGAAGTGGCGAAAGTGCCAAAGGCGGAGATCAGGAAGAAGGTCGAATGGGCGGCGGAAATCCTGAATCTCACGCCCTATCTCGGGCGCTATCCCAAGGAACTGTCGGGTGGCCAGCGCCAGCGCGTCGCCATGGGCCGCGCCATGGTGCGCAATGCCGCCGTCTTCCTTTTCGACGAGCCGCTCTCCAATCTCGACGCCAAGCTGCGCACGCATATGCGCGTGGAAATCCGTCAACTCCACAATCGTCTCGGCACAACCACGATCTACGTCACCCATGACCAGATCGAGGCGATGACGATGGCCGACAAGATCGTGCTGATGCACGCCGGCAGGATCATGCAGATCGGCACGCCCGACGAGGTCTACGAGCGCCCGAACTCGAAATATGTCGCTGATTTCATCGGCTCGCCGTCGATGAACTTCATCGCCGGCGCTGTCGAGACCGCAGGCGGCAGTCCTCGCTTCGTCGCCGAAGGCGTGTCGATCGGCCTGTCGCCGCAGATCAAGGCAACACCAGGCCAAAAGGTCATCATGGGCGTCCGGCCACACGATCTCGGCATTTCGGATACGGGTGAGATCATGGGCGAGGTCGTGCTGTCCGAAACGACCGGCGCCGATGTCCAGATTCATTTGCGCGTGGCCGGATACGATGCCGTCGCCGTGGTGCCGCGTGACGAGCGCCGCAGCGCCGGCGCCGCGATCAATCTTTCGGTGCTGCCGGGCAAGGTGCACCTCTTCGATGCGGCCACGGAACTGCGTGTCGCCTGAGCTAGCGATGACCGCGTCGGCAGAGCGCTGCCTCAGCCCTTCAGGCTGAGATAATCAGCCAAAGCCACCGCGTTGTTGTGCAACTCGTCCTGGGCGCCGTAGAGCAACGTCACCCGGCCGTTGTCGAGCAGGGCACGCAACTGGCCGACCGCCTCGCTGTTCCGGTCGAGCTCGCCGCGATAGCGCTGCTGGAATTCCATCCAGCGCGTCGGCTCGTGGCCGAACCATTTGCGCAATTCATCGCTTGGCGCGATGGTCTTCAGCCATAGTGTCAGCGCGGCGTCTTCCTTGCGGACGCCGCGCGGCCATAGGCGGTCTATGAGCACCCGCTGCCCATCGCCAGGCGAGGCCGGCTCGTAGATGCGTTTGACCCTGATATCGAGTTTCATTGCCAACTCCGGGGTTGGCCGCCATGTCGTCTTGCTGGCCATGTCGTCTTGCTGGCCATGACGGCTTGCTGGCGGCTGCTTACGCCCACTCGCCCTTACGCCCACTCGCCCCTAAGCCCATTCGCCCTTGCGCATCACCGGCACGCGGCCGCCGTCCTTGCCGACGCCGTCGATGTCGACCTTGTCCGAACCGATCATCCAGTCGATATGGATGAAGCTCTTGTTGCCGCCGCGCGCCGCGATCTCGTCCTGAGTGAGCGAGGCGCCGTCGACAAAGCACTTCGAATAGCACTGCCCGAGCGCGATATGGCAGGCGGCATTCTCGTCAAACAGCGTGTTGAAGAACAGCAGGCCGCTCGCCGCGATCGGCGAGGAATGCGGCACCAGGGCGACCTCGCCGAGCCGGCGTGCGCCTTCATCGGTGTCGAGCACTTTTTTCAGCACATCTTCGCCGCGGCTGGCCTTGGCCTCGACGATGCGACCCTGCTCGAAACGCACCGCAATGCCGTCGATCAGCGTGCCTTGGTACGACAGCGGCTTGGTGCTCGTAACATGGCCTTCGACGCGCCTTGCATGCGGCGTGGTGAAAACCTCCTCGGTCGGGATGTTCGGGTTGCAGGTGATGCCGTTCCTGGCAGTCGAGGCGCCGCCCATCCATTCATGGCCGTCGGCCAGGCCGACGGTCAGGTCGGTGCAGGGTCCGGTGAAATGCAGCGCATGGAAATTATGGCCGTTCAGCCATTCGGTGCGGCTGCGAAGCGCCGCATTGTGCGCCTTCCAGTTGCCGATCGGGTCGTCCACATCGACCCGTGAGGCGGCAAAGATCGCGTCGGCGAGCTTCGCCACCGCGACGTCGTCGCTATCGCCCGGAAACACCTGCCTGGCCCAGGCCAGGTCGGGGTAGGCGACGATGTTCCAGTTGATGTCGAAGCCGGTGATCTTTTCCAGTGCCGGCTGGTAGGCGATCGAGTTCGCCTTGTTGGCGCGCGCCACTTTCGCCGGATCCTGCGCCGACAGCAGCGACGGATCCTCGCCGCGCACGGCCAGCCGCGCCGCATTGTTGGCGAAGGCCTTGGCCATGCCCTCGTAAAGCCAGCCGGCGGCGTGGTCGAAACCGGCATCGGCGCCGTAGCGGAAGCGTGCCAGCGTCATCTCGTCGTCGTTGAAGATCGGCGTCACCAGGCCGGCGCCGGCCTTGTAGGCGTGCTCGACGATCCGCCGCGTCAAAGGCAGCGCTGCGATCGACGATGTGAGCACCAGGTCCTGCCCCGGTTGCAATTGCAGCCCGACCTTGATGGCGACTTCTGCCAGCCTGTCGAGCTTCACCGGGTCGATCGTTGCGGAAACGCCGCGCGAATGTGTGGTCATGATCCTGCCTGTCGCGATGTGGGAGCCTGGTTCTTACATAGACCGGTGCCATCGGTCTTTCCACCGTGATCGACCGGGCCTGCTCAGGCCGCGCCGGCGAGCGCGCCGAACTGCGCCATCGTTGCCTCGATCTCCTCGCGGATCCAGATCTTGAAATCGCGCACCTTGCGGCTCTCGCTCTTGCTGGCCGAGGTCACCAGCCAGTAGCCCAGCCCGCTCTCGGCGCGGACGCCGAACGGCGCGACCAGCCGGCCGTCGGCGAGAGCATCAGCCGTCAGCAATTGCCAGCCGAGCATGACGCCGTGGCCGGCGATCGCCGATTCCAGGCACAGCATCGGGTCGGTGAAGCGCGCGCCGTTGAGGAAGCTGACCGGCTTCACCCCGGCCGCCTCGAACCAGCTTTCCCAGCTGATCATCGCTTTTTCGTCGGTGATCGCGCAGGTCAGGGCGAGATCATCGATCGATTTCAGTTTGTCGGCGATCACCGGGGCGCAGACCGGGAAGACTTCCTGCGCCAGCAGCAGTTGCGCGCGCACGCCCGGCCATTTGCCGTCGCCAAGCCGGATGGCGATGTCGATGTCCGAGCGATCGAGATCGGCAATCCGCACCGAGGCGTCGATGCGCAAAAGCACATTCGGATGCCGGGCGAAGTGACATGATAGTCGAGGCAGCAGCCACTTCGAGGCAAAGGCCGGCGCAACCGAAACCACCAGCGTGCATTCGGAGGCCTCGTCGGCGAGCGCCACGGCTTGGGCGAGCTCGCGGAAACCTGCCCCGAGCCGGGCGGTGAAGACGGTGCCGAATTCGGTTGGCACCAGACCGCTTGCCGTTCGTTCGAACAGCGCCTGGCCAAGTTGCGCTTCCGTCCGCTTGACCTGCTGGCTGACGGCGCTGGCGGACACGTTGAGTTCGCTCGCCGCAGCCGAAAGCGATCCCAGGCGGGCGACGGTTTCCACGGCGCGCAGGCCGTTGAGGTGGACGCGGTTGAGCATGGCCATACAGTTTTTCTAAACCAGCACGGTTGAAATCTCAATTGAAATGCGGGGAGGAACGGCAAATTTTAAGGAACAAGCAGACCTGTGGAGGAAGAATACGATGAAGATTTTGTCACTGCTCGGGGTCTTTTCCGCTGCCGGCGCGCGGCAAAGCGGGCCGCAAGAAAGCGAAGCCACCCGATGGGCCACCGATCCGCTGTCGCATCCTGTGCTGGACACTATGTCGGAGCGCGAACTCGGCGACGTGCCGTTCCGGCTGACGGCCCGGCGCACTGCCTACGAGACCGGCACCGGGCAGGCCGGCTGCGGCTGAAGATGCGAGCGAAGCGACGTCGCGGAGACCAGGGATGACGAAGCCATGGTGGTCTGCGGCCAATCGCAAACGTCGGATATTGGTCGGCTGGAAGCTGCTCGTCCGCCGCTGCAACCCGTTCTGGCCCAACAACAAGCGGATTGTTTCACCGGCTCGTGCACTTATTGTGCGCCGCAATGAAAGCCGCTTCGCCGTCCCCTTTGCGCCTCGCCTTCGCCGGCATGATTGCCCTGGCCGTCGCCATGGGCATCGGCCGCTTCGTCTACACGCCGATCCTGCCCGGCATGATGGAGGAACTAGGACTGACGCCGGCCGATGCCGGCTGGATCGCATCCGCCAACTATCTCGGCTATCTCGTTGGCGCGCTCGCAGCCGTCGGCGGCTGGGCGCACGGTCGCGAGCGCCTGCTGATGCTGGCCGGTCTTGCCGCCACCGCAGTCCTCACCGGGCTGATGGGCCTGGCCGGCACGATGGCGGCCTTTCTCGTCATCCGCTTTCTTGCCGGTGTGGCCAGCGCCTTCGTCCTTGTGTTCATGTCCAGCATCGTTTTCGGTCATTTGGCCGTGGTCGGCCGAAACGACCTGCAGGCGCTGCATTTCGGCGGCGTCGGCCTCGGCATAGCGGCGTCCTCGGCGCTGATGGCAATACTCGTCACCGGACAGGCCGGCTGGCCGGCGGGCTGGTTCTGGTCCGCCGCGATCTCGGCCTGCGCCATTGCCGTCGTGGCCTTGCTGCTCGGCAGCACTGCGACCGCCAACGGCGCCGATGGCCGCGAACCGGCGCTGCCAAAGGACCGGTCACTGGTGAAGATCATCGTCGCCTACGGGCTGTTCGGCTTCGGCTATATCGTGACGGCGACGTTCCTGGTCGCCATCGTCCGGCAGGGCGGCGGCGGCCGCGTCTTCGAGGCCGTGGTGTGGATGGTCACCGGCCTTGCCGGAATTCCCTCGGTCTGGCTCTGGCAGAAGATCGCGGCAAAGATCGGGCTCTACCGGGCTTATGCCTGGGGGTGCCTCGTCGAGGTGGTCGGGGTCAGCGCGAGCGTCACTATGGGCGGACACATTGGGCCGCTGCTCGGCGGGTTTCTGCTTGGCGGCACCTTCATCGCCATCACCGCGCTCGGCTTGCAGAGCGGAAGGCAGCTTGCCCCGCAAGCGCCACGCCGGATCCTGGCGTTGATGACGGCGTCCTTCGGCCTCGGTCAGATCATCGGTCCGATCGTCGCCGGCCTGCTTGCGCAAGTCTCCGGCGACTTCTTCCTCGCATCGATCGTGGCCGCCGCCGTGCTGCTTGTCTCCGGCGCGGTCATCTGGTCGGCTGCGCCAAAATCGCCATGATTGTGGTCTTGCTCGGTGCCGGGCATCACGCACCGGCCATTTTCATTCCGATCGATGTGTGACCTTATGCCCGCTGAACAGCAACGCCGCTGATTTGCGCATCGACCGAGGATTTCCCAACAGTGTTCGTATCCTTCTTCCCGCAGCCGAAGTTGTTTTTCACTTCGGCCGTCGCCTGGAGCCTTCTGCTCGTCCTTCTGTGGTTTTTCGGCGGCGAGCACCTTGGCACGATGCTCGGCATGCCGCCGGTCGACCCGCAGGCAGCACCAGTCATCAGCCCGATAAGATTCCTGACGCCGGCATTCCTCTGGTTTTACGGATATTTCTTCGCCGGTATGGGCGTATTCTACCTTTTCTGGGCGCTGTATTCCCCGCATCGCTGGCAAAACTGGTCGATCCTTGGCTCTGGTTTGATTATTTTCGTCACCAATTTCATCGTGCAGATCAGCGTGGCGCTCAATGACTGGCGCGGCATGTTTTACGATATGGTGCAGAAGGCGCTGACCACGCCGGGCTCCGTTTCCCCTGCCGAGCTTTACTACGGAGTATGGCAGTTTCTGTCCTTGGCCCTGGTCTATATGAGCATCGCCGTTCTGAACGTCTTTTTCGTCAGGCACTATGTGTTTCGCTGGCGCACCGCGATGAACGATTATTTTACCGCTTACTGGCCGAGGCTGCGCCATATCGAAGGGGCGTCGCAGCGCGTTCAGGACGACACGATGCGCTTCTCCGGCACAATGCAGGGGCTCGGCGTGAACTTCATCGACTCCATCATGACCCTGATTGCATTCCTGCCCTTGCTGGCCTCCCTTTCTCTCCATGTCTCAACGCTCCCAATCGTCGGAGCAATCCCTTATCCGCTGGTCATTGCGGCGATCGCCTGGTCGCTGTTTGGCACCGGCTTGTTGGCAGTCGTCGGCGTCAGGCTGCCCGGGTTGGAATTTCGCAATCAGCGGGTTGAAGCCGCGCTGCGCAAGGAACTTGTCCTCGGCGAGGACGACACGGCACGAGCGCAGCCACCAACTCTGGCCGAGCTTTTCAGAAATGTTCGCAAGAACTATTTCACTCTCTATGCACACTATGTCTATTTTGACATGGTCCGCTATCTATACCTTCAAGTCGACAACGTATTCGCTACTCTTATTCTTGTTCCGACCTTGGCAATCGGCAAGATAACATTTGGCGTTTTCCAGCAGATTGTTACCGCTTTTTCACAAGTCGCCACTTCGTTCCAATATCTCGTGAATTCCTGGCCGACCATCGTCGAGCTGATATCCATCTACAAGCGCCTGCGCGCCTTCGAGGCGACACTTGAAGGGGCGCCGCTGCCGGAAATCGACCAGGCCTATCTGGAGCGAGAGCGAGCCGGCTTGCGGCCTGAGGATCAGCCGGTAAGTTGAGAGTGACGGGGCGGCGAGCGCTTTCGGCTCAGCCGCCCACCGACGCCTGCTTTTCCCCGGCGCGTTGGCGCGAAACATAGTCGCGATAGCTGATGCACTCGACATCGGGCCTGGTGCAGACCTCGTCGGCAAAGCGCTCGAGCGCCTTCCAGTAGGCGCCGTCATTCATCAGTGTGAAATGGAAGCCGAGTTCCAGCGGAATGCGTTTGCCCTGATATTGCGCTTCGAAGGCGGCGCGAAAGGCGTCATGGGTCCGGTTGGCGAATTCGTCCGCCTGGCTCGGCCGCTCGAAGCCGCCGGAATGCCTGACATAGAGATTGTAGTCCATCGCGATCACCGGCCTTGTGTCAGGACCTTCCGGAATCTTCGGCAGTGAGAAGCGCGTGATGCCGTCGCTGGTTGGTGGCCGGGCAGGGCCGCGCGACACACCGCTCGCGTCGAACCAATAGCCCGCCCTTGGCAGCGCCTCGTAGAGCGCCTTGTTTGCCGACAGATAGGGTGCGCGAAAGCCAACCGCCTTACGTGCAATTTCGCGCCAGCCTGCGGGTTCGGAGGTAATAGCGTTGATCGAATAGGCATTTTCGAGAATGCGCTTGAACGAACCGAACTCGCTCAGCCAGTCGGCCTTGTTCCAGTCCTTGCCGTCGAAATGGCCGCAAGCGTGGCTGCCGATGTCATGGCCTTCCGAGGCGGCAAGGTTTATCTGCTCGAGCCGGTCAGCGATTTCCTGTTTCGAGGCGGCGAAGCCGATATTGGATTTGCCTGATGCCTTGCCGGGCGCCGTGTATTGCTTGCGCGTCTCCGGCGAGAGCAGGAAGACGCAGGACACGAAGTAGGTGAAATGGGCGCCGGTGCGCTGGGCCAGCGCCCGGCTGCGCTTCCATTGCAAAATATCGCGGGCGCTGTCGAACGAGATGAGGACGGCCTGCTTTGGCTTTGCCGGCGCTGGCGGGTCGGCGACAGCAGCGCCCGCCGCAGCAAGCGACGCGATCGAAAACGCAACAGCGCGGGACAAACGAGGCATCAGTGTCTGATCTGGATTTTGAGGAGGGTTCGCGCACCGGCTATCGGCGAAATGTGGCGTGGGTGCGGTCGCCCTTTGCAGTCATCCTTTACATCGTCGTCCGGCGATTAGCCGATTTTCCGGTCGAACCCCTTCCATGCCGGCAAAATTTCGCTAAAACGCGGGCTACCGCATCGGCCTGAAGTGCAGAATTGATTTTTTTTCAGGAAACACGATGCGCAAATTCAAAGTGTTAGAGCGTACTTTCCATGGACGCACGTCGCTCTAAACCGCCCTGAGGCGGGCAGGATGGTTTTGAGATGTCGGACGACAGTTTTATCCGCGAAGTCAATGAAGAGATGCGTCGCGATCAGGCGCATGCGCTGTGGGACCGTTTTGGTCCTGCCTTGCTTGCGCTCGCGATACTGGTTGTGGTCGGCACCGCCGCCTTCGTCGGCTATCGCTATTGGGACGAGACCCGCGCCAATCGCTCGGGCGATGCCTTCTCGCAAGCGCTGAAGCTCGCCAATGAAGGCAAGAGCGACGAAGCGCTGGCGGCCCTCGATGCGCTGGAGAAGGATGGCTACGGCGCTTATCCGCTGCTCGCCCGCATGCGGGCGGCAACAGTCAAGGCGGACAAGGGCGACGCCGCCGCCGCCGTCAAGGACTTCGACGAGGTCGCCGCCGATGCGCACATTCCATCGGGCCTCCGCGATATGGCGCGCCTCAGGGCAGCGCTGCTGCTCGTCGACCACGGTTCGTTCGCCGATGTTTCGAGCCGAGTCGAGACGCTCACCGCCGACACCAATCCGCTGCGCCATACGGCGCGCGAGGCGCTCGGCCTTGCCGCCTGGAAGGAAGGCAAGGCGACGGACGCACTGAAACTGTTCGACCAGATTGCCTCGGATGACAGCGCCCCGCGCAACGCGCGCGAGCGGGCCACGTTGATGTCCGAGCTGATCCGTGGGTCGGGCGGCGTGTCGTGACAGATGACGTTCAAAGTCGCCATCATTGGCCGGCCTAACGTCGGCAAATCGACCCTTTTTAACAGGCTGGTGGGAAGGAAGCTGGCGCTTGTCGATGATACGCCGGGCGTCACCCGCGATCGTCGCGTCCATGCCGCCAAACTCTACGATCTGCATTTCGACGTCATCGACACTGCCGGCTTCGAAGATGCCGCTGCTTCGACGCTGCCGGGCCGCATGCGCGCCCAGACCGAGATCGCCATCCGCGAAGCCGACCTGATCTTTTTCACCATCGATGCCAAGTCCGGGCTGATGCCTGACGACAAGACCTTCGCCGAGATCGTGCGCAAGTCCGGCAAGCCGGTTGTCGTCGTCGCCAACAAGGCCGAGGCGCGCGGCGCCCAGGGCGGCATGCTGGAGGCCTGGGAACTCGGCCTTGGCGAGCCGATCCCGGTCTCGGCCGAACACGGCCAGGGCCTGCCCGATTTGCGCGATGCGGTGATATCAGCACTGGGCGAGGCGCGCGCCTTCGGCGAAGAAGAAGATGCCGACGAGGAGGCCGCCGCCAGCGAGGTGCTGATCGGCGAGGACATCACCAATCCGGATGCCGAGCCGAGCTATGACGATACCAAACCGCTGCGCATCGCCGTCGTCGGCCGTCCGAACGCCGGCAAGTCGACGCTGATCAATGCGCTGATCGGCGAGGAGCGGCTCCTGACCGGTCCGGAAGCCGGCATCACCCGCGATTCCATCTCCGTCGACTGGGACTGGCATGGCCGCCGCCTGAAACTGTTCGACACCGCCGGCATGCGCCGCAAGTCCCGGATCCACGAAAAGCTGGAAGTCATGTCGGTGCAGGACGGCTTGCGCGCCATCCGTTTTGCCGAGATCGTCATCATCGTGCTCGACGCCACCATTCCCTTCGAGAAGCAGGATCTGCAGATCGCCGACCTGATCATCCGCGAGGGCCGCGCGCCGGTGATCGCCTTCAACAAATGGGATATGATCGACCACCCCCAGGAACTCCTGGCGGAACTGCGCGAGAAGACCGAGCGGCTGTTGCCGCAGGCGCGCGGCATCCAGGCGGTGCCGGTCTCGGCCGAGACCGGGCGCGGCCTCGACAAGCTGATGGATGCCGTCATCAAGACGCACAGGGTGTGGAACAGCCGCGTCTCGACCGGCAAGCTCAACCGCTGGCTGGAAGGCATCCTGGCGCACCATCCGCCGCCTGCCGTCGCCGGTCGCCGGCTGAAGATCAAATATGTCACCCAGGCCAAGACGCGGCCGCCAGGCTTCGTCGTGTCCTGCTCGCGGCCGGACGCGATGCCGCAATCCTATGTCCGCTACCTCTCCAACAGCCTGCGCCAAGCCTTCGACATGCCCGGCGTGCCGATCCGTATCGCCTTGCGGACCTCGGAAAATCCGTTCGCCGGCAAGGCGAAGAAACGCCGCTGAGCGCCGCGTCTTTTGGGCGCCAGCGTCAGCCACGACGCGCTAATGGGCGGTGTAAGCTCCGTCGACCAGATGGTAGCTGCCAGTGATAAAGCTGGCCTGATCGGACAACAGGAAGCACACAAGAGCCGCTACCTCTTCCGGTTTGCCGCGCCTGCCCATCGGTTGAAGGGCTGCCATGCGCCTGGTATTGGCTAATGCCTCCGCTTGCTCCGATAGAAGAGGCGTTTCGATCCAGCCGGGGCCGACGACATTGATCCGGATGCCCATCCTCGCATATTCAATCGCAGCAACCTTGGTCAGCCCAACGACCCCGTGTTTCGCTGCCGTGTATGCGGACGCAGTCGGCAAGCCGACGGAACCGAGAATTGAGGACATGTTCACGATGGCGCCTCCGCCTCGATCCAGCATGGCGGCGATTTCGTACTTCATGCTGTAGAAAACGCCATTCAGATTGACGTTCATCAGCCTGTGCCAGTTGTCGAGCGGATAGTCTGCCGTCGCTTTTCGAACGCCGTCGATGCCGGCATTGTTTACCGCCATATCCAGTCCGCCGCATTTCTGGACAGTGAACTCGATCAGCTTTTCGACGGCTGTCGCATCCGTGACATCGACCGCAAAATCGTGGGCCCTGCCTCCTTGCGCGCTTATTTCGGCAGCCATGCAGCGCGCGGCCTCGGCATCAAGGTCGGCGACAACAATTTCGGCTCCTTCTTGCGCGAGTTGCCGTGACACAGCCGCTCCTATTCCGGAGCCTGCGCCGGTCACAATCGCGACTTTACCATGGAAGTCAGGCTTCATCGTCTCTGTCCTATGCCCATTGTGGCCTAACCGAACAGAGGCGGACGGTTATCGCAAGAAGTTTCGCTCCAATTCGCTCGTCAATCCTGTGAATTCATTTTGCCACCCCACAGCGAGACTTGGCCCGCAGGCCTTGCAATGGTAGAGACGAGGAAGGGCGGTAGATTGACCAGTTTCCTAGCAGGTAGAAATGGAAGAACACAACATTGCGCGCCGGGGGCTCGTGCTGGGAAGTCTGGCTCTGATGCTCTCCGGGTGTACGTCCACGTTACAGCAGGTGACGGAGCCGATTTCATCCGCGTTCGGACCAAGGAATGGCCTCAATCCTCGTTTCCGACGGAAGCAAGTGCGGTACGACGGGAACGAGCCGCCTGGAACGATCGTCGTCGATACTTCGCAACGTTTTCTCTATGCCGTCGAGGGCGACGGGTGGGCGACGCGCTACGGCGTCGGCGTCGGCGAGCAGGGGCTTTCGTTCAAGGGTACAGCGACCGTCGCCCGCAAGGCGGACTGGCCGTCGTGGACACCCACCACCAACATGATGAGGCGCAAGCCTCGCCTGGTGAAGTATGCAGGCGGGGTCCCTGGTGGACCAAACAACCCGCTTGGTGCGCGTGCCCTTTATCTCTATCGCAACGGGCGCGACACCTACTTCCGGATACATGGTACAAACGAGCCATGGACGATAGGCACAGCGGTATCGAACGGGTGCATCCGTTTGACAAATGACGACATCATCGACCTCTACGAACGGACTCCTTTGGGCACGACGGTGGTGGTGGTTTGATGGTGGGCAGGCCCGATCTCCGTTGCATGGTGAGCCCTGCCGGCACGTCACCGCAAGGATTTCGGCTGCAACCGAATGCCGACTGTGTCATTTCTGCACTAGGCTTTGGTGTAGATCGCAGCTAACTTGGTTGGGCTGCATATCTTTTTATTTGTGGCGATTCTATAGGCTGTTCCGCCCCTGGGGAAAGGATTGCTTGATGAGCAGAATGTTGATTGTAATGGTTGCTACCCTCGCCGTTACCAGCCTGAGTGGCTGCGCGAACGGGATCGGTAAAGGAAAGGGGAAGGCTCCTCCGCCGGAACCCGTTGCCGTAGAAGAGCCCGTGATTAAATAAGCACCGGCTTTCGGAGATTTGGGGAAGGGCCGCCAGGCCCTTCCCCATCGATATGCAGGGGCCAAGGCCGGATTCGCAGCCTACATGCGGTTGGCGGGCATAGGCTGGCACCAGGTCTGCCTCGGAGTTCTGGATGAGATGACGCTTGTAAGTGGCCGTTCAACAATTGTGGCCCTGCTCGCGCTTGTCGCGGCGTCATGTCAGTCGCAGGACAACAAACCCCAGCCGACTTTTGTGTCCAATGAACGGGCACTGAGTACCGCGGCGATGCCGGCGCGCGCGGCCCAACGGCATTTCATCGAGTTCCGCTCCCGGTACGCCCTTACCTACGGCCATTCCTACGTGATTTTTGGACGATTGAACCAGGCGGGACGGATGGTCAACCCCGAAGTCGCGGGGCTCGCTCCGAAGTCCGATGATCCCAATGTCTATGTTCTCGGCCATGTGGCGCCCGTGCCAGCCACGACCGGGTGGACGGACGGCGACCTGGAAGATGCCTACCGGTCGGCAAGCTGGCGCGTTTTACTTACCGAAGCCGAATATAGGAAAGTCGTCGCGAGCATACGAAAGCTGCAGGCCAGCTCTCCGCTTTGGCACGCCTCACTCTACAACTGCAACGCATTCGTAGCGGACATCGCCAGATCGATGGGGTATAAGACCCCCGGTACCTGGCTCCGGCCGCAACAATTCATAACCAAGCTTCGGGAGATGAACGGCGGTTGAAATGCGATTTGCAAACCCGCTCTCGCCTCATTCGCCCGGTCAACTCCGAAAGCAGCGCGCTCTGAATGTCTTCGGTCGACAATTCGGACGCTGACATCGTTGCGACGGTTTATCGTGGTCCCAGATCGAGAAAAGGCTCCGGTGACCTGAAGTGACCATTTCTGTAGCTTCACTTGGCGAGATCATATGGGTGATCGGTCTCGTTGCCTGGTATGTGATCCGGTATCCCTTCGAGCGCCGGGCAAGGCGCGTGCGAATTGTAGCTGGCGGCCGCTCGCGTTCCGACACCGTCGGGCTTGCATCGGCTCTCCTTGGCCTGGCGATCCTGCCTGGCTTCTATGTCGCCACCGGCATCCCCGCAGCGGCTGACCATCCGGCCAGCGTGTGGTCGGTGGCGCTCGGAACCATCATCTTCTGCTCCGCGCTGTGGATTTTTCGCATGTCCCACAAGGAACTTGGCCGTAACTGGTCGATCACGCTCGAGATTCGCGAACGGCACGAACTGGTCAGCGCCGGGCCATACGCCTTGGTCCGTCACCCGATGTACACCTCGTTCCTGCTTATGGGGCTCGGCCAGCTCTTTCTGCTGCCGAACTGGGTTGCGGGCATATCCGGTTTGATTGGTTTCGCCGTCCTTTTCCTGCTGAGAGTGGACAAGGAAGAGCGTATGATGCTTGAGACTTTAGGCCCGCAATACCGTGCCTATATGGAAAGGACCAAGCGAATAGTCCCTTATCTTTATTAGAGGTCGTTTGATGCGAGGTCGAGCCATCAAGCTTTCGGCGCCCCGGCGCCTTGTTGGCGATCTGATGAGGTTTTCGATCGGCGTGCCACGGGTCGCGGTGCAGCGTCAGATGAATCTCGGCCCACTCGTAAGGGCTAGAATGGCGCAGCAGACCAGGCCCTCGTGGACCGCGATCTTCCTGAAAGGCTATGCGCTTCTCGCCCTGGAGATGCCGGAGCTGCGGCGCGCCTATGTCAAATTGCCCTGGCCGCAGCTTTACGAGTATCCGGCAAGCGTGGCCTCGATTGCCCACGAGCGCGAATATGATGGCGAGCCGGCCGTTCTGCTGAGCTGCATGAAATGCCCGGAACGCTACTCCATCACGGAACTTGAGGGGTCCATCCACGCGGCTCGATCACGGCCGATCCTCGAGGTCCCGGAGTTCCGGCGTGCCTTGCGCATGGCAGCTGCGCCCGCGCCTGTCAGGTGGCTGCTTATGTGGCTAGGGTTGAACATCGCCCGGCAAAGGGCAAATTACTTCGGTACCTTCCAACTGTCCGTCTATTCTGGTCTCGGTGCGGAATCACTCAACCCACTGACACCATTGACCACGCTTCTGAACTACGGTCCGATCGGCAACGACGGATCGGTGAATGTCCGCATCCACTACGATCACCGGGTGATGGATGGAGCGAACGTTGCACGAGCACTGGAGCGATTCGAAAAGATTTTGAACGGCACTGTCGCCAATGAAGTGGTGCTGCTCGGTCAGGGTGTTTCCGCTCCTGCAAGACAGAGGAACGCGACGTGATTTCGCACAGTGGATTGCGGCCGGCCGTCGTCGTGATTGGCGGCTCGGGTGGAATTGGCCGGGCAATTGCGAGCGTCGCTGCACGGGAGCACGGCGCGGTTGTGCTGGTTGCCCGCTCGCGCGAGGGTTTGGCCGCCGCGGCGTCTGAGGTTCGGGAGGCGGGTGGCGAGGTATTCACGCTCGAGCTGGATCTCGTGGCAGGCGATGCGCCAATTCGCCTGGAGGGCTTTCTGTCCGCACACGGCCTGGTCTGCGATGTCCTGGTCAACAGCGCCGGCTATGGCCTGCGGGGTGCGACGACGGCGCTGCCTGTTGATGGTCAACTCGGCATCATCGATCTCAACATACATTCCCTCACAGAACTGACCCTCCATTTTCTGCCCGGAATGGTGGCGCGCCGACGGGGCGGGGTGCTCAATCTCAGTTCCGTGGCCGGGTTCCTTCCCGGACCTTATATGGCTCTGTATTTCGCCAGCAAAGGTTTCGTGCGCTTCTTCTCAGAGGCGCTTCACCAGGAATTGCGTCGAACCGGTGTGACGGTCACGTGCGTGGCACCGGGCCCGGTGTCGACGGAGTTTCTCGCAAGGTCAGGCGCCAATCAGACGGTGCTCTTCAACGTCTTGCCCAAGGTGGATGCGGAATATGTGGCCGAACGTGCGTGGCGAGGGTTCAGATCCGGTCGTCGCCTCGTCGTGCCGGGAATCTCGGCCAAGTTGGCTGCCCTTGCGGCATCGCTCCTGCCTTCCGCAGCGCTGCTGCCCCTGGTCGGCCGGCTGCAACGCGGCGGCAATGATCAATGTCCCTGCGGTTCAGGTATGAAGTTCAAGAAATGCTGCGGCACCCGCCAGATCCAGCTGCGCCGGGGTCCTCGGGGAATTGTCCCCTGACCGGACCAGCACGCCACCGAAAAACCTTATTGAGGCAAGAGACCGCTCGCCGATGGCGGGCCGTTAAGCAAGTTCGTGGCATCGCCGTTAAGCATGTTCGTGGCATAGAGGAGGCTCCTCCATCTCTGAACAGCGTTCTGGGGAGTGGTTAACGGGACCGTTGGAGCCGTTTCCAACAAAAGCCTTTGAAATGATTGGCGCCGTCGACCTCCGTTAACGCCCCATCAAGGTTAATGCATCATCGTGCCTCTCCAGTGGGTCCGTTGCGTTTCTGGAGAGTTCCGTGCATCGACGTGTTTTGAAGCGGCTTGTCGCTTTCGCCGGTGAGAAAAGACGTTCCTTTCTGTCTTCTCTGGTCATTGGACTTGGCATTTGGGTCGGCTTTCCCAATGTCATCGCCTACCAGGACATGACGAGCCTGGTTTCGGGCCTCAAGGCGCCGAACGCCCGCTGGAACGCCTATGTCGAGAAATCCGTCGCCGGCTCGGTCCATGCCGCCGAAATGCCTTTCCTCGATACCGACATCACCGGCTCGATCTCGGGTTCCGGCGTCCGGTTGCCCGGCATCGGCGCCGTGTCGTTTCGCGGCAAGGGCAGCGTGGCCAGCACGACGCCCGACGAGGACCGCATCATGCGCGCCGACAAGAAGGGCCGCATCATCATCGTCTCGCCGGTCGCGCCGCCGAGGAACTTCAATGCCGGCTCGGTGTTTGAGCGCACCTCCTCGCTGCTTCGCCCGAGCATGGACAGCGGGCTGAAGATGGCGTTCGCCAAGCCCGAGATCAAAGGCAAGGAGATCCAGATTGCCGCCGCGTTCCATAGGCGCGTAGACAAGAAGCCGGATCCCGGCGTGCCGGCCATGCTGGCCGCGCTGGTCAACAACGACCGCCCCGACGTCCTGGCGACGGCCTACGCAGCGGCCGCGCCTGACTATGCCCAGGCTTCGCCCTTCGAGGCCTTGCTTCAGGACGAGCAGCCGAACGATGGCCGTTTCATTCCGCCGGTGGCAAAGGGCGATCATTCGTGGATGCAAACTCCGCTGCCGGCGAGCGTCTTCTCCAAAGCGGAACAGGCTTGCCTCGCCAACGGCATCTATTTCGAGGCGCGCGGGGAATCGGTGCGCGGCCAGGCCGCCGTCGCCCAGGTCATCCTCAATCGGGTTCGCAATCCGGCCTATCCGAACTCGATCTGCGGCGTCGTCTACCAGAACGACAAATGGTTCAACCGTTGCCAGTTTTCCTTCGCTTGCGACGGCAGGAAGAAGCGCATCCAGAGTCCCGCCCACTACAAGACCGCGCAAGACATCGCCATGGCGGTCACTGCCGGCAAGATCTTCATCCCGGAAGTCGGATCGTCGACGCATTACTACGCCAACTACGTCAACCCGGGTTGGGCGCGGACGATGAAAAAAATGACCAGGATCGGCCTGCACATTTTCTATCGCACCTATGGCGGCGGCTGGAGCTGAGCGCTCCGGCAAGGCCCCGGGCGCGGCCGATCGAAGACCCGTCGCTGCAGGGATTCGGCCGCGACACGCCGGCGGCGGTAGCGGGCACGATGTCGCACCCTGGCAAGTTATTGATTTTCATGGGAAAAATACTTGACGATGAAGTCCTGCCCGTGGCTTGACGGGCGGGGACCCTCTAACTATGTTGCCGGCGACTTAAGAGCGGACGGACGGTGACGATCTGACCGGGCAAGGGGGTTGCGATGGCCGACAAGAATGGGCCAGACGGAACCGGAGAAACCGGCCGCGGCAAACAGCGTCAAGCCGATATCCGCGACGACGATCTTGAGCGCCGCCGGCGCGACCTTGAAGCATCGCTTGCGACAAGGCGGCCGGACCGGCTCGAGGGGAAAGACGACGCGAAAGCGGGCAGTGCGGCCGGATATGGCCAGGCGCTCAAGCTATCCAGCGAATTCATCGCCGGGATAGTGGTTGGTGCGGGTCTTGGCTGGATCATCGATCGTGTGGCGGGGACATCGCCATGGGGTCTGATTGTTTTTTTGCTGCTCGGTTTTGGCGCCGGCGTGCTCAATGTCCTGCGCTCCGCGGGACTTATGGCGGAATTCGGGCAGGGCGATAAAGCCCGCGATCCGAAAGAATGACTTGAGGCGCCGCTTGCCGGCGCAGTGAACAGGACACTAAAGCCGCGCGCGGCTTTGATGGGGATTTAAAGTGGCTGCTGACAAGGTCGATCCGATCCACCAGTTCCATATCAACAAGCTGATTCCGATCGAGATCGGCGGCTACGACCTGTCGTTCACCAATTCGGCGCTCTTCATGGTCGCGACCGTCGCCGTTGCCTCGGCGTTCCTCTATCTCAGCACCTCGAGCCGCAGCCTCGTTCCCAGCCGTCTTCAGTCGGTCTCGGAAATGGCCTACGAATTCGTCGGCAACATGCTGAGGGACGCGGCCGGAACCCAAGGCATGAAGTTTTTTCCCTTGGTATTTTCGCTGTTCATGTTCGTGCTCGTTGCCAATCTGCTCGGTCTTTTTCCATATTTCTTCACCGTCACAAGCCATATCATCGTCACCTTCGGCCTTGCCGCGCTGGTGATCGGAACCGTCGTCGTCTACGGCTTCATGAAGCATGGCCTTGGTTTCCTGAAACTATTCGTGCCGCATGGCGTGCCGGTTTACCTGCTGCCGCTGGTGGTGCTGATCGAGGTGATTTCCTTCGTATCGCGCCCGGTCAGCCTCTCGGTTCGTCTGTTCGCCAACATGCTGGCCGGCCACATCACGCTGAAGGTGTTTTCGGGCTTCGTGGTGAGCTTGAGCGCGCTTGGCACGCTCGGCATTGCCGGATCGGTCCTGCCGCTGGCGATGGCCGTGGCGCTGACGGCGCTGGAGCTGCTGGTCGCCTTCCTGCAGGCCTACGTCTTTGCCGTGCTGACCTGCATGTATCTGAACGACGCCCTGCATCCCGGGCACTGACCCAGTTGACCCAAGAGTTTCCGGCCCTGCTGCCGGGATAGAAATCGCAACGGAATTTTTAGATCCAAAGGAGTTGAACACATGGAAGCAGAAGCAGCAAAGTTCATCGGCGCCGGCATCGCATGCCTCGGCATGGGTGGCGCCGGTATTGGCCTTGGCAACATCTTCGGCAGCTATCTGGCGGGCGCGCTGCGCAACCCGTCGGCCGCGGATGGCCAGTTCGGCCGCCTGATCTTCGGCTTCGCCGTGACTGAAGCGCTGGGCATCTTCTCCCTGCTCATCGCGCTTTTGGCCCTGTTCGGCTGAGCCCCTGTTCGGCTAACATTGGGAATTGGAAGGGCCGGCCGCAAATCGGCGGCAGGCCTGACATCAGGGGATAGTCGATGTTCGTGACATCTGCCTTTGCGCAAGAGTCCGCGCCCGCCGTCGAAGGCGGCCATACCGGCACGGAAGGCGATACGCATTCCGGCACCGGTGTGCCTGCCGAGGCGCACGGCGTGTTCCCGCCATTCGATCCGGCGACATTCCCGTCGCAGCTTCTGTGGCTGGCGATCACCTTCGGGCTGTTCTACCTGTTCCTGAAGAAGGTGGTGATGCCGCGTGTTGGCGGCATCATCGATGTCCGCAACGACCGCATCACCCAGGACCTCGACCATGCCGCCAGGCTGAAGGGCGAGGCCGATGCCGCCGTTGCCGCCTATGAGCAGGAACTGGCGGAGGCCAAGACCAAGGCCAATGCGATCGGCCAGCAGGCCAACGACGCCGCCAAGGCGGAAGCCGAGGCCGCCCGCAAGAAGGTCGAGGCAGCGCTTGACCAGAAGCTTGGCGAAGCCGAGGCTCGCATTTCGACCATCAAGGCCAATGCCATGAAGGAAGTCGGCACGATCGCCGAGGACACGGCTTCGGCAATCGTCGAGGCGCTTGTCGGCGGCAAGGCCAGCAAGGCCGAGATCGCGGCAGCCGTCAAATCCGTGGCCCGGTGAGGAGCGCATCATGGACGCCACATCACTCGCGACGCTTTGGGCCGCCGTTGCCCTCGTCATTTTTCTGGGCCTTGCCGTCTACGTCAAGGTGCCTAAGCTGATCGCCAAGGCGCTCGACGCCCGCGCCGACAAGATCAGCAACGAGCTTGAAGAAGCGCGTCGGCTACGCGAGGAGGCCCAGCAACTGCTCGGCCAATACCAGCGCAAGCGCAAGGAAGCCGAGCAGGAGGCCGCCGACATCGTCGCCGCCGCCAAGCGCGAGGCCGACATGCTGGCTGCCGAGGCGCACAAGAAGACCGAGGACTATGTCACCCGGCGCACCGCGCTTGCCGAACAGAAGATCGGTCAGGCGGAGCGCGAGGCGATCGGCGAAGTGCGCGCCAGTGCCGTCGATATCGCCGTCGAAGCCGCCCGCACGCTGCTCGCCGCCAAGATTGACGCCAAGGCGGGCGCCGACCTGTTCCAGGCCTCGCTTCAGGACGTCAAGTCCAGGCTGAATTAAGGAGAGAATCTCCCCCCGTTGAGGGGGAGATGTCGCCGAAGGCGACAGAGGGGGTCGCCTCGGCGTCGCGGCGCCCTATCGGATAATATGTCGAATGAAAGAGGGGCGCGGCGCTTCACGCGCGGCTACCCCCTCTGGCCTCCCGGCCATCTCCCCCTCAGGGGGAGAAAGCGGTCAATCCAGACCCGAAAAACTCTCTTCGTCGAGCACTTCGGTTCCGCCAAGCCGGAACGGTGCGAAGGACGCGCGGTGCAGCCGCGCCACCGGTCCATGCACCTCGATCGCCGTGCGGTGGCGGACCGTGGCGTAGCCCATATGGAGCTCGAAACCGTAATCCGCGTGATGACTGCCGCAGCCGCACATCATGCGGTCGCGCATCACCTTGGCGACGATCGAGGCCGCGGCGATCGACTGCGAGCGCTGGTCGCCCTTGATCAGCGCTCTGCCTTCGCATGGCAGTCCGGGCGGCACGTCGCGACCGTCGGCCAGGGCCAGCTTTGGCTGCACCGAGAGCCCGACCAAGGCGCGGCGCATCGCCTCGAGGCTGGCCTTGAGAATATTGCTGCCATCGATGCCTTCCGCGCTGACCGAGGCCATCGACACGGCAAGAGCGGAGCCGAGGATTTTCAGGAACAGCGCCTCGCGCTGCAGGTGGCTGAGGCGCTTGGAATCGTCGAGACCGTCGGGAATGTTGGCGGGATCGAGGACTACCGCTGCCGCGACGACCGGCCCGGCCAGTGGGCCGCGCCCGGCCTCGTCCATTCCCGCCACCGGCCACAGGCCTTCGGCCATCGCCTTCGTCTCGAAGGAGAAATCGGGTCTCTCAACGATTTCGAAGAGAAGCGGAGAATCAGAACGCGCGCGAGCCATGTTGCGGCGAGGTTCGCATCGGCTCCGATTCTCCGCAAGCCCCTCCGGGTCGGGTGAGGCACCGGACCCGGAGGGCACCGTCTGCAAGCCCGGGGACAGGACAGGCCGGACGGGATGTTTTCATCTGCCGCCGGCGTCGGCGGCAGACGATGTCTTCAAAGCAGCATCAGTTGCTCGGTTGCCTTGGCTGCGGCGACGAACTGGTCGGTCCTGAGCGACCGCCGCTCGGCGTTGAGGCCAAGCCGTTTGGCGGCAATCTCGAAGCGCCGGCCGATCTGCCAGGCATAGGGGCCGGAGCCTTTCATGCGCTTGCCCCATTCCGAATCGTAATCCTTGCCGTCGCGCATCGAGCGGATCAGCGACATGACGTGACGGTAGCGGTCCGGATAATGACGCAGCAGCCAATCCTTGAAGATCGGCGCGACCTCCAGCGGCAGGCGCAGCAGGACGTAGCCGGCCTCGCGCGCTCCTGCCGCACGTGCCGAATCGAGGATTCGTTCCATCTCCTGATCGGTCAGGCCGGGGATGATCGGAGCGACCATGACCGAGGCCGGAATGCCGGCATCCGAAAGCTGCCTGATCGCCTCCAGCCGCTTGGTCGGCGTCGACGCGCGCGGCTCCATCGTTCTGGCCAGCATACGGTCGAGCGTCGTCACCGACAGCGCCACCTTGGCCAGCCCGCGTTCGGCCATGCGCGACAGAATGTCGATGTCGCGCGTCACCAGCGCGGATTTGGTGACGATGCCGACCGGGTGGCCACGCGCCTCCAGCACTTCGAGGATCTCGCGCATGATCCGGTACTGCTTCTCGATCGGCTGATAGGGATCGGTGTTGGTGCCGATGGCAATGGTGCGCGGCTGGTAGCCGTCCTTCGACAATTCCTTGTCGAGCAGCCGCGCCGCATCCGGCTTGGCGAACAGCTTCGATTCGAAATCCAGTCCCGGCGACAGGCCCATGAAGCTGTGCGTCGGCCGCGCGAAGCAATAGACGCAGCCATGTTCGCAGCCGCGATACGGATTGATCGAGCGGTCGAAGGAAATGTCGGGCGATTCGTTGCGGGTGACGATGGTGCGCGGCTTCTCGACCTGCACCTCGGTCTTGAACGGCGGCAGCTCCTCAAGCGAATTCCAGCCATCGTCGAACACATGCCGGCTGACCGGCTCGAACCGGCCGGACGGGTTGATGCCGGCGGACCGGCCGCGATTGCGCTCCGGACGGATACGGACGCCACTCTGCTCGATCATTGCATTGGCCATCTCGGCTCTTCCAGCCCCGAAGGCAGCAATGTCGGCACGCACGATCTGTTCCATTTTCGCCCTCTCCCAGGGACTGTCGGCTGGCTGTCGAATCGCTCTGTTCATGAAAATAATCCTATTTTATCCGTTGGAACAAAGCAAGAACATTTTTATGGAGCGACGCAAAAACTGGCGCTGTGCCCGGCTTTCCGCTATTCGGCTAACGATGCTCAGCGTTCTCATCCAGACCCTGAATGACGAGGAAAGACTTGCCCGCACGCTCGCCTCGCTGATCGGCGGCGCGGTCGAGGGCGTGGTGCGCGACGTTATCGTCTGCGACACCGGCTCGACCGACCAGACGCACCGCGTTGCCGAACATGCCGGCTGCCTTTATGTGGCGGGCGGCGGCATCGCTGCCGGCATCAGGCAGGCCAAGGGCGACTGGCTGCTGCTGCTGGAGCCGGGCGCGCGGTTGGGCGAGGGCTGGATCGACGAGGTCGTCGCCCACACCGCCAGGCAAACCATGCCGGCGCGATTCTCGCGGGCCCGCGGCAGCCGCGTCCCGTTCCTGTCGCGGGTGTTTTCGGGAAACCGGGCACTGGCCGAAGGGCTGGTGATCAGCAAGCGTCAGGCCGCGGCTCTATCGAAAAACGCCCGCAGCGCCGAGGCCATCGCCCGCGGCCTTGCGACCAAGAGGCTCGACGCCGAAATCTGGGTCGCGCCGGTGAAGTGACGGTCGTCTCTTTGCCGGCCAGCGGGCGAGGGAAGGTCGCGTCCTTTGCTGCGGTAGTTCTCCGCCGAGGTCGTCTTCTACGAGACCGCAGTTTCTCCGGGGTTAGGCGGGATGATGTGACGCGTGGATCGGGTTGCCGACCTCTGTGTATTGCGTAAAGCCCGTAAAGCCCGTATATTCCGGAACAAAGGGGCCTCGCCGATGACCACCACCGTCACCGCCGCCGCCGTCTCGAAAAACTTCGGCGCCTATCAAGATGCCGCGGTCCGCGATCCGGTCATCATCACCAAGAACGGCCGCCCGCGCACCGTGTTGCTGGCTTACGAAGATTTTGTCCGGCTGTCGAAGCGCGATCGGCGGGTCGAGTTGACAGCAGAACTCAGCGCGGACGAAATCGCCGCGGTCGAAGCCTCCGAAATGGATCCGGGTCTCGACCATCTCAATGAGGAACTCAACGGGACAAAAAGCCTGACAGCAAAAAATGCTGCCGGCTGAAATCAAAGTCGGCCACGTCTTTCGTTATTCTTATCTCTGGCATTGGCAACACCGCGAGGGGCCGCATTGGCGCGACACTCCTGGGAGGAATGCACATGCTTGTCGTCCTGCGGGAAACTCGCGATACTCGGCGACATTTCGGGGAGATCGCAGATGAATGTATCCAAATTCGTTCGTATCGCCTTGTTGGCAGCCGCTTGCTCAGTGCCGACGATCGCGGTGGCGCAGGAGTTGTCGCTTTGGTCGGTTTATGAGAACACGCTCAAATCGGCCAAGTACATCGATCTGACTCATGCCTTCGAGCCGGTGCAGCCGGTATGGCCGGGCTTCGCCAACGCCAGGTTCAAGCCGGCTGTCGCCGGGAAGGACATCGAGGGCTACGTCAAGGCCGGCGAAGAGTTCACTTACGACAAGCACGGGTTTGTCGCGACTGCCTACGAGTTGGCGACGGACCAATATGGCACGCAGCTCGATCCGCCCTCCCACTGGAACCCGCTCGGCGCAACGATCAGCGACCTGCCGGCCACCTATGCCGTGCGGCCGCTCGTCGTCATCGACATCAGCGGCAAGGTGCGGACTGACGAAGGCTATCACCTCCAGGTCGCCGATATCGAGGAGTGGGAAAAGCAGCACGGCCGCATTCCGGAAGGTTCAGTCGTCTTCGTGCGTTCGGATTGGTACAAGAAATGGTCCGATGCCGCCCGCTTCAACCAAAAACCGTTTCCAGGCGTCAGTTTGGACGCACTGAAATTCCTGCATCTGGAGCGGAAGATCCTGTTCCATGGTCATGAGCCGCTCGACACCGACACCACGCCCAATCTCGAAGGCGAACACTGGCTGCTTCACAACGATTTCACGCAGGCAGAAGGCGTCGCAAATCTCGACAAGGTGCCAGAGGCCGGTGCGTTGGTCACAATCGGCTTCGCCAAGCCGCTCGGCGGGTCAGGCGGATATGCGCGTTACATCGCTATTGCACCCGCCGACTGGACCGAGGGCGTCTCGGTCACCGAAACGCCTGGTGCGCCGCTTTCCCGGCAAACCGCGCCGCTCAATCGCGACGAGAACGGCGTCTTCCGCCCGACGCCCTGATCGTAGACGATATCGTCGGGGCGGCAGGGCCGTGGCGCGTCCCATTCCACGCGATTTGTGGCGCAAGTCGGGACAAAAGGTTCAGACGACCAGCCCCTCCGGCGCTCGCGAAAACGTGACTGTCCCGATGATAGCCATCGCAATTGCTGGCGCTATCGTGGCATGTGCGCCAATCCTGCCACGGGAGACAGCCTTGCTCCGCCTATCCGCCGCCGTTCTGCTGACTGTGGCTTTCTGGCCGTTCGCCGCTTCGGCCCGGGACGAGCCGCCGCCGTCGAGATGCGTTGCGATCGCTGAAGCGCTGCCGTCGGCCACCTATGCCAGCTTCACGGCGCCAAAGGCGCAGCCGTCACGGCTGGCCCAGACTTTCGTCGACGGTGACGTTACGATCACCTATGCCGGCCATTCGACCTACGTTATCGAGACACCCGCCGGCGTCAGGATCGCCACTGACTTTTCTGGCGTCTATGGCGCTGACCCGCTGCCGCGCGTCGTGACTATGAACAAGGCCCACCGCACCCACTATTCGGACCATGTCGATCCCGGTATCGAATATGTGCTGCGCGGCTGGAATCCGGACGGCGGTCCGGCGCGCCACGCCCTTGTCGTCGACGATGTCTATATCCGCAACGTGCCGACGGATATCCGCAATGGCGGCGATCTCGGCAAGGACGGCAATTCCATCTTCATTTTCGAAGTGGCTGGACTCTGCATCGGCCATCTCGGCCATCTGCACCACCGGCTGGAGGATGCGCATTACGGCGCCATCGGCCGGCTCGATATCCTTATGGTGCCTATCGACGGCGGCATGACGCTGTCGCTCGACCGGATGACTGAAATCACCGCGCGGCTCTATTCCTCGATGATCCTGCCGATGCATCGCCATTCGACCCCGATCAGCGAATTCACAGGTAGTATGGGCGACGATTTCGCGGTGGAATTCTTCTCCGGCCGGTCGCTGACGGTCTCACTGAAGACCCTGCCCGACCGGCCGACGATCATCATCCTCGACGGGGTTTGACCGCTTCGTCGCGGCCTTCTCCGCTGTGCGCGGCCTCACTACTCCACCTCGCTCAAATCACGCGCTGTCGCGAACTCAACGAGCGTTAATGCTCCGTCAAGCTTGCCAGAAGGATTCCGGGCGATCCTTTTATTGTGCATTGCACAAAGCCTGACCGGGGATTACCGTTCCCGTGATGCGGGCGGACGGGTTTGGGTAACGCCTGAGCGTTGAGCGGCCGACGTTTCGTCGGCGCCGCCCTCACAGCTGAGGATCCTTATGACCCCTGACAAATCCGGTGCTGCAAGCCTCGAGTCGATCGCTCGAAACGGCAGCCTGCTGCGCCGCATTGCCGTGCGGATTCCGACCTATCTGTCGGACCTTCGCGAGAACCCGGCATGGCTGCCGATGTTCATGCTGGCGCGTACCATGCCGGCGCGGCGGTTACATTGGCGTGGCGCAAAACCGGTTCGACCGGCACAAGAAGTCCAGGAAACGGTGTTCACTGGCATCGACCGTGATGCGGTGGTCGGCGCGCTCCGCTCGGACGGGCTCTTTTCCGGACTTGCGCTGCCGCAGTCGATTCACGAGGAGATCGCCAGCTTCGCGCAGCGCACGCCTTGCTTCGGTAATTTCGACCGTCGGCTGGAGTTCCTGCCGGCAAAGCACGCAGAGGCCGAGAAGCGCTTCGGCCGTCCCTTGCTCAGCGGCCACTTTTTCGAGCGGATCCTCGACTGTAACGCTGCGCTTACCGTGCAGCGCGATCCGCTGCTTCTCGACATCGCCGCCCATTATCTCGGCAGCCAGGCGAAGCTGATCACCACGCGCGTCTGGTGGAGCTTTCCGACGAGCTCCGCCTCCGACGCCGAGAAGAACCTGGCGTCGCTTGGCAAGTACCACTTCGATCTCGACGATTGGCGGATGCTGAAATTCTTCTTCTATCTCAATCCGGTCGATGCCGAGACTGGCCCCCATGTCTATGTCCGCGGCAGCCACAACCGCCGCACCCTCAAGCACCAGTTGACGCTCCTCGTCGGCCATCCCGCGGAAGAGGTTCTGAATGTCTACGGCGCGCAGAGTCCGATTACGCTGACCGGCGAGGCGGGATCGGGCTTCGTCGAGGATCCCTTCGGCTTCCACATGGGCACCGTGCCGACGCGCAAGCCGCGGCTGATGATGGAAGTCGGCTTCGGCGTATCGCCGCCCTCGCGCCGGCGATTCCACGGCGAGCCGGTTATTCGGTGATTTTCGGCGCTGGTTCTGGTCCCGAACAGCCTTTTGAGAACCTGGTCTAACTTGTCTTGGTGCCGCCGCGCCGCAGATGTTCGTCCAGGCGCGGCATGATCTCGACGAAGTTGCAGGGCATGTGCCGGTAGTCGAGCTGCGGCTTCAAAATGCCGTCCCAGGCGTCCTTGCAGGCGCCAGGCGAACCCGGCAGCACGAAGACGAAGGTCGCGTTGACGACGCCGCCAGTCGCCCGGCTCTGGATCGTCGAAGTGCCGATCTTGTCGTAGGAAATGCGGTGGAACACTTCGGAAAAGCCGTCCATGCGTTTTTCGAAGATCGGCTCCAGCGCCTCCGGCGTTACGTCGCGGCCGGTAAAACCGGTGCCGCCGGTGGTGATGACGACATCGATCGCTTCGTCCCGCGACCAGTTCTGAACCTTGTCACGGATTTTCTCGCGGTCGTCGGTGACGATGTCGCGGCCGGCGAGAATATGGCCGGCCTCGACGATGCGGTCGGCCAGCACCTGGCCGGATTTGTCGTCGGCAGGGCTGCGCGTATCGGAAACGGTCAGCACCGCGATGCGCACGGGAATGAAGGAACGGCTTTCGTCAATCCTGGCCATATGCGTCAGGCTCCGATGTCATGCTTCGCGTCGCGGCGACGAACCAGTCGGGATGGCGGCTGCGGATTTCGACGGCGGCGCGCTTGGCGACATTGCCGGTCTCGAACAGCCCAAAACAGGTCGCACCGGAACCGGACATTCGCGCGAACCCCGCTCCGGCCTTGTTGAGCACCGAAAGCGCCTTGCCGATGGCAGGTTGGATCGCCCGTGCCGCAGGCTCGAGATCGTTGCGGGTGATCTCCAGCCAATTGCTGATGCTGTGGAAGTCGAGGCTGCGCGGCAGCGGCGGCAGTCCCTCATTGTCGCGATCGGAAAGCGCGTTGAACACCTCGGCCGTGGCGATGGTGGTGCCGGGATTGACGAGAACCAGCCCGAGCGCGGGAAAGCCCGGCACGGCCGACAATTCGTCACCGACGCCGCGCGCGATCAGCGGCTTTGCCATAAGGCACATGGGAACGTCGGCGCCCAGCGAGAGGCCGACCCGCGCCAGGTCGGCGTCGTCGAGGTCCAGCCTCCATATCTCAACCAGCCCGCGCAGCGCCGTTCCGGCGTCGCTCGACCCGCCGCCGACGCCGGATGCGACCGGCAGGTTCTTTTCGAGCCTGATTGCGACCGGCGGCGTATACCGCGCACCAGCCTGTTTTCGCAGCGCATCGCGCGCTTTCACGACCAGATTGCTGTCGTCGAGCGGGACTGCGGAGGCATATCGGCCCGACACGAAAAACCCGTCGCTGTCGGCGAGCTCGATGTCAACCCGGTCGCCGAAGCGCGTGAACACCGCCAGGCTCTCGATCGTGTGATAGCCGTCGGCGCGCCTGCCGGTGACATGCAGCGCGAGATTTATCTTGGCATGCGCATGCAATGCCCGGACCCTATTGCCGGAAGCCACAGTGTCAGTCACGAGGGGGATGATGTCAGTCCTTGGCCAGGCGGTATTCGCCGGTCTTCGGGTCCCTGACCAGCGTGCCCATTGTGCCGTTGGTAGCCTGCTTTTCGGTGCGCCGAATCTTGGCCGTCACCCGCTCGGCTTCCCTGACGAAGGAGCGATAGCCGAAATAGGCGAGCAGGCCGACTGCGATAAAGAAAATGATCTGTGGCATGTCAAACTCCTCCCTCGCAAGGCCGACTGCGGCGCCCGTCGGGCCGATCAAGCTTTAAGTTAAACGCTTTCGCCGGTTTTTCAAAGCCCGAAGCGCGCCCATAGTGCGCGCTCTTCCGCCGCATCGATCACGCCGCTTGCGGCAGCAGCGGCGATCTCGGGCGCCGAAAAGCCGCCTCTGCTTGAGCCGAACCAGCCGAAGCGGCCGAACAGGCCGCGCGGCGCCGTGATCAGCTTGAGCTGGGTTTTTGGCCCGAAACGGGCCCTCAGCACGCTGCGCATATCGCCGAGCGCATCGACAAGGCCGAGTTCCAGTCCCTTCTTGCCTGTCCAGAACAGTCCGGTGAACAGGTCCGGGTCGTCCTTGAGCTTGGCCCCGCGCCGGTCCTTGACGAGGTCGATGAAGGTCTCGTGGACCTCGAGCTGCAGCGCCTTCAGCCGCTCGATATCTTCCTTCTTCTCTGGCTTGAACGGATCGAGCACCGCCTTGTTCTGGCCGGCCGTATGGACGCGGCGCTCGACGCCGATCTTCTTCAACAGCTCGGGAAAGCCGAACGAGGCCGACACCACGCCGATCGAACCGACGATAGACGACGGATCGGCAATGATCTCGTCGCCCGCGACCGCGATCATGTAGCCGCCCGACGCCGCCACGTCCTCGACGAACACCAGGACTTTTTTGTTCTTCTCGCTCGCCAGGTCGCGGATGCGTCTGAAGATCAGCCGCGACTGCACCGGCGAGCCGCCCGGCGAATTGATCGAAATGGCGACCGCGGGCGCGTCGAAGGAAAACGCCTTCTCAATAGGGCCAGCGGTAGATGCCAGCGACAGGCTCGGCCGGAACGGGCCGCCGCCGGGCATGATGGTGCCGTGCAGCCGGATGACGGGAATGGTGACGACGTCGGAGCGCCAGGATTTCGGCAGCAGGCGGTTCAGGAAGCGTTTCACGGGGTCTCCGGTCAAAATTGGCTTGAAGGCATGTAGGGATTCGCCGGCCAACGGCAATGCCGCGACGCCCGGCCGGCCAAAAAGGCTCAGTCGCCGAACAGCGAAGCCATCCCGTTGTTGATCATCTCGGTCCGTTCCGTGGGGCCGTCACCAGATTGCGCGTGCAGCATCAGCGGCGGGCGGATCGACAGTTTTCCGCGTGCGCCGAGGATTGCCCTGACGACGATGCGGATCGCCGCTACCTCGGGGCGGGGGTGGACGGCCAGCATCTCGGCGTCGCCGAAGCGGCCCGATATCGCATCGAGGATAGCGCCGAGCTGATCGGGCCTGGCAATCACGGCAAGACCGCCGCGCGGCCTGACCACGGCAGCCGCGCTTCGGATCCAGCTGTCGAACAGCCCGTCCTCCATCACATGCGCCGCCTTCCTGAGCGGGTCGGGCGTGGCGCGATCCTCGGCGGCGTTGAAGGGTGGGTTCATGATGACGAAATCGAAGGAATTGTCGGCAAGCCCAGTGGCGGCTCGTGCCTGGCCCGACAGCGCGACGTCGGCGGCGAGCACCGAGGCGCGGTCGTTGAGATGCGCATTACCGGGGTGGGCAAGCGTCGTTGCGGCGAAGGCCGCCATTTCCGGAGACCGTTCGATGAGCACGGCCTCGGCATCAGGACAGCGCGACAGCACGGCCAGGCCTGCGGCGCCAGCACCCGCGCCGAAATCGGCAAGGCGCCCGGCGAAGGAGGACGGCACGGCAGCCGCCAGCATCATGGCGTCCATGCCGGCGCGATGGCCTGCCTGTTTCGGCTGCACCAGCCAGAACCGCCCGCGATGGAAAGCATCGACGGTATGGGCCGGCGTGTCCTGGACAAGAGTGGCGCGCGCCGCGGACATTACTTCTGGCGCATCTCGTTGGCGATGCCGGCATCCGTCAGGATACGCCGCGCCGCATCGGCCTGGTCGGCTTCGACCATGATGCGCCTGGGCAAGATGCCGATCGAACCGTCGAGCACGCTCATGTTCTGGTCGGCGACGAAACAGCCGATGCCGGCATCGCGCATCAGCGATTCGACAAAGGAGATGATCACGGCGTCGTTGGTGCGGATAAGCTCTATCATAGGACGAAACTCGCAGGTTGCAGCGTCTATGTAAACGTGGGTGGCTTCCGTCGCCACCTCGACCGCGCCAAATCGCCTCTTGCCGTGCCTGTGGGTAGCGCCCTAGAGTCTGCTGCGGTATCGGGGTGCCGTCGTGCGCGTGACATTAAGACGGGAGTTTGTCGTGGGTGTCGTTCTCAACATCGAAAACGGGAAGCGGGAAGCCGCCTCCATTAAGGATCTCATCGACCTGACTTCGGCCGATATGGGGCGCGTCAACAAATTGATCCTGTCGAAGGCCGGTTCCGACGTCGAGATGATCCCGGAGATTGCCAACCACCTGATCTCTTCGGGTGGCAAGCGGCTGAGGCCGATGCTGACGCTCGCCTCAGCCCAGATGTTCGGCTATTCCGGCGAGGGCCATGTCAAGCTCGCCACATCAGTCGAGTTCATGCACACCGCCACGCTCCTCCACGACGATGTCGTCGACGAGAGCGGCATGCGGCGCGGCAAGAAGACCGCCCGCATGATCTGGGGCAACCAGGCGAGCGTGCTGGTCGGCGATTTCCTGCTTGGCCAGGCGTTTCGCATGATGGTCGATGTCGGTTCGCTGGAAGCGCTCGACATCCTGTCCAGCGCCGCCTCGATCATCGCCGAGGGCGAGGTGATGCAGCTCGCCGCCGCCAAGAACCTCGAAACCACGGAGGATGAGCATTTCGCGGTGATCAAGGCCAAGACCGCTGCCCTGTTCTCGGCCGCCGCCGAGGTCGGTCCGGTCATCGCCCAGGCGACGCGAAACGATCGCGCGGCGCTGCGCTCCTATGGCATGAATCTCGGCCTTGCCTTCCAGCTGATCGACGATGCGCTGGATTATGGCGGCACCAGCACGGATCTGGGCAAGAATGTCGGCGACGACTTTCGCGAAGGCAAGGTGACGCTGCCGGTGATCCTCGCCTACCGGCGCGGCACCAAGGCCGAACGCAGCTTCTGGAAGCGCGCCATCGAGGACAATGTCACCGATGACGCCGGGCTGGAAAAGGCAATCGGGTTGATGACCCGCCACGGCGCTATCGCCGACACCATCGGGCGCGCCGGCCATTTCGGCGAGATCGCCCGCGACGCGCTGGCGCCGCTCGAAGCAACGCCGCAGAAATCGGCGCTGCTCGACGTCATCGATTTCTGCATCAGCCGGGTGAACTGAGAGATATCGCCGACATTTGGCCGGCACCGCGCCGGCCCGCCATTTTGGTCTTCCCCGATGAACCATTGCGGCGGTGAAATCATGCACGTTCTGCAGCAGCATGGTTAGCAAGCAGGGCAGGGCTTCGTGACGGTCAGCGCGCCCGGCAAACTGTCGAGGTCATGAAAATGACCACGCGCTCTTCAGCAGCGCCACGAGCTCGCTCTGACGGCTGGTTTCGGTTTTCCGGAAGATTCGCTCGAGATAGGTGCGGGCCGATTTGACGGCGATGCCGATTTCCATGGCCGCCTCCTGCACCGAATGGCCGGAGGCCAGCTCGACGGCGAGCCGGGCTTCCGCCGGCGTCAGGTCGAACAGGCCTGAAAGCACATTGGGCGACGGAACAGTGGCGCCGGTACCGACCGTGGTTGCGACAACCAATACATCTGCACCCGAAAAAATATCGTGTGCGGCGCGGCGCAGCGGCAACAGCTGAATGACCAGCGCGGGCCGCCCTTTGATGGCCGCAACCGGGATGGACCGCACGACGCGGTTATCCCGGTTCTGCGCGATGGCCTGCTGGAAAAACGCGTTTGTAGTTTGATCGGCAATCGCCATGCCACCATGGGCTGTGGGAAGGAAGACGTCCGCCATGCCTTCGAAAAGCGGATTGGCCGTCAGCACACGGCCCGATCCACTCATGATTGCGGCCGGCAGCCCGATTTCCCGGAGAATGGACACGGCGGTCCTGGCCCGTTCCAGACCCAGGCGCCCGGCGACGAGGCCGGCCCGTGCGAGGTGCGGACGCAGTCCGTTCAACAGATCGATTGCGGCCTGGTCATAACTCCCGTCCTTCAGCCAGCGCTGGAAGACAAAAAAGACAAGCTCGCCGCCAGGCATGGGGATGGCCGTGCATAGATGCGGCCCGATGCCAAACGCGGTGGCACTTTTGCGAACGGGATCGCGCTCGATCTCCTCGCAGGTGATGAAATTATCGACCCGCACAAAGCTTGCTGGCTGCGCGGCGCACAAGCGCTTCACGCCCTCGGAAAACCGCCAAGTGTCTCCCTTCATGAACTCATCGAGCAAGGGCTGGAGATGCGTTTCGGTGATGGCGCGGACCGGCGAATGATCGCTGACTACAAAGATCGCGTCGTTTGCCGAGCGGGAGATCGCGCTTGCCGCCGCCAATACCTCCGGCCACAGCTCGGCCGCGAACGCCGCTTCGTAGATTCGATCGACAATGGCGAAGGCCTGCTGGTCCTGCGGCATTTCCAGCATCGGCATCTTCCTGGGCGAAGCAATGGCATCCATCTGCACGATTCCACGCGTCATTCCGTTGCGGAAACTATCGACGCCCGCCGCTTACGGATCGCTTACGGCATCGCGGCGCCGGTGCTGCAGCAGGACAGGCCGGCAGCGCGTCAGGCCGGCAAAGCGCGGTCGACGGTCGCAATTTGGCGCCTTTCCGCGTTGTTTTTGATAGCATTACCCGATTGTGAATTCGGGCCGGGTTGAAGCCTCACCCCAAAAAGGCCATGCTTAACGTGGAAAAGATCGAGTCAACGGCGATCCCGCTGACGCGGGTATGGCTTCGACTGAAAGGGATATGATGCGGCAAGGATGTGCGCGCTGGCTGACAGGGCTGGCAATTGTGACGGGCATGGCGGTCTCCGGTCTGCCCGCCCTGGCCAAAGAGACCACCGAGCCAGTCAATATCACGTCGTTCTCGGGGGCCTATCTTGCCGCGCGGGTCGCCGAAGGCGACAATGATCTCGACAGCGCCATCGCCTACTACAAGCAGGCGCTCGCCTTCGCTCCCGGTGACACCTCGTTGCAGCAAAGCCTGATGCTGTCGCTGATCGCGCAGGGGCGCTTCGAAGAATCCCTGGTCTATGCCGACAAGCTCAAGGCGGTTCCCGACGTCGAGCGGTTCTCGCGCCTGGCGCTGGCCGTCGGCTCCTTTCACAAGAAGGACTTTTCCAAGGCCGAATACTGGCTCAAGCTTTCGCTCGAATCCGATCTCGACCGGCTGATCTCCGGCGTCATGACCGGCTGGGCCAAGCAGGGCGCCGGCGACCCCGGCGAGGCCATGGCCTCGATCGAAAAGCTGCAGGGCCCGGACTGGTTCGGCCTGTTCAAATCCTTCCATCGCGGGCTTATCGCCGATGCCTCGGGCCTGCCCGAAAAGGCGGATGCGATCTACGCCGCCACCTTGCAGGACACCGCGACCGGCGCCGCCGCGCCCGAAACCTGGATGCGCAACGCGCAGGCCTATGCCTCGTTCCTTGCCCGCAAGGGTGACAAGGACAAGGCGCTGTCCGTGCTCGATCAGGCCGAGGCATTTGCACCCGGCAAGGTCGAGATATCGGCGCTTCGCGACAGGATCGCCAAGGGCGAGAAGATCGAACCCTTCGTTGCCGGCCCGTCCGACGGCGCCTCGGAAATTCTGCTCGATCTCGCCACCGCGCTCAATCGCGGCGGCGGTGAGCCGTTCGTCCGCCTCTATTTGCAATACGCCCTGGCACTAAGGCCCGACAGCGACGCGGCCCTCGTCCAACTCGCCGCCGTCTCCGAGCAGTTGAAGGACGGCGAGGGCGCCATCGCCTTCTATCGCCGCATCCCGGCCGGTTCGCCGCTGAAGACCCTGTCGGAACTGCAGCTCGGCCTCAACCTTGCAGATCTCGACCGCTATGACGAGGCCATCGCCCATCTGAAGGCCCTCGTCGAAGCGCGACCCGACGACATGCGCGCCTATCAGGCGCTCGGTGGCGTCTATGCCTCGAAGGAGGATTTCCGCTCCGCGGCCGGTCTCTATGACAAGGCGGTGGCGATGCTGAAGGCCCCGACCCGCGCCGATTGGAACATTTTCTACCAGCGCGGCATCGCCTATGAGCGACTGAAGGAGTGGCCGAAGGCCGAGCCGAATTTCCGCAAGGCGCTGGAATTGTTCCCCGACCAGCCGCAGGTTCTGAACTATCTTGGCTATTCCTGGGTGGACATGAACACGAACCTCGAGGAAGGCCTTCAGATGATCCAGAAGGCCGTCGAGCTCAGGCCGAGCGACGGCTACATCGTCGATTCGCTGGGCTGGGCCTATTTCCGCCTTGGCCGATTCGACGATGCGGTGCGCGAATTGGAACGTGCCGTTTCGTTGAAGCCTGAAGATCCGGTGCTCAACGATCACCTTGGCGATGCCTATTGGCGCGTCGGCCGCAAATTGGAAGCCACCTTCCAATGGAACCAGGCTCGCGACCTCAAGCCGGATCCCGGCGTGCTCGCCGCCTTGCAGCAGAAACTGCTGAAGGGCCTGCCGCCGATTGAATCCAACACGGCGCAGGAAACCCCGAAGGTCAAGCCCGAACCGACGGCTGCGCCAAAGGGCTGAATACTTCTGAATTCGATTATGCGGGGCTCGTCGCCGCTGTCGCTAAGGGTCTGGACCATAAGACATGCTAATCGAGCGCGGTGCCGAGCACCGCTCGGAGCCCTGAGTCGTTCTGTTCCTCGATCCATCGGGTCGTACGGTCGTAGGCATCCGAAAACAACTCGGAATGCCGACTCCAATCCATGAAGCTGATCGTGTTGGAAACCTCCGGACAGATCAGGATATCCTCTTCGCCGACGGCAATGTCCAGCATGCTCGAGGCAATGACCTGAAGCATGCTGGGAACCCGAGGCAAGCGGACACGACCGAAAGGGTTCAGCAAGGCCCAATGCCAGTTCGGAAGCTCCGGGGATGCGGTCATAGTCTATGTCGTATTTCTGCGGTGCACTCGACCCGAAGGTAACGATGACATTGGGTCCGGTCTTGAGCTCCTTCATCTGCTCCAGCGGCAAATTGTTCATGATAGCGCCGTCCACCAGCATATCGCCGTCATCCGTAAAGAACGGCGGCAGGACGCCCGGGATGGAGCCGGACGCCCGAACGGCGTGCCAGAGCTTTCCACGACGGTGGACATGGGGCTGACGGCTGCTCAGATTGGTCGAAAGCGCAAAGAACGGAAGCCAAAGATCCTCGATCAGAACGTCGCCGTATTCCAGCCGAAGGGCCCGATCAAACGCTTTGTGATCCAGAAGCGCGAAATGCGGCAAGGTGGGACGGCGAAACGCCCGGCTCTTGATAAATATGTTGTGGGTGCCTCGGTCGATCTGGTCGGCATCCAAGCCTCTTGCGAAGCCGGCCATCATCGCCGCGCCGGAACTTGTCCCGCCGAGATAGTCGAAGCAAGCGCCCGCCTCAACGAAAGCCTTGTAGACGCCCAAATGAGCGCTGCCGAGGGACCCACCCCCTGCCGCCACGAAGCCCAGTGCCTTGCCCGAAATAAATCGGACCAGGCGCTGGAAATCAGACGCGTCGTCCAGCGCAACATGATGATGCTGGTCAACATAGGGTCGCTCATCGAGCCATGCAGAGGTACCGGAGACCTCAGCCGAGCGAGTGTCGTGAATTAGGACAAGCCGACTGGTCGATGGCGGATGGACCGATAGCGTCAGTTCCTCAGACGGGTTCAGGCGAGGCGAGCAGGACGCGTTGGCCAGCAACAGGACGGTATCGGCCTGGCGAATGCAGACTTGGGTCCATTTATTAGGTTCCTCATCGGCAACATAGACGATGAATTGGGCTTCCGCCTCCAGTTCGTTCAACCAGTTAAGGATCGGCTGGTCGTCGATCGGAAGACCTGGGAACTTCGCTTGGATGTCAAGCCGGGAAACGAACCGAGCGCGCGTGGCCGCGCCGAACGCTTGCCGCAGGTGCTGGATGAACACCGGTGAGATGCGACTTCCGCCGGCTGCAATGATCGCAAGCGTTCGGATCTTGGCAGGTTGCTTGAGACGCGACGAACTCGGAGATTGGATGGCAAACCGGCGCGCCAGAAATACCGTGACCGCCTCCCTCAGGCTCGGCAATGTCTCGGCCGCCTTCTCGAAATGATTGCGACCGATTTCAAGGACGATCGAATCGCGCGCTGCAAGGACAGTGGCCATGCGGGGTAGTCCCGCGAAGAAACCGATTTCACCGATGAGTTCACCCTGTGCGATCTCGGCGACCGAGCCAGTCGAATCTCCTTTGTGTACCGTAAAGCGTCCAGACAGCACGATGAAAAACCTGTCCGACGCATCGCCTTCGCGAACCAGAACCTCACCGCGTCTCAGGACCCGACGGTCCGATTCGGCAGCTAAAGCCTCGAGCGCCAACAACGACGCCCGATCGAACATCAATGTTGCCGACAATAAACTCGCTGCAAGAGAATCGACGGAGGACATCTGAGCCATCCCTCGGGAATTCATGACTTTTGTCTCCTCGAGGGTGCTGGACGCCCTGCCGGATGATACCACACATGAGAGCCGCCGACGGCTGAGGCGCGGGACTGATCGCTGGGCGCTCTCATCTCTGGCTCCCAGGAAGGGCCACGATCAGGCCGCCACGTCCCTGCCGTTTCGCCGTATGTCACGCGTTAACTCACCCGATTGCCCTGGCTGCGGCCGGCCCCTTGCCTTGACGCTTGCCGGTGGGCGCTCTAGGGAGGGCCGCATCCCCGTCTTTCCCGTCGAGGCCGCCGTGACAGTTGATATCCCAGCCCATATGCATCCCAGCCGCTCGTTCCAGGGGCTGATCCTGACTTTGCATAACTACTGGGCGGACTATGGCTGCGTCGTTCTCCAGCCCTATGACATGGAAGTCGGTGCCGGCACGTTCCACCCGGCGACGACCTTGCGCGCGCTGGGGCCAAAGCGCTGGAACGTGGCCTATGTGCAGCCTTCGCGCCGGCCCAAGGACGGGCGCTACGGCGAGAACCCGAACCGGCTGCAGCACTATTACCAGTACCAGGTGATTCTGAAGCCGAACCCGCCCAACCTGCAGGAACTGTATCTCGGCTCGCTGGCGGCGATCGGCGTCGATCCGCTTCTGCATGACATCCGCTTCGTCGAGGACGACTGGGAAAGCCCGACGCTCGGCGCCTGGGGGCTGGGCTGGGAGTGCTGGTGCGACGGCATGGAAGTGTCGCAGTTCACCTATTTCCAGCAGGTCTGCGGCATCGAATGCGCGCCGGTGGCGGGCGAGCTCACCTACGGGCTGGAGCGGCTGGCCATGTATGTGCAGGGCGTCGACAATGTCTACGACCTCAACTTCAACGGCCGCGACGGCGCCGACAAGGTGACCTATGGCGCGGTCTTCCTGCAGGCCGAGCAGGAATATTCGCGGCACAATTTCGAATTCGCCAATACCGCGATGCTGCTTCGGCATTTCGAAGACGCCGAAGCCGAGTGCAAGGCGCTGCTCGATGCCGGCGCGCCCCTCTCCCCCCTCGAGGGGGAGATGCCCGCGGAGCGGGCAGAGGGGGTCGCCTCAGAAGGCACCGCAAGCAAGGTCCCAGCGACTCCTCCCGCGTCTGGCCACCCCCTCAAGGGGGAGGGGAACCACCGTCTGGTATTTCCCGCCTACGACCAGTGCATCAAGGCCAGCCACGTCTTCAACCTGCTCGACGCGCGCGGCGTGATTTCCGTCACCGAGCGGCAGAGCTACATCTTGCGGGTGCGCAATCTGGCGAAAGCCTGCGGCGAGGCGTTTTTGCTGACGCAGGCAGGTGGTCTGGCGGCTTAGCTCCAGAGGCTGTTTGCGATTTCGACTGATACGCTGATTGGCAATACGCCTTGGCCGCTGGAGCCAGCCATTGTCCGCAGCGCTTGTCTAACGCCAGGCATCGTGAACGTGCCATGAGCCTGCGCCGCAAAACAGGCGCTGAGCGCGAGGATCTGCAGGAATGTCGATGCCGTCTTCATAGTCGTTCAGCCAATAGTTCTCTGCCTGAGCGTTGGTCGCTTCAGCGCTGCGTTCGGTTCATGGAGATCTTTGACCCAAGGACGGACGACCCCGCTTCGACCCGACAGACAGCGGAATATTTTGGCAATCGTCCGTGGATGCGCCGATTGCATGGGACCAGCCGAGTTGCTATGCCGCCTGGACCATTTCGCCGCGTGAGCACAATTTATGCCCGACCTGCTTTTAGAACTTCGTTCGGAAGAGATTCCCGCGCGCATGCAGCGCAAGGCGGCGGGCGACCTGAAGAAGATGATGACGGACGGTCTGGTCGAGGCCGGGCTGACCTATGAGGCGGCGCGCGAATATTGGACGCCGCGCCGGCTGGCGCTCGACATTCGCGGCGTGACCGCGCGCTCGAAGGACATAAGCGAGGAGATCAAGGGACCCTCGACCAAGGCGCCCGAACAGGCGGTCCAAGGTTTTCTGCGCAAGGCCGGTCTTTCCTCGATCGCCGAGGCGCATGTCCACGCCGATCCGAAGAAGGGCGACTTCTATGTCGCCCATATTGCCAAGCCGGGCCGGGCGGCCGAGACGATAATCGCTGAACTGGTGCCGGGCATCATCCGCGACTTTCCATGGCCGAAATCGATGCGCTGGGGGCCGGCCTCGGCGAAACCGGGATCGTTGCGCTGGGTGCGGCCGCTGCAGTCCATCCTCTGCATCTTCGGCCCGGAGACCGAGGAGCCGGTGGTCGTCGATTTCGAGATCGACGGCATCCGCTCGGGAAACATCACCTACGGCCATCGTTTTCATGCGCCGGGCGCTATCGGCGTGCGCCGTTTTGACGACTATGCCGCCAAGCTGGAGGCGGCGAAGGTTGTGCTCGACGCCGACCGGCGCAAGCAGATCATCCTTGCCGACGCAAGGAATCTCGCTTTCGCCAACGGGCTCAACCTTGTCGAGGACCAGGGGCTGCTTGAGGAAGTGTCAGGCCTGGTCGAATGGCCGGTCGTGCTGATGGGCGAATTCGAGCAGGACTTTCTCGCCATTCCGGCCGAGGTGATCCGGCTGACGATCCGCGCCAACCAGAAGTGTTTTGTGACGCGGCCGCAGGGCGCCGGCGAGGAGCTTTCCAACCGCTTCGTCCTGACCGCCAACATCGAGGCCAGCGACGGCGGCAAGGAGATCGCCCACGGCAACGGCAAGGTGGTACGCGCCCGCCTTTCCGACGCGCTCTATTTCTGGAAGACCGACCAGGGCGATTTGCCCGACCTCGACCAGTTGCAGGCATCGGCGGAAAAGTTCGGGCTCGATCTCAAGAAGCCGCTCGACCAGCGCATGGCCCGCCTCGACCATCTCGGCGTCACCTTCCACGCCAAGCTCGGCACGCAGGGTGAGCGGGTGGAGCGGATCAAGAGGCTGGCCGAAGAACTGGCGCCGCTCGTAGCGAGCGCAATCTCCCCCCTTGAGGGGGAGATGGCCGGCAGGCCAGAGGGGGTAGTTGCGCGTGAAGCGCCGGCATTCTCTGTCCAAAATAGGGCGTCGCGCCAGGACGCGCCGACCCCCTCTGTCGCCTTCGGCGACATCTCCCCCTCGAGGGGGGAGATTACCGCGCTGGCACGTCGCGCTGCCGTCCTGGCCAAGGCCGACCTCACCACCGAGGTGGTCGGCGAATTCCCGGAATTGCAGGGAGCCATGGGCCGCAAATACGCGCTGCTGCAGGGCGAGCATCCCTCGGTCGCCGCCGCCGTCGAGGAGCACTATAAGCCGCAGGGCCCGTCCGACCGCGTGCCGACCGACCCGGTATCGGTGGCCTTAGCGCTCGCCGACAAGCTCGACATGCTGGTCGGGTTCTGGGCGATTGACGAAAAACCGACCGGGTCAAAGGACCCCTATGCTCTCCGCCGCGCGGCGCTGGGGGTGGTGAGGATTCTAGTCGAGAACAGTATCCGACTGGCGCTCATGCCCACCTTCGGAAGCGCCTATGAGTGGGCGAACTATCTCGACAAGAATGCGATTACAACGCTGGAAGGGAAGGCGGAGCAAATCTACCGTTCCGACCTCCTCGCTTTCTTCCATGACCGCCTGAAAGTTTATCTGCGCGACCAGGGCGCGCGGCATGATCTGATCGATGCGGTCATCACGCCGCGGTCCGACGATCTCCTGCAAATCGTTCGTCGCGTCCAAGCCCTAGGCTCTTTCCTCGACACCGAGGACGGCAAGAACCTGCTAGCCGGCACCAAGCGCGCGGCCAACATTTTGGCCGCCGAGGAGAAGAAGAAAACGACGATCGCCGAAAATGTTGAGCCGGTTCGATTCCGGGAAGAGGCCGAGAAATCGCTGTTTGCCGCGGTGAATCAGGCCGAGAAGGAAGCCGGCCAAGCGATTCACAACGAAGACTTTTCCGCCACCATGCTGGCGCTTAGCGCGTTGCGTGAACCGGTTGATTCATTCTTCGAACGCGTTCTTGTGAATGATGAGGACCAGGCCGTGCGCGCCAACCGCCTGGCGTTGCTGGCGCGCATCCGGGCAGCGACCGACCAGGTCGCGGATTTCTCGAAAATCGCCGGCTGAGGCTTGGCAATTTAGGCGAGCGTCGTCCTGGCTGCGAACGGCTATCTGGCCTGGTCGATCTCGGGGATGGGCGTTGGTTGCGGTGTTGCGGGCTCGGGCGGGCTGTTCGTTGCGGTATTTTTTTTGTCGGATTTCGTGGCCGCCGCAGGTGCTGCGGCAGCGGTTGTCGCGGCAGGTGCGGGGCTGGGCGCCGGTGTTGCGAAGGCGTCGCCGACGATGCCGCCGCGAATGATCATCGGGCTTTGCGTGAAATCATGCTTGGGCTTGGGCTGGCTCGGGATCGCAGAAACTTTTTCATAGGTGACATCGGGCACTGGTTCGCCGAGCGCCACGATCGATGGCGTCGAGGAGTTGCCAGCCACCTTCGCCGGTTCAGGCGCACCGAGGCTGACGACGGACGGGGTCGAGGATGGTGCAGCAGGAACAACGAAGGATGAAGCCTGTGCTGTGCCCGCCGCCAGAGTGAGGCCAAGCGCCCCCAGGATACGCACCCAGACCATGATAGCTCCCCTTGCCCAACAAGCCGGCACCATAGCGTCCGGGAATTGATGCGGGCTTGCCAGGAAAGCTGGCATTTTAGCTATTGGCAATTCGCTTCCGCCCGGACTTGCCCCGTGAACGTCACCGTATTACGCACCGACATCCGTAAGGTCCCGCTTCTGTAAGGTGATGAGAGTGGCTGAGATACTTGCCGCCGGCGAGGCGATGGAGCGGGCGCTGGCGCTGCTCGAAGGGGGCGATGTCGTCGCCATTCCGACCGAAACCGTCTACGGGCTGGCCGCCGATGCCACCAATGGTGTTGGCGTGGCGCGCATCTTCGAGGTCAAGGGCCGGCCGCGCTTCAATCCGCTGATAGCTCATGTCGCCGATCTGGCGATGGCCGATCGCATCGCGCTGTTCGATCCCGTGTCGAAAAGGCTGGCGCAGACATTCTGGCCGGGACCGCTGACGCTGGTGCTGCCGCAGCGGCCCGGCAACGGCATTCATCCGCTGGTCACCGCCGGGCTCGATACGGTCGCGCTGCGCATGCCGAAAGGCTTTGGCGGCCAACTGATCGCCAGGCTCGGACGCCCGCTTGCAGCGCCCAGCGCCAATTCCTCAGGCAGGATCAGCGCAACGACGGCCGAGGCCGTGGCCGCCGATCTCGGTCCAAAAATCAAGCTGGTGGTCGATGGCGGCGCGACGTCGGTCGGGGTCGAATCGACAATCGTGAAGATAGAGGGCGGAAAGCTGCGGCTGCTGCGGCCGGGCGGCATTGCCGCCGAAGAGATCGAAGCGACCGCCGGCATGAAGCTGCTGCGCGGCGCGGCGGGCATCGAGGCCCCGGGCATGCTCGCCTCGCATTACGCGCCGGGTGCTGCAGTGCGGATCAACGCCGCAAAAGTCGCAAAGGGCGAAGCCTTGCTGGCGTTCGGCCCGCGCCGCGCCGAAGGCTGGCAAGGCGCAGCCGCCTTGCGCAACCTGTCAGAGACCGGCGACCTGCGCGAGGCCGCGGCCAACCTCTTTGCCCATATGCAGGATCTCGATCGCAGCGGCGCCAAGACAATCGCCGTCGAGCCGATCCCCTCCGACGGGCTGGGCGAGGCGATCAACGACCGGCTTTCGCGTGCCGCCGCCCCTCGTGACAAGATCGACTGAGCACCATAGTTTCCCATCCATGAACGACATCTCAAGGGATATCGACCCCGCCCTCATCGACCGCTTTGCGGCAATCGTCGGCGACAAATATGCGCTTCGCGACCAGCAGGATATCGCGCCTTACCTCACGGAGAGGCGCGGTCTGTGGCATGGCCGGACGGCGCTGGTGCTGAGGCCCGGCAGTGTCGACGAGGTCAGCCGCATCATGCAGCTGGCAACCGAGACGGGAACGCCGGTCGTGCCGCAAAGCGGCAACACCGGGCTGGTCGGCGCGCAGGTGCCGGACACGTCCGGCCGCCAGATCGTGCTGTCGCTGTCGCGGCTGAACCGCATCCGCGAGATCGACGTCCTGTCCAACACGGTCACCGTCGAGGCCGGAGTCATCCTGCAGACGCTGCAGGAAGCGGCCGATGCCGCCGACCGGCTGTTTCCGCTGTCGCTTGCCGCGCAAGGCTCCTGCCAGATCGGCGGCAATCTCTCTTCCAATGCCGGCGGCACCGGCGTTCTCGCCTATGGCAATGCGCGTGAGCTGTGCCTCGGCGTCGAAGTGGTGCTGCCGACCGGCGAGGTGTTCGACGATCTGCGCAAGCTGAAGAAGGACAACACCGGTTACGATCTGAAGAACCTGTTCATCGGCGCAGAAGGCACGCTCGGCGTTATCACCGCCGCCGTGCTCAAGCTTTTCCCAAAGCCCAAGGGACGCGAAGTGGCCTTTGCCGGCCTGTCGTCACCTGAGGCGGCACTGTCCCTGTTCAGCCTGGCGATGGATCGCGCCGGTGCGGCGCTCACTGCTTTCGAACTGATCGGCCAGCGGCCCTACGATTTTACGCTGCTGCACGCGCCAGGCGTCGTGCGGCCGCTGTCCGGGGATTGGCCGTGGTATGTGCTGATGCAGATCTCTTCGGGTCGCTCGGCGCAGGATGCGAGGGCCCTGATCGAGGAGGTGCTCTCAGCCGGCCTCGAGCAAGAGATCGTCGGCGATGCCGTGATTGCGGCGAGCATCGCGCAGGGCGATGCCTTCTGGAATTTCCGCGAGCTGCTGCCCGAGGCGCAGAAGCCCGAAGGCGCCTCGATCAAGCACGACATCTCCGTGCCGGTGGCGGCCATCCCGCAATTCATCGAAAAGGCAGCCGGCGCCGTTCAATCGGTCAGCCCCGGTGCGCGCGAGGTGTGTTTCGGCCACATGGGCGACGGCAATCTCCACTACAACATCTCCCGGCCGATCGGCGGCGATGACGAAGCGTTTCTCCGGCTCTATCATGCCATGAACAAGGCCGTGCACGATGTCGTGCGCAGCCTTCACGGCTCGATCTCGGCCGAGCACGGCATCGGCCAGCTGAAGCGGGATGAATTGATCGCGACAGCGCCGCCGATGGCGATCGAACTGATGCGCAGGGTGAAGACGGCCTTCGACCCGGCCGGCATCATGAATCCCGGTAAGGTTATCTGATCCTTTCGCCGTCTTGTGAATGGTTGCATTCCGATAACCATCGCCTCGAGATCAGCAAAATTTAACCGACTTTCTTAAGCGCTGCGATAAGAAGCCCGCGCTAATGTTTCCCCACAACGAGGCTGGATAAACCGGCCCGGAGAACCGGAAGACCGGCTCTCAGGAGAGACAGGAAAGGCACGATATGAACACTGGGCTGAAGCCAGTCTGGGCTGGGCGCAATATGCGCCTCGACCCACTCCGCCTGCCGCAGGTGGTGAGCTACGCGACGCGCGACGACTACGGCGACGTTACCTTCACCATCGACCATCGTGGCGCCGTCATTCGCCGCGTGCTGGAGATGAGCGGCCTGCCGGCGTTCATCGCTCTGCCCGCCAATGCGTTTCGTGGCGTGGCAGCCCGCGCAATGGAGGACCCGGACGGCAATGTCACGGTGACGCTGGAGCTTCTGCACAATGATCCGATGCTGTCGGTGCCGCTGCTGGTGGCCGACGATCTCGAGGATGTCGCCGCCGATTGGCGCGCCTGGGCCGATGCCTACCGTCTGCCGATGCTTCTGATCGAATCCGACGGCATCGCCCGCACCCTGGAGGAATCGCTTGGCGTCGCCATCAAGACATTACCCGCGCAGGACCGTCGCAGGGGTCGGCTTTCGACCACGCGTCGCCCGCGCTTCCTCGCCCGCCGCAGGGCCGGCGCCCTCGGCCTCAGGCTGGTGATCGGCGGCCAGGAGATTATTTCGCGCGACGAATAGAGTGAGCTTTCCCTTCTCCCCTTGTGGGAGAAGGTGGCCACGAAGCGGCCGAATGAGGGGTGTTCCAGCTTGGGACCAACTGCATTCCGTCCAGCACACGCTCAACCGTCTTGTCGCTTCGCGACAATCCACCTTCTCCCACAAGAAGGGGAGAAGGGAAAAAGCCGCTAAACCAGCGGCTTCAGCGCCACCCACAACGCACCGCCGATCAGGCCGAGGAAGACCAGCCAGCCGACCTGGTTGTTCGACCTGAACAAAAGCATGCACTGGTCGGGATCGTCGATGTCGAGCACGGTGATCTGCCGCGCCATATGGGCGCCGGCCGCGACCAGCCCGGCCAGCGCCGGCACTGGCGCCTGCGCTGCCGCGAAGGCGATGGCGAAGCAGACCAGCGCTCCGCCATAAAACCCGACGAGCCAGGTCTTGGTGTTGTCGCCGAACAGGCGTGCGGTCGAGCGCACGCCGACGATGGCGTCGTCTTCCTTGTCCTGATGCGCATAGATCGTGTCGTAGCCGATCACCCACAGGATCGAGCCGATATAGAGCATGACGGCCGGGCCATCGAGATTGCCGAATTCGACCGCCCATCCCATCAGCGCACCCCAGGAAAAGGCAAGGCCGAGAACCAGTTGCGGCCAATTGGTGAATCGCTTCATGAACGGGTAGATGGCGACGACGGCGAGCGAGCAGATGCCGAGCAGGACGGCAAAGCTGTTGAACTGCAGAAGCACGGCGAGTCCAATCAGTGCCTGGATCACGAGAAACGCCCAGGCCTGCCGGCGCGTGACCTTTCCCGCCGGCAGCGGCCGCGAGCGCGTGCGTTCCACCTGGTTGTCGATGTCCTGGTCGACCAGGTCGTTGTAGGTGCAGCCGGCGCCGCGCATGGCGACGGCGCCGATCAGGAACAGCACGAGATACCATGGCGCCGGCAGCAGCGAGAGCAGGGGATCAGCAGGGCGTGGATGGGCACTCGCGGCAAGGGCTGCCGACCACCAGCACGGCCACAGCAGCAACTGCCAGCCGATCGGCCGGTCCCACCGGGCAAGCTGCGCATAGGGCCAAAGCCAGCGTGGCAGGATGCGGTAGACCCAGTGGCCGCTCGGCGCATCGGCGACGCGGCCCTGGGCTGCTTTCGACTGGATGGGTTCCATCGTGCTGAAGTGGCAGCAGCGGCGAACGTCGTCAAGCGTCAAGCGGGCCGAACCATTCCCTGTTCCCGTGTGGAATTGCGCTCAAAGTCTTCCAAATGTCTTGACCCATCGTACGGGGCGCAATAGCGCAGTCCTGATCGTGGAATGGCAAGGGATCTGGGCATGCGCGTATTGTTGATCGGCTCCGGCGGCCGCGAACATGCCTTGGCCTGGAAGATCGCGGCCTCGCCGCTGCTGACCAAGCTTTACGCGGCGCCCGGCAACCCTGGCATCGGCCGCGAAGCCGAACTGGTGACGCTCGACATTGACGATCATGCGGCGGTGGCCCGGTTCTGCACGGAGAAGAAGGTCGACCTCGTCGTGGTCGGGCCGGAAGGGCCGCTGGTCGCCGGCATTGCAGACGACCTCCGCGCTGAAAACATTCGCGTCTTCGGCCCGTCCAGGGCGGCGGCGCGGCTGGAAGGCTCGAAGGGTTTCACCAAGGATCTTTGCGCGAAATACGACATCCCGACCGCCGCCTATGGCCGTTTCGGCGACCTGGCGTCGGCCAGGGCCTATGTCGAAAAGATGGGCGCGCCGATCGTCATCAAGGCCGACGGCCTCGCCGCCGGCAAGGGCGTTACCGTCGCCATGAATTTGGCCGAGGCGCTGGCAGCGCTCGATGCCTGTTTTGACGGGTCCTTCGGACAGGCCGGCGCGGAGGTGGTGGTCGAGGAGTTTCTCACCGGCGAGGAGGCGAGCTTCTTTTGCCTGTGCGACGGCGTCACCGCGCTGCCGTTCGGCACCGCGCAGGACCACAAGCGCCTCGGTGACGGCGACGTCGGTCCGAACACCGGCGGCATGGGGGCCTATTCGCCGGCCCCGGTGATGACGCCGGAGATGATCGACCGCACCATGCGCGAGATCATCGAGCCGACCATGCGCGGCATGGCCGAGCTTGGCGCGCCGTTTTCCGGCGTGCTGTTTGCCGGGCTGATGATATCAGGCGATGGGCCGAAGCTGATCGAATACAACACCCGCTTCGGCGACCCGGAATGCCAGGTGCTGATGATGCGGCTGAAGGACGATCTGCTGGTCCTGCTCAACGCTGCCGCCGACGGCCAGCTTGCACATACCTCGGTGCGCTGGCGCAACGAGGCGGCGCTCACCGTGGTGATGGCGGCAAGGGGTTACCCCGGCACGCCGGAAAAGGGCTCAGTCATCCAAGGCGTCGAACAGGCCGCGGACGATGGCGTCGAGATCTTTCATGCCGGCACCGCCATCGACAGCTGCGGGCTGGTCGCCAATGGCGGCCGTGTGCTCGGTGTCACGGCGACCGGCGGCACGGTCGGCGAGGCGCAGCGACGAGCCTACGCCGCGGTCGACCGGATCGATTGGCCGCAAGGTTTTTGCCGCCGCGACATCGGCTGGCAGGCCGTTGCCCGCGAGCAGGCGCGCTGACGTACAAGATTAGCGGGGGCAAGATTAGCGGGGGCGGCGATCCAACTCGGTCGACGCAGTGCTGACCGGATCGGTAGGTGCGGCTTCAACGGCCGATGCGGAGGGCTTTTCCTTTCGCAGCCACCCCAGATAGTCGGCGATCCGGTGCGGAAGACGCAGCGCTGTCCCTACGGCAGGCATTTGCAAGCTGCCGCGGAACTTGGACCAGCCCGCGCTGAACATGGCGACCATTTCGGTGAAGCTCGGCGGTGGCGCCACGGTCGCATAGGTAAGGGTGACATTGCCGGCAAGGCCGGCCGCCCGCGAGAGAGGCAGCGGTATCGAGGCGAGGTAATCCGGCTGCGCGTCGATCAGGCCGCCGAACGGCCATTGCGCGCGCAACGCGGCGGCATCCATCGGTGCGACATTGACGTCGATGTCGTTCGGCGTGCCAGCCACCCGATAGGGGCAGCGGAACCGGCCGCAATTGGCTTTTGCCGAAAACTGCCAGAGTGCGTAGCCTTGCCAGTTGCCCATCGGAAAATGCACGCCGATATCGGGCTTGTAGCGCGCATACCAGAGCGGCAGCCGCGACAGCAGCCGATATTTGTACTTGTTGTCGGCGATGTGCTTGGCGGTTTTGCCGTTGGTATAGAGCACTGGAAAACGGCCAATCCGCCGATGCACATGGCGCACGAATTCCTCTGCATCCTCGAGCGACATCCATTTCGTCGGGTCGTCATCCTCGATGTCGAGGGCGAGCAGGTCGTCCGGGCCAGGTTTCGCGAAATTGATGAAATTATTGGCCTGTCCGACGGGGTTGCCGGGTCGGGCGAGGTGATAGGCGCCCCATTTCAGGCCGAGCGCCTTGGCCACCACCTTGCGTGTCTGGAACAGTTCCTGTGCCACCGCATGGCGCTTCCACAGCGCCTTGCAGAGCCGCGTCGAGGTCTCGTCGCCGAAACAGAAATACGCTGGCGGCATCCCGTCGGACGCCTTGTTGATGAAGCCGACGATGCGCTTGTCGGTGGCAAGCTCGGTCCAATCGATGGGATTGTATTCGTAGGCGTCGATCACCAGCGCCCGGTCGGCATTCTTCCAGGGCTGGGAGAAGTCCGAGGCTTGTGCCGGCGCCGACGCCATTGCCATCGCGGTCGCGACGGCGAGGAGTCCTGGGCGGCGAAGAGGGTGCGCCGGCAGCTTCAAACAGCAGATCCTTGCTGGCCAAAGCCCAATCCTGAACCGCCATGGTTAAGGAAATGCTTTCGGCGGCCCGCGGCAACCGCCGCGATCGTGCCGGGGATGGCTTTGCTGGTCATCAACGCAGGGCGAGCGGGTGGAACGGGTCGGGCGCCGGCGCCTGCGGCAGCGTTCCCTCAGCCTGGCGCTTGCGGTGATGGGCCAGCGAGCATTGCGGCGAACACAGAATGCCGCGATCCGACCAATATGCGGCGCCGTCCTCGATCTTGCCGCGATGGTGACAAAAACCTGCCGCTCGATAGGGCAGGCCGCATTCGGTGCAGCGATAGGCGTCAGGTCTGGCGAGCACGGGCGGTCCCCTCGACATTCTTGATCGGTCGCCGGTCGACTTGTCCGGCTTTTTTGCCGATTTTAGCGTGAACAATTCCAAATGCAAAATCCGCGTGACAAATCTTGACGTTTACGTAAAAAGAAGGCGGGAGAGGCGACCCAAAAAGCGAATGGTTTTGTGTCGGCACGGATATTAAGTTTCCCTGCCGGACGGAGGAGGAGCGAGCGGCATGTATCGGGCACCGGTCGAGGACATCGCTTTCACGCTAAAGTATGTGGCTGGCTTGAAGCCGGCGCTTGACGCCGGCACTTTTGGCGACCTTGGCGAAGACCTCGTCGACGCCATTCTGGCGGAAGCCGGCCGCTTTGCCGGCGAAGAGGTCGCGCCGCTCTACAAGATCGGCGATGAACAACGCGCGGTGCTGAGCGGCGCTGCCGTCACCATGCCGCCCGGCTGGAAGGAACTTTATCGCCGCTGGATCGACGGCGGCTGGAACGCTGTGTCAGCGCCGGAGGAATTCGGCGGCCAGGCGCTGCCTACCATGCTGGGCGTCGCCGCGCTCGAAATGTGGAACTCCGCCGCCATGGCCTTCGGCATCGGCCCGACGCTGACCATGGGCGCGGTCGAGGCGCTCGACAAGCATGCTTCACCGGCGCTGAAGGCCAAATACCTGGAAAAGCTCGTCTCAGGCGAATGGATGGGCACGATGAACCTGACCGAGTCGCAGGCGGGCTCGGATCTGAATGCCTTGCGCGCCCGCGCCGAGCCGGCCGGCGACGGCACCTACCGCATCTTCGGCCAGAAGATTTTCATCACCTATGGCGAGCACGATCTTACCGACAACATCATCCATCTGGTGCTGGCGCGGCTGCCGGACGCGCCGGCCGGCACGCGCGGCCTTTCGCTGTTCCTGGTGCCGAAATTCCTGGTCGGCGATGATGGCGCGCTTGGCGCACGCAACGACGTCTTCTGCTCCGGGCTGGAGCACAAATTGGGCATCCACGCCTCGCCGACCTGCACCATGATCTATGGCGACGGTTTCGAAGGGACCGCCCCCGGCGCGATCGGCTGGCTGATCGGCGAGGAAAACAGGGGCCTCGCCTGCATGTTCACCATGATGAACAATGCGCGGCTCGCCGTCGGCATGCAGGGCGTTGCGGTCGCCGAAACGGCCACGCAGAAGGCGCTCGCCTACGCCAATGAACGCCGGCAAGGCAAGGCCGCGAGCTATGATGGCAACGCCATGACGCCGATCGTCCATCACCCCGACGTGCAGCGCAATCTCCTGACCATGAAGGCGCTGACCCAGATTGCGCGCGCCATCAGTTATTGCTGCGCGCACGCCATCGACCATGCGCGCGTATCCGTCGGCGATGAAGCCATCCATTGGCAGGAGCGCGCCAATCTGCTGACGCCGCTGGCCAAGGCCTTTTCCACCGATGTCGGCGTCGAGGTCGCCTCGCTCGGGCTGCAGATTCATGGCGGCATGGGATACATCGAGGAGACCGGTGCGGCAGCACTTTATCGCGACGCGCGCATCGCGCCGATCTACGAAGGCACCAATGGCATCCAGGCGATAGACCTGGTGGCGCGCAAGCTGCCGCTTGGCGGCGGCGAGCATGTGCATGGCTACATCGCCGAACTGAAATCCGTCGCCAATCAAGCGCGGACCTCGAACCTTCAAGGTTTTGGCCGCACCGCCGATGGCCTCGACCAGGCGCTCGACGACCTCAGCCAGGCGACGCGCTTCCTGCAAGGGCTGCTCGCCGACGGCCGCTCGGACGCGGCGCTGGCCGGTGCGACGCCTTATCTGCGGCTGATCTCGCTGGCGGCGGGCGGCGCCTATCTGGCGCGCGGCGCGCTTGCTGACCAAAGCCGCATCGCCGTTTGCCGTTTTTACGCCGAAAACCTGCTTGGCGAGGCGGGCGCGCTGAAGGAGCGTGTCATCGGCGGCGCCGAGAGCCTTGCCGCTGCCGGCCAGACGCTGATCTCTGCCTGACAGCCACCAGGTTAACGTTTCACGACGTTCACAAAGGATCACCCGTGACAGACCACATCCTCGTCGAGCGCCAGGGCGCCATCCAGATCCTCCGCATGAACCGTCCGGACAAGAAGAACGCCTTGACGCGGGCCATGTATGCAACAATGTCCAAAGCCCTTGCCGAGGGCGACGCCGATCCGGCGATCCGCGTCCATGTCTTCCTCGGTGTTCCAGGCGCCTTCTCGTCGGGCAATGACCTTGCCGATTTCATGGTCGTCGCCACCGGCGGCGAGGGCGGCACCGAAGTCTGGGATTTCCTGATGGCGCTGGCCAGGACGGAAAAGCCGATGATCTCCGGCGTCGACGGGATCGCGGTCGGCATCGGCACAACGCTCAACCTGCACTGCGACCTGACCTTCGCCACGCCGCGCACACTATTCCGCACGCCCTTCGTCGATCTCGGACTGGTCCCCGAGGCGGGCTCGAGCCTGCTTGCGCCGCAGATTCTCGGCCGGCAAGGCGCTTTCGCGCTGCTTGGCCTCGGCGAAGGGTTTTCGGCCGAGCGGGCGAAAGCCGCCGGGCTGATCTACGCAGTGGTCGAGGAGAACGAACTCGAATCCGCCGTGCTTGCCGCTGCCGGGCAGATCGCGGCCAAGCCGCCGCAAGCGCTGAAGATCGCGCGTGACCTGATGCGCGGTTCGCGTGAAGACCTCGTTGCCCGCATCGGCCAGGAAAGTGAGCATTTTCGGGCGCGGCTCACATCCGACGAGGCCCGCGCCGCCTTGATGGCCTTCATGACCAGGAAGAAGGGCTAGCTGGCGCTACTAGAGTCTAGCTTATGTCATGCACATGCATTACATTGTCTGCTGGCGAAGGAGACTGCCATGCCGTCGAACGCACTGGTCCAGACCCGAATTGACGCTGAGGTGAAGGAACGCGCCACGGCGGTTCTGGAAAACATGGGGCTCACGGTTTCCGATGCCGTCCGCATCTTGTTGACGCGCACCGCGAATGAGGGCGCCTTGCCGCTCGAACTCGTCAGCAACAGTGACGCCCACGATGCCTGGTTCCGGGCGAAAGTTCTGCAGGCGATCGAGGATACCCGGCCGGACGTTGAAGACGCCGACGCCGAAACCCATTTTGCTGGACGGCGGGCGGCAGCGCTTCGCAAGGCGGAGGCAGGTGAATCTTGAGGCTGGTCTGGGCGCGGTTTGCGCTCTCCGATCGCGACGACATCTTCACGTATATCGAAGCCGAAAACCCCAGAGCCGCCGTTCACGTCGACCAGCAGATCGTTTTTGCGACTCACCGTCTCATCGACTTTCCGGAAAGCGGGCGACCCGGCCGGATCGCCGGCACGCGCGAACTTGTCGTCGCGCGCACGCCCTACATCGCCGCTTATGCCGTAGTGGCCGACACGGTTCGCATCCTCCGCATCCTGCATGGCGCCCAGATGTGGCCGGACGAAATAGCGACGGAGTAGTCTCCGTTGAAGATCAGGAACGCGCCAGCGGACGATCATTTCCGCGACTTGACGTATTTTCCGACAACAGCGGCTACATCACGGTCACTGGCAAAGTCGCCGCGCTCGACGTCGGCCAATCCGGCTTCTATCTCGGCGAGTTGCCATTCCTCACGGGCCACGAAGTCCTCGATAGCCTGCGCGGCCACATAGGAGCGCGAGCGGTCGAGCTTTTCGGCAAGCTGGTCAAGCCTCTTTGCGGTTTCGTCCGGGACACGCACGGTAAAAGCCGTCATAGAAAGAACCTTTCATGTTGGTTCACTATGACTATTGGTGAACCAAGGTGGTTCGGCAAGATTGCCCTAGGCTCCTTGGTGAAGCTGCTTAAGGGCCAGCCGCTCAGGGATAAAGCCTTGTCTTGTCCCAGCCGCCCCCAGCGCTGCGCGAGAAGACAATGCGGTCGTGCAGCCGGAAAGGCCGGTCGTGCCAGAACTCGATCGTCTGCGGCACGATGCGGAAGCCTGACCAGTGTTTCGGCCGTGGGATCACGCCGATCGCATGGCGCGCCGTGTATTCGGCAACGGCCTTTTCCAGTGCGAAGCGGCTCTCCAGCGGCCGCGACTGTTTCGACGCCCATGCCCCGATGCGGCTGCCGCGCGGACGTGTCGCGTAATACGCGTCCGCTTCCGCCTCGGTAACGATCTCCACCGGCCCCCGTGCACGCACCTGCCGGCGCAGCGATTTCCAGTGAAAGCACATCGCCGCCTTCATGCTGCCAAGAATCTCGCGGCCTTTGGCGCTCTCGAAATTCGTGTAGAACACAAATCCGCTTTCATCGAACCCCTTGAGCAGCACCATCCGCACATTCGGCATGCCCTCGGCATCGACGGTCGCCAGCGCCACGCCGTTGGGATCGTTGATCTCACTCTTCGTCGCGTCGTCAAGCCATGCGGCAAACAGGCGGAATGGCTCCGCAGCCTCGGCAAAGTCACCGCTTGTTAACTCAGTTTCGCTCATAGTTTTTCCAAATTTTATTGCCGGCCGGGGGAGATTGCCGATTGTCGCGCATCGCGCAACTTTTTGACAGCAGGCAATGGCGCCTTATTGCTTCCGCCAGCGCGCAAATTGCGGTCAAGGCCGCCGCGATCGTGCTGGTCGCCTTGCCGCTTGCCGCTTGCGGTGCTGGCGGCTTCAGTTTGGAGCAGGCGGAGGTCGACCGTACGATCCTCACCAGCAGCACGCCTGCCTCTGCCATGCCGATCGACCAGGATCGCGCCTCGGACCAGGCGACGATCCGCAACGCGGTGTCTTCAGCCGATATCCAGGAACTTGCCGGTCAGGCCGTTCCCTGGGCGAATTCCGATACCGGTTCGCGCGGCTCGATCACCGAACTGGCGGAGTCCAGGGACAACGGCCAGCTTTGCCGCCGCTTCACCGCCTCACGCGAAAGCTTCGACGGCGTCGCCCTGTTCAAGGGCGAGGTGTGCCTGGCCGGCGCCGGCGCCTGGCAGATGCAGGACTTCAAGGCACTCTGATTTTCCGCCATCATATGACCGTAAGCTACTGGAATTTCTTCCTATGCGAGCGCATATAGATGGCAATCATGGACTCACTCCTTCTCCAGGGCAGGAAGCATGCGCGACCCCTATGAGGTGCTGGGCCTTGCCAAGAACGCATCGGCCAAGGATATAAAATCGGCGTACCGCAAACTCGCCAAGGAGTATCATCCGGACCAGAATCCGGATCCCAAGGCGAAGGAGCGGTTTGCCGCCGCCAACCAGGCTTACGAGATCGTTGGCGACGAGAAGAACCGGGCGGCTTTCGATCGCGGCGAGATCGATGCCGAGGGCAAGCCGCGCTTTCAAGGCTTCGAGGGCGCCGCCGGCAGCGCCGATCCGTTCGCCGGTTTTCGCCGGCAGCAAGGGCCGGGCGGCTCGCGTTTCGAGTTTCGCTCAGGCCGACCGAGCGGCGATCCGTTCGACGGCAGCAGCGACATTTTCAGCCAGATTTTCGGCGAGACCTTCTCTCGCGGCGCCGGCATGGGCGCCGGCCCGCAGGCGCCGTCCGGCGCCGACCTGAACGTGACGCTCGACATCACCATCGAAGAAGCGGCGACTGCCGAGAAGGTAACGGCGATGTTCCCCGACGGGCGCAAGGTCGCCGTCAAGCTGCCAGCCTATGTCGAGGACGGCCAGACCATCCGGCTGAAAGGCCAGGGCGAGCAAGGGCCGGGGCAACCGGGCGATGCGCTGGTCAAGATCCGCTTCCGGCGGCATCCGCGCTACCGTGTCGAAGGCCGCGACCTTCACGCCGACCTGCCGGTTGCGCTGGCGGATGCCGTGCTGGGTGCCAAGGTGGCGGTCGAAACGCCGACAGGCAAGGTTGCAGTCAATATTCCCGCCTGGTCGAGCTCGGACAAGGTCCTGCGGCTGAAGGGCAGGGGCCTGCCGGAAAAAGTCGGCGGTCACGGTGATCTCTACGCGCATGTGCGGCTGATGCTGCCTGAGGGTGGCGACAGCGATCTCGAAGCGTTGATGCGCAACCGCAAACGCTAGCCTGGCGCGTCAAAGCCGCGCTACGCCGCAAACGCTCCTGTCTCTCACCTGTCCGTTTTGACCGACTGCAGGGCTCAGCCACATTCCGCGACATCGCTCGATGGCCTCCCGGAACATGTCCGGCTCGCGCCAGGCAGGTGAGTCGCTTGTCGCCGGAGCGTTTTCTTATGCGTGGGCGGAATAAACCCGCGGCCGCCCCGTTTCCAACCCGTTGGTCGACTAGCGAAATTGCCCGTCAAACAAATAGCAACGAAGGAGCGCGTCGGATTTGCTGGGTCATGCGTTATCGAGTTTGGAAAGTGCGTTCGGAGAAATCCGGGCTATGTATCGAAACGACAGGCTCAGCAGGGTTTTCGCGCTGATACTAATATGCCTGAATATCTTCGTCATCACCGTTCCATTCGCGATCGAGGCGCTTCGATCAGCCGGAATTTCACGTTACGACCTGCCTTCGCGTCTTAACATCAGCAGGGATGGATCGCTGCCCGAGATGTTCAACTACGGGCAGGCCGCGCTTTGCGCCCTGTTTCTGTTCGGCATCTGGCTTCGAACCAGGGAGCATATGTTTCTTGCCTGGTCGCTGATTTTCGGTTTTGTCACGCTCGACGACGCCGCCCGTTTCCATGAGCGGGGCGGCCTGCTGCTGTCAGCGACATTCGACCTCGTCTCGCTGCCGGGCATGCGGGCTCGCGACACCGGGGAAATCATCACCTGGTCGGTGGTCGCGCTCGGCCTGCTGGCGCCGCTGCTGTGGTCATTCTGGCAAAGCAGACCGAGGCAACAAGCCCTCGGATCGGTGTTTTTGCTGCTGTTCGCGTGTCTTGTGGGCTTTGCCGTGGCGGTGGACATGCTGCACTTCCTGACTGGCTCGAAGCTCGTTGGCTACGCGGAAGACGGCGGCGAGATGCTGTCGATTGCCGTCGCCTGTTGCTGTGCGTTCATCCTCTATCGCGGGCTGGGGCGTGATGCGGATCTTCACGCAATGGATCCGAGCCTGCCATTCTCAAAGCGGACATAACCGAATTGCGGAAACGGCCGCGCGAACAGGAGGAATAAGTTTGGCTCCGGCCCGTTACCCCGGGATCATTCCGGGAGGAGCCAATGCCGTCGCACCTGTTTCCGTCCGTTCCAACGCGCTGGTTCCGGCGTCGTTCAGAACACCAGGCGGTGAAGCCGAAGCCTGCTATGCCGGCGAAACCTTGCCGCTGGCGCGCCCTTCACCTCGCCCTGCCACTGATGGTCTTCCTGTGCGGCGCTTCGCCAGCGGCCAACGCGGTCGTGCCGGGCACCGACGCCAATGTCGTCACAGCAATCGACGTATCGGACTCGATCGGCCGATATGAGGAATGGCTCCAGCAGGCCGGGCTCGTGCGGGCGCTCGTCCACCCCGACTTCCTGCGCGCCGCCACCGCCGGTCCGCGGCGTCGGATCGGGTTCGCCGTCATCACATGGTCAAGCGATGGCAAGTTCGACCTGTTGGTGCCCTGGACCGTCATCGGCTCGGCCGAGGACGCCGCGCGCGTGTCTCAGGCGCTCGCTTCGGTGACGCTCATCGACCGAACCCATTACGGAGGCGGCGATATGGAGCAGGACCGCGACGGCGACGCTGATCCCGCGGCGATGCACGATCGTCTGACAGACATGTCGGAGGCGATCGCCTTTGCTTCGCTCCTGTTGACGTCATCGCCGCACGCGACGCAGCGCGCGGTCATGAACATCTGCGCCAACGGAACCGACAATTTCGCGGGCGGAACAGAATCCTCGCGAGACGCGGCGCTGGCGCAAGGTTTTACGATTAACGGATTGGTCCTGGGGCAGGATGCGGAACTTGCGCAATATTTCCGCTCCAGCGTGATCGGCGGTCCCGGAGCGTTCGCCATGGACATCTCGGATGCGAAAGACGCCGGTGAATTCATGGCGAGGAAACTTGTTCGCGACCTATTGGCGTCGGCGCCGGCAGATGCGCCTCGTTTCAGGATCGAGTGACCTCTTCGACGCACAACTACGCTTGCAGAACTGCTGCATGGCATCCAGGTCGGAAGGTCAGCCGGGCGGGCACTGTCCGTTTTGAGCGCTTGAAGGGGCTCTGTGCCTGTGCGATAGCCACTTCACGAAGCAGCAAATCTTGCGGAGAGCGCTCACATGGCGGGTGGACAAGGCATTATGGCCGGCAAGCGCGGGCTTGTCCTTGGCGTCGCGAACAATCGGTCGATCGCCTATGGCATCGCCAAGGCCTGCGTCGACCATGGCGCCGAAATCGCGCTGACCTATCAGGGCGAGGCGTTCAAGAAGCGCGTCGAGCCGCTGGCGGCGGAACTCAACGCCCATGTCGCCGGCCATTGCGATGTGACCGATCCGACAACGCTCGATGCGGTATTCGACGACATCGCCAAGCGTTGGGGCAAGCTCGATTTCCTCGTCCACGCCATCGCCTTTTCCGACAAGGACGAGCTGACAGGCCGCTATGTCGAGACGACGCGCGACAATTTCCTGCGCACGATGGACATCTCGGTGTTTTCCTTCACCACCATCGCCAAGCGCGCCGAGGCGCTGATGACCGATGGCGGCTCGCTGCTGACGTTGACTTATTACGGTGCGGAAAAAGTGATGCCGCACTACAACGTCATGGGTGTTGCCAAGGCAGCGCTCGAAGCCAGCGTGCGCTATCTGGCCGTCGACCTCGGCGCCAAGAAAATCCGCGTCAACGCCATCTCCGCCGGTCCGATCAAGACGCTGGCAGCCTCCGGCATCGGCGATTTTCGCTACATCCTGAAGTGGAACGAATACAATTCGCCGCTAAAGCAGACGGTGACGCAAGAGGAGGTCGGCGATTCAGCGGTCTATTTCCTTTCAAACCTTTCACGCGGCGTCACCGGCGAGGTCCACCATGTCGATTCCGGCTACCATGTCGTCGGCATGAAGGCGGTCGACGCGCCTGATATTTCGACCGTCAAGGAATAGACCCGCCTCGAATACCCTCTCGCCTGTTCTCGACCGCTCTCCGGATGACCTGATGTATCCGCTCGTCTACATCGCGCGCCATGGCCAGACGGTGTGGAACGCCGAGTCCCGGCTGCAAGGACAGGCCGACACCGATCTCAACCCGCTCGGCCGCGAGCAGGCGACCGGCAATGGCCATCGGCTGGCGGAACTCGTTCAAAACCCCGAAGATTTCGATTTTGTCGCCAGCCCGATGCGGCGAACGCGTGAGACCATGGAACGCATTCGCATGGCGATGGGGCTCGATCCCCAAGCTTACCGCACCGATCCCCGCCTTGTCGAAATGAGTTTCGGCGACTGGCAGGGTTTCACCTTTCGCGAACTCGAGGCTCGGCATCTCGGCTCGGCCAGGGAGAGGCGCCTCGACAAGTGGAATTTCCTGCCGCCCGGCGAGGGCGCCGAAAGCTATCAAATGCTGCTCGAACGGGTAAAGCCGTGGTTCGACGCGCTGGACCGCCGGACGGTCTGCGTGACGCATGGCGGCGTCGTGCGCGTCCTGTTCCGCATGCTGCTGGGAATGCCCGAGAAAGAAGCCGCAAGGCTGAATGTGCCGCACGATCGGTTGCTCAGGCTGGAGGGCCGACGCCTGGAGTGGCTCTAATGCACGTCGCCCAAAAGCATGCCCACGGGCCCGCCCTTCTACTGGCCCAACGATCTCAATGCCGCTGCCTCGTCTTCCGGTGACAAAGGCTCATGCGCTCCGGTTGCCGCGAGATAGGAATCGAGCGCTTCCGAAGGCGAGGCCGGTGCATATCCACCATCGCGCGCGGGCGCAACGACGGCAAAATTCACCGCCCAACCATGATCCGAGTGGCACGCCGCGGATATGACGGTCGAGCGGTTGGCAGAATCGATTTCGAATTCGCGGCACAAGGAACCGGTTCCATCGCGAAACGTGGCTACGGCACGGATCCTGTCGGTGGAGCCTGCCAGCACGGCTTCTTCGCCGGACGCCACCTGCCCGAGCGCCTCTGAAAGAGGGCTGTCCTGCCCTGCCACCTCAAGTCCATGCGGCTGGTTTTGGCTGGCAAACCCAAAAAAATATCCGCCGAACCCAAAAACGACTGCAACCAGCGAAGCAGCCAGTGGCATGATCCAGGATGCCTGGGGGCGCCGCATCGCCTGATTGTCCCTCGCCCTGAAGGCAACGACACGCGCGCCCTCGCTGGCGTGCGATGGAACGCTGCGCCGCTCGGCCTCGTCGATCATTCGCTGCACCGACTGGCTGAGTCGGTCGGAAACGGGTTCATCGAGAACCGGCATCAGCGTTTCGTCAGCAAACTCGCGTCTGATCATTTCTGTTCTCGCCCTTCATGACCGGTGAACGTGGCAAGCCGGGATTTATTCCGACTGCCTCGGCGAGATTTTTTCTGGCACGCGCCAGCCGGCTCATCACCGTTCCGATCGGTATGTCGAGAACGCCGGCCGCCTCCCTGTAGGAAAAGTCCTCGACGCAGACCAGGAGAATGATTTCGCGCTGATCGTCCGGCAGATCGGTGATCGCCTGGGCAACGCTATTCAGGGTAAAGCGTGCTTCGACATCTCGCTCGCCACAGGCGCCGACAAGGTCCTGCCGTTGCTCGATGTCCTCCTGCGGGCCGGCCGTGCGCTGCCTTCTGATGTGGTCGATCCACAGATTTCGCAGGATCTGGAACAACCACGCATCAAAACGGGTTCCAGGTTCAAAGCGCCCGGTGTTGGCAAGCGCGCGTTCGCAGGCCGCCTGCACCAGATCGTCGGCAAGATCGCGGGAACGGCAAAGGGAAATCGCAAAACGGCGCAGGTTCGGAAGAAATGCAACAAGCTGCTTTCCGAATTGATCAGTCTCAATCACGTCGAAGTTTCCGGTTCTTGAGGACCGAGCGAAGTCAGCCGCCTCCGCACGCATTCGGGGTGGGTCGGTATCTTCATGTGGCAGCATATGACCACGGCGGCTAAACCAGCGTGGGAGTCCGGCTAGATTTCGGAAAGGCCAGGATTAGACTATGGCAAGCATCAGGTTAGAGCTTGGTGAGAGAACTGCCCATTTCCTGAAAACGTGGGTGACCCGCTGGCTTCAAGCCGATATCACGTAGCCGAAGCCCCGCACGGTTTTTATGAGCGGCTTTTCGTCCACGATTTCGATCTTGCTACGAAGGTAGCGGATGTAGACATCGACCACCTTCGTTTCCGGGTCGAAACTCAGATCCCAAACATTGTTGAGCAGCCGGGTTCTGCTGATCACAGCGCCAGAGTGCGACATCAGATACGCGAGAAGCCTGAATTCCTTGGCCGTCAGGCTGATCTCGCGTTCGCCGCGCCAGACCTTCTTGCCGACCGGATCAAGCGCCAGATCGCCAACCCTGAGGACCGGGTCCGTGCCTGTGCTGGAGCCGCGGCGAAGCAGCGCCTCCATGCGCGCGATCAGCTCGTCGACGGCGAAAGGTTTGGTCAGGTAGTCGTCGGCTCCCCCCTTCAGCCCTTCGACCTTGTCCTGCAGGCTGTCTCTGGCCGTGAGCATCAGGACAAGATGCTGGTGCTGCTCGCGCCGCAACATGCGACATACTTCGAGGCCGTCGATTCCTGGAAGCATTCGGTCGAGAACGATCAGCGCATATGGCGTCTCCCGTACCATCGCCAGCGCATCCCCGCCACTGTCGGTCACGTCGACAACGTAACCCTCGGCTTCGAGCCCTCGCTTGATGAAGCCGACGATGCGATCGTCGTCCTCTACCAGCAGAATCCTTGACATTTACACCACCTTCTCCCCGGGTCGTATTGCGGGGAGTCAGAGAATTCCCCGCCTCGCGGTGGGCGTGGTCATTCCGCCAAGCTCCCGCCTCAACAATCGTAATCCATGAAACGAAGGAGGTCGTTGTTTATTCCGAGCCGGTTTTTGCACGCAGCCTCTTTTTCAGAACGACTACGGCGGCACCTGCGTTCGCATCCGCAGACGCGGTTGCGTCAGCGTGTGTAAGCCGGACCACGACCTCAGTAAAAGACCCGACCTCGCTCGTGAGCGCAATCTCGCCACGATGCTTTTCGATGAGCCATTTCGCGATCGCCAGACCGAGACCACTGCCAAGTTGGCGCGACGCCCTTGGGCTTCGGCCACGGTAAAATCGCTCGAACACCTTGGGTATTTCCTCGGCTGGAATGCCCAAACCCTTGTCGCGTATCGCAATCTCTGCATGCCCGTCCACAACGGTCATATTCAGGTTCACCGAGCGATCGCGCGGAGAGTATTTTATGGCATTATCCAGAATGATCACGAGAGCCTGTTTGAGCCGCTGCGCGTCGGCAGTGATCCAGACCGGACGGGTGCTGTAGGCCGCCTTGATCGAGATGCCCTTGGCGCGCCCCAGAATTTCGCCCTCGTGGACCGCATCGGCGACGATGCTCACGAGGTCCGTTCGGCGGGGCTCGAAGCGTATTGTATCGGTTTCCGAACGAGACAGAAAAACGAGGTCGTCGACGAGGCGTCCCATCTCCAGGCTCTGAGTGACAATCCGTTCGAGCGCATCGCGGTACACTGCCTCTGGCTTTGAGCCATGGCGCAGCGGAATTTCCGCTTCACCGCGAAGCGCCGTCAGTGGAGTGCGCAGTTCATGGCTGATGTCGGCGAGGAACTGGACGCGCAACCGGTCGAGCTCCGTCAACCGCTGGTTCGCCGCGGCAAGCTCTGCGGTCCGTGCGGCAACTTGCTGCTCGAGTTCTGCCTTGGCGTTGAGCAACCGGTCGCGCTGGTCTTGCTGGCGTGCGGCCATTTCGTTGAACCGCCTGGCGAGCGCACCAAGTTCGTCGCGGCCATCAAAGGCGATCCGGTGGTCGAGATCACCACGACTGATCGCCTCTGTGCCTTCGGTCCGAAGGCTGATCGGGCGCATCAATGATCGGGCGAGAAGGAAAGCAGCAACAAAGCAGAGAACCACAGCAGCCAACGCAAGCGCGGCCGTCATCCAGGTCAGGCGTCGCCACAGTGCTTCTGCCTGCAGCTCGGTTCGCACGACCTCTTCCTCTTCGTCGCGCCGCGCGGCTTCCAGGATGTTTTCGAACTCGGCATCGAAACGATTCTCGATGTCCCGGCGAAAAACGCTGACCGCGTCCTCCTGGCGCCCCTGGTTGCGAAGATTGATTGCGTCAGAGGTGGCTTTGGCGATTTCTCCGTAGAGCGTGCGCATCCGCGTGACGCGGAAGATCTCGTCACCGCCGTCCTCCTGTTCGCTGCTGCCCCCGAGAAACTCGGCTTCTCCCCTGGTCAGTTCCGCGAGCTTTTCGAAGCCTGCCTCAAGCTCGGCGCGGGCGCTCTCGTAGTCGGGACGCTCCGGTTCGCCAATTAACAGGAACTCGGCGATCTGCTCGGAATATCGGTTGGCGTTCACCGTAAGTGCGGTGACGGCTTCGACCTGGTTGTTGGCCCATTGCACGCGCTGCGTGTAGTAGGTTGTCGAGCGAATGGTGATGTAGACGATAGCCGCCATCATCACGACTGCCCCCACGACAATGAGCTGAAATACAAGAATGCGAGACCTGATGCCCATCGGTGTCCATCGGCGTTGAGAACCCGAAACCGATCGGATTCAAGAATGCCCCCTTCGCGGCAGAGAAGGCCACCGTGCAGGATGGCTCGCGCAGATCGGCGCAACATTTCCGCGACGCCGTTTCAGCACGGAGCAACCATAGAGGACCCGCTATTTAGGATACGAGAGATTCAGGTTAGAAATTGGTGAGAATGCAGTCCTGCCGTCCGAATTTAGCGGCTTCACCCCGTGAGAGGCTAAGTCCAGCCGAACGCCGCAAGCCGAGGCAAGACTGGCTTGCCGGGTTTGATCGGGCGCAGAGTTGAAGACCGTCGCGGATGATTTGGGAGTCACTTACGAAACCGCCAGGAATCACCTGAAAGCCGTCTCGCCAAAACCGAGACCCATCGCAGCCGGAACTGGTCGCGTTGCTCGCGAGAATAGCCAGCACCGCCCAGACTGAATGAGTCTATTCGGTTGAATCGCTATCCGGCAATTGCATGTCGGTGATGATGTTCTCGCCGTTTGTCTCGTCGTAGGCGATCACGATGTCCATGCCGGGTTTCAGCGCTTCGAGATCGGTTTCGGCGTTCAGCTTGTAGGATTTGCCGTCGTCGAGTGTCAGCGTCAACGTCTCCTTGTCGATCTCTTTGATCAGGCCTTCGGTCTGGCCGGCAAAGGCGGCGGTGGAAATCAGCAACATGGCGGCAACGGCGCCGATCGGGATACGCATCATCGTCCTCTTATCATTGCGCCGGCACAGTGGCGGCGGGTGTTCAACAGACGGTGTTCAACAGACGGGTCGAGGGAAGCAGAAACCAACCGAATGTGTCAAAACTAAATCCGCCAGATCACAGTTTGACCGCTGCGGAAAACGCCAATAGAACGCAGCTACGGCGCCGCGCGTCCTGACGCAGAAACGACGCTGTGGCACTTTTGATTTTGCGCATGATCCTTCCCGAAAATCGCTCCGATTTTCGGGGTCATGCGCTAAGCCGGCTCGGTGCCGGCAGGGCTGGTTTTCATGTCTCACAATACGTTTGGCCATCTTTTCCGCGTCACCACCTGGGGCGAAAGCCATGGCCCAGCGCTCGGCTGCGTCGTCGACGGCTGTCCGCCCGGCCTCCGCTTCACGCGCGCCGAGGTCCAGGCCGAACTCGACAAGCGCCGCCCGGGTCAATCGCGTTTTGTGACGCAGCGTCGCGAACCAGACGAGGTCAAGATCCTGTCCGGCTTCATCCTGGATGACGACGGCGAGACCATGATCACCACCGGCACGCCGGTGTCGATGGTGATCGAGAACGTCGACCAGCGCTCCAAGGACTATGGCGAGATCGCCCGCCAGTACCGGCCGGGTCATGCCGATTATACCTACGACACCAAATACGGCCTGCGCGACTATCGCGGTGGTGGCCGTTCTTCGGCGCGCGAGACAGCGGCGCGGGTGGCGGCCGGAGCCTTGGCCCGCAAGGTCGTGCCCGGCATGATCGTGCGCGGCGCACTGGTCTCGATGGGGGAAAAATCGATCGACCGCGCCAACTGGAACTGGAATTTCGTTGGCGACGCCGAAAATCCATTCTTCACGCCCGATCCGGCATCGGTCGCCGTCTTGACCGCGTATCTTGACGGCATCCGCAAGGCGGGTTCCTCGGTCGGCGCGGTAATCGAGATCGTCGCCGACGGCGTTCCGGCAGGCCTGGGCGCACCGATCTACGCCAAGCTCGACCAAGACATTGCCTCGGGCCTGATGTCGATCAATGCCGTCAAGGGTGTCGAGATCGGCAACGGCTTCGAGGCCGCCCGCATCGCCGGCGAAGAAAATGCCGACGAGATGCGTATCGGCAATGACGGCAAGCCGGTCTTCCTGTCCAACAATGCCGGCGGCATCCTCGGCGGCATCTCCACCGGCCAGGCGATCGTCGCGCGCTTCGCCGTCAAGCCGACCTCGTCGATCCTGACCCCGCGAAAGTCGATCGACAAGGACGGCAACGACGTCGAGATCATGACCAAGGGTCGGCACGATCCGTGCGTCGGCATCCGCGCCGTGCCGATCGGCGAGGCGATGGTTGCCTGCGCGATCGCCGATCACTATCTGCGTCATCGGGGACAGACAGGGAGAGGAGAGGGCAGTAGGGCAGTAGGGCAGTAGGGCAGTAGGGCAGTATGTTATCCCGCCGAAGCAGCCAATTTTTTCCTTTTCCCTAATCCCTTACTGCCCTACTGCCTTACTGCCCTATCCCCTGCGAGAGCGAAGCGAGCGTCCATGCCTTACGACCAGAAGAAGATCGTCGAAGCCCTGCGCGCCTTCGAACGCGGCGAGATTGTCGTCGTCATGGACGATGACGGGCGCGAGAACGAGGGCGACCTGATCGTCGCCGCCGTCCATTGCACGCCGGAAAAGATGGCGTTCATCGTCCGCAATACCTCTGGTATCGTCTGCACGCCGATGCCGCGCGAGGAGGCCAAGCGCCTCAACCTGTCGCCGATGGTCGCCGACAACGACTCGGCCCACACCACCGCCTTCACCGTCAGCGTCGATTTCAAGCACGGCACCACGACCGGCATTTCGGCCGACGACCGCACATTGACCGTGCGCAATCTTGCCAACGGCAATGTCGGCGCCTCCGATTTCGTCCGCCCCGGCCACATCTTTCCGCTGATTGCGCGCGAAGGCGGTGTGCTGATGCGTTCGGGCCATACCGAAGCCGCGGTCGATTTGTGCAAGCTTGCCGGCCTGCCGCCGGTCGGTGTCATTTCCGAGCTGGTCAATGATGACGGCACCGTCATGCGCGGCCCGCAGGTGCAGGCCTTCGCCGAAAAGAACGTTTTGAAGCAGATTTCGGTCGCCGACCTCATCGCCTATCGCCAGCGTAAGGAAACGCTGGTCGAGCGTGTCGCCTGTTCGGAGATCGACACGCCCGGCGGCAAGGCGCAGGTCTTCACCTACACGCTGCCCTGGGACTCGATGCACCATGTGGCGATCGTCTTCGGCGACATCCGCGACGGCGAGGAGGTGCCGGTGCGACTGCATTCCGAGGATGTTGTGACGGACGTTTTCGGCACCGGCCACAGGCTGGACGGCATCATGAAATCGATGGGCGAGCGTCGGCGCGGCGTCATCGTCTATCTGCGCGAAGGTTCCGTCGGCGTCGCCCATCAGGAGCGCAACCGGCCGGCTGCCGGCGACCGCGAGGACCATGAAGAGGCGCGCCGCCGCGAAAGCGAATGGCGCGAGATCGGCCTGGGCGCGCAAATCTTGAAGGATCTGGGCATTTCCTCGATCAACCTGATCGCCTCGCGCGAACGCCACTATGTCGGCCTTGAAGGTTTCGGCATCCACATCGCCAAGACCGAGATTCTCTAGGACTGGTTTAGCGGATCGCCGGCATGCGTCCGGTCCCGCTTGGCACCGGACGCATGGAGTCTATTCGGCAGGAACCGCGGCTGTTTCGCGCGCGGAGATGTCACTATCGCCCGTGGCAAGGCTGCGCTGGCCGGCGAGCACGGTGACCAGCGCGACAGTGCCCGCCGCCACCGACACCAGGAAGCCGCTCTGTGCACCGAAGGCGTCCACCACCCATCCGGCGGCGAAGGAGCCGAGCGCCATGCCGATGCCAATGCCGGTCATGACCCAGGTCACGCCCTCGGTCAGCATCGCCTCCGGCACGCGCCGCTCGATCAGGCCGAATGCCGTGATGAAGGTGGGCGAGATCGCCACACCGCTAACGAAGACAGCCAGCGCCAGAAGCGGCACCGTGTCTGCGACAAGCAACGGCAGCGTGGTGAGCGCGATGATGGCGATCGCGATGGCAAGCTGAAGTTGCAGCGGTGTTTTCAGGTTCAGAGCGCCGAGGACGATGCCGACGACGAACGATCCGAGGGCATAGACGCCGATGACGAGGCTGGCGGCGCCCGGCTGGCCGAGCTCCTTGGTGATCGCCACGGTGCTCACCTCCGTGGTTGCGAAGGTCGCGCCGATGAAGATCAGGGCCAAGGTGATGATTTGGACCGGCCGCAGGCGGATTGCCGATCCGCGCGAACCCTGGTCGACCGGTCGCACGCGCGGCTCGGTCGAGCGCTGCAGGATGAGGGCTGTCGAGCCGAAGGCGAGGAACAATGTGCTCGCCAGCATTCCCGCTTCCGGGAAAAGCGCGACGCTCAGGCCAACCGACAGCGAAGCCCCGGCGATGTAGACCAGCTCGTCCGCCGCCGATTCGAAGGCGAACGCCGTGTTCATCTCGGGGCGATCCCGGAAGAGCTCTGTCCAGCGCGCGCGCACCATCGCTGGGATGCTGGGCATTGCAGCGGCCAGCAGCGCTGACACGAACAGTGTCCATATCGGCAAGTCCTGATTGGCCGCCGTAATCAGCACTACGAAGGCGAGCACGGAAATAACGGTGGTGGGCGTCACAATCCGCGCCTGGCCGAGGCGGTCCACCAGCCGCGATATCTGCGGCGCGACAAAAGCATTGGCCAGCGCATATGTCGCGGAGACGGCGCCGGCCAGCCAGTACTCGCCATGCGTCTGCGATAGCATCGCGACGATTCCGATCGGAGCCATGGCCATCGGCATCCGGGCGACGAAGCCGGCTGCGGCGAAGCCCTTGGCTCCCCTTGCCTTGAAGATTTCGCGATAGGGATTGGGCATGAGAACACTCCTGGATTTTTGAGGCCCAGCCACTTATATACGTGGCGTATGCAAATCAGATAATTACATACGTAGCGTATGTCAATTAATATACGAGACGTATGTGAAGGAATGGGCGAATGGGGCACAAACCTCGCAAGGAGATGATCGCCGAAACCCGCGCCAAACTGGTCGCGGCGGCGCGCCATGCCTTTGGCACTGCCGGCTATGCCGAGGCCTCGATGGACGACTTCACCGCATCGGCCGGGCTGACGCGTGGCGCGCTTTATCATCACTTCGGCGACAAGAAGGGCCTTCTCCAGGCGGTTATCGCGGAGATCGACGCCGAGATGTTGGCCCGGTTGAAGATCGTGTCAGTCAGGGCGGACACTCTCTGGCAGGGCTTTGTCGACGAATGCACCGCCTATATCGAGATGGCGCTGGAGCCGGAGATCCAGCGTATTGTCCTTCGCGACGGACCGGCGGTGCTCGGCGATCCTTCGCAATGGCCGAGCCAGAACGAATGCATCCGCTCGCTGAGCGAGAACCTTCAAAAGCTGAGGGACGAGGGAACCATCGTTGCCGTTGATCCCGAAGCCGCAGCAAGGCTGGTCAGCGGCGCCTCGCTACATGCCGCGCAGTGGATCGCAAATTCGGAAAATCCAGAAGCGACGTCGAAAAAGGCGGTGAAGGCGTTCAACGTGCTTTTGGAGGGACTGCTCAGGCAAGGCCGCAGGATTGGCCGTCCACAAGCACCGGCTGAGGTGGACAAATCGCCGGCCTGAGCCTGTATCAAGACCACCAAAGGCAAGGCGCGACCTCGAATGGGACGGGCGAAGCGCGCCTCAAGATTCGGGCAGCTCCCGCCGGACCCAACCAGCACCCAACGATTAAACCCTGTTGAACGTCTGCCTTTGGCGGTTGCAAAACATGGTCAAAGCCGCCGGGCGCGCCTATATCGGGGGCATGGTCACAAGGCTTTATACCCATCCGATCTTCCTCGAGCATATAACGCCGCCCGGTCATCCGGAGCGGCCGGACCGCCTGCGCGCCATCGAGCGCGTGCTCGACGACGAGGCCTTTGCGGCCCTTGATCGTGCCGAGGCGCCGGAAGGCGACGAGGCCACCATCCTCTACGCACACCCGCAGGAATTCGTCGAACGGATCCGCGCTTTGATGCCGGACACCGGTATCGCTCGTGTCGACGCCGACACCACCGCCAGCCCGAAAAGCTGGCAGGCGGCCGTCACGGCGATCGGCGCTGCCAACGCCGCCGTCGACGATGTCTTTCGGGGCGACGTGGCCAATGTCTTTGTCGCCGCCCGGCCGCCCGGCCACCACGCCGAAAAGACCACGTCCATGGGCTTCTGCCTGTTCAACACCGCGGCGATCGCGGCGCGCTACGCGCAAAGGCAGCACCAGGCCGAGCGCGTTGCCATCGTCGACTGGGACGTCCACCACGGCAATGGCACGCAGGATATTTTCTGGGACGATCCCTCGGTGCTCTATTGCTCGACGCACCAGATGCCGCTTTACCCGGGGACCGGGGCGGTGAGCGAAACCGGCGCCGGCAACATCGTCAACGCGCCGCTGGCGCCGCAGACCGGCAGCGAGGTTTTCCGCGACGCTTTCCTGTCGCGGATCTTGCCGGCGCTCGACAATTTCGCGCCCGACCTCATCATCATTTCCGCCGGCTTCGACGCGCACCACCGCGATCCGCTGGCCGAGATCAACCTGACCGAGGACGATTTCGACTGGGCAACCGGCCAGTTGATGCAGCGCGCCGGTCGCCACAGCGACAACCGGCTCGTCAGCCTGCTCGAGGGCGGCTACGATCTGCAGGGATTGGCATTTTCGGTCGCCGCCCATGTCGGGCGACTGATGAAAGGATAGACGATGGCTGGTGAGAGCAACGAAGACGTCAAGGCGATGAGCTTCGAGCAGGCGCTCGACGCGCTGGAGAAAATCGTCGATGATCTGGAGCGCGGCGACGTGCCGCTCGACCAGTCGATTCGCATCTATGAGCGCGGCGAGGCGCTAAAACTCCATTGCGACCGGCTGCTCAAGGCGGCCGAGGACAAGGTCGAGAAGATCAGGCTTTCGCGCGACGGCAAGCCGGTGGGGACCGAGCCGCTGGATGCGGAGTAAAGCACGGTCTCCAACGACAATTTCGCCGTGCGGCTTTTCGACATGATCATGATTGAGGATAATACTCATCCGCTTGAAACGGCTCCACGACGAGAGGAGATTGCGAACGATGTGCAGAAACATCAAGACACTGTTCAATTTCGATCCGCCGGCAACCGATGACGAGGTCCGCGATGCCGCACTTCAGTTTGTCCGCAAGCTGAGCGGAACGACACGGCCGTCGAAACAGAACCAGCATGCGTTCGACCACGCCGTCGAGGCCATAGCCGCGTCTGCGCGCGAACTGCTGGACAGCCTTGAGACGACACAGCATCCGCGCAATCGCGACGAGGTGGCGGCCAAGGCGAAAGCCAGGTCTGCACTCCGCTTCGCCTGAGGAAGACCGCATGAGCTTCTTCCCCGGAAACGACCCTCTGCCCGGTGACGCCTTCGCCAGCGACCAGATCGAACTGATGGTTATTCCGAACGCCAAGGACATTGGCGGCTTTCAGGTTCGCCGTGCCTTGCCGACCGCCAGGCGTCGGCTGGTCGGTCCGTTCATCTTCTTCGATCGCATGGGACCGGCGATTTTGCGGGCCGGCCAGGCGCTCGATGTCCGCCCGCATCCCCATATCGGCCTGTCGACCGTCACTTACCTGTTCGACGGCAAGATCAGGCATCGCGATTCGCTCGGCACCGAAATGGTCATCCAGCCCGGCGACGTGAATTTGATGACCGCCGGTCGCGGCATCGTCCATTCCGAGCGTACGCCGCAGGAGCTGCGCGGTGCGCCGATGTCGGTTTCAGGCCTGCAGACATGGCTGGCGCTACCGGACGATAAAGAGGAGGTCGACCCGATCTTCGAGAATACGGCGGCCATGCGTCTGCCCGAAATCGACGCTGAAGGCGTCAGCGGGCGCGTTGTCATTGGCGCGTTTGCCGGGCTGCGGGCACCGGTCGTGACCGCTTCGGACACGCTCTATGCAGACCTCAGCCTGGCGCCCGGCGCCAGCGTGAAAATCCCTGCCGATGCCGAGGAGCGCGCCATCTATACGTTGGAAGGCGAGGTTTCGATCTCCGGTGACCGCTTCCCGGCAGAGCGGCTGCTGGTGTTCCGGCCCGGCGACGAGATCGTCATGTCGTCGGAGGGTGGAGCGCATTTCATGCTGTTCGGCGGCGCCTCGCTCGGCTCCAAGCGCTACATCTGGTGGAATTTCGTGTCATCGTCGAAGGAACGCATCGAACAGGCGAAAGAAGAATGGAAGACAGGCCGTTTCGATATCGTTCCGGGGGATGAAGAAGAGTTCATTCCGCTGCCGGACAATTAATGCATGTCGCGCAAAAGTGTGCAGCGGTTTTGCGATAACGACATGCATAAAACAACAACCTAAAGCGCGTCGCGTCAGGTCGGTCGAACGCGACGCGCTTTAGAGCGCCGCGCGTCCTTTTTGACGCGTAAACGAAACCCTAACAGTTTGAAGCTATGCCGCGTCACTCACACGCATTTACATTCGCCGGCCGGCAGCCTATTTCGCAGATGAATAAAAAGCAGGCCCCAGCACCAGTGAACGCAAAGCTCCATACGCCACTTCTCGACAAGGTCCGCATCCCGGCCGACCTCAGGACGCTTGACGAACGTGCTCTGCCGCAATTGGCATCGGAGCTTCGCACCGAGTTGATCGACGCCGTGTCCCACACCGGCGGACATCTCGGTGCTGGCCTTGGCGTGGTCGAACTGACGGTGGCGTTGCACTATGTCTTCAACACGCCAGACGACCGGCTGATCTGGGATGTCGGTCACCAGGCCTATCCGCACAAGATCCTGACCGGCCGCCGCGACCGTATCCGCACGCTGCGGCAAGAGGGCGGCCTGTCCGGTTTCACCCAGCGCGCCGAGAGCGAATACGATCCGTTCGGCGCCGCCCACTCCTCGACCTCGATTTCCGCCGGCCTCGGCATGGCAATGGCACGCGATCTCTCCGGGGGCCGCAACAATGTCATTGCCGTCATCGGCGACGGCGCCATGTCGGCCGGCATGGCCTATGAGGCGATGAACAATGCCGGCGCGCTCGATGCCCGGCTGATCGTCATCCTCAACGACAACGACATGTCGATCGCTCCGCCGACCGGGGCGATGAGCGCCTATCTGGCCCGCCTGGCGTCGGGCAAGGCCTATCTGGGCTTGCGCGATTTCGGCAAGAAGCTGACCTCCTATCTCGGCGAGCGCGCCGATCGCGCCATCAAGCGGGCGGTCGAGCATGCGCGCGGTTACGTCACCGGCGGCACGCTGTTCGAGGAAATGGGTTTTTATCACATCGGCCCGATCGACGGTCACAATCTCGAGCACCTGATCCCGGTGCTGAAGAACGTCCGCGACAATGCCGACGGTCCGGTGCTGATCCACGTCGTGACCCAGAAGGGCAAGGGCTATGGACCGGCCGAGGCGGCCGCCGACAAATATCATGGCGTCAACAAATTCGACGTCATCACCGGCGCGCAGGCCAAGGCGCCGGCCAACGCGCCGAGCTACACGAAAGTCTTTGCCGAAAGCCTGATCCAGGAAGGCCGCGAAGATGATCGCATCGTCGCCATCACTGCCGCCATGCCGAACGGCACCGGCCTCGACCTCTTCGGCGAGGCGTTCCCGTCGAGGACCTTCGATGTCGGTATCGCCGAGCAGCACGCGGTGACTTTTGCCGCCGGCCTTGCCACCGAAGGCTTCAAACCTTTCGCGGCGATCTATTCGACCTTCCTGCAGCGTGCCTACGACCAGGTCGTCCACGACGTGGCGATCCAGAAACTGCCGGTGCGCTTCCCGATCGATCGCGCCGGCTTCGTCGGGGCCGACGGGGCGACCCATTGCGGCGCCTTCGACACGACTTTTTTGGCGACGCTGCCCGGTTTCGTCGTCATGGCCGCGGCGGATGAGGCGGAACTGCGACACATGGTGCGCACGGCGGCAAGCTACGATGAAGGCCCCATCGCCTTTCGTTACCCGCGCGGCAACGGCGTCGGCGTCGACCTGCCGGAGCGTGGCTCGGTTCTCGAAATCGGCAAGGGCCGTATCGTCAGGGAAGGCACCAAGGTTGCACTGCTTTCGTTCGGCACGCGGCTGCAGGATTGCCTGGCTGCGGCCGAGGAGCTCGGCGCGGCAGGGCTTTCCACCACGGTCGCCGATGCTCGTTTCGCCAAGCCGCTCGACGAGGATTTGATCCGGCGGCTGGCGCGCTCGCACGAAGTGCTGGTAACAGTCGAAGAGGGCGCGGTCGGTGGCTTCGCCAGCCATGTGCTGCAATTCCTCGCCCATGAAGGGCTGCTGGAAAACGGCCTGAAGGTACGCCCGCTTGTGTTGCCCGACACTTTTGTCGATCACGCCAAGCCCGAAAAGATGTATGCCGACGCCGGGCTTGATGCCGCCGGTATCGTGCGCACCGTCTTCGCGGCCCTGGGACACACCGCCAGCGCGCAAAGCGCCTGAATCAAAGTCTCAACGGCTTGCATCAGTTTGCCGACCGACGGTCGTAACTGACTGTTTGCGTTGTCATTTGGCATTCGCCTACGGTGGTCCTGTCCCCCAAACTTCCGGACATTGTCTACGAATATGATGGAGAGGCGGACTTTCCACGTCGATGCGCAGCGTGCCGCAATAACTTTCATCGCTCGTCGAAAGCTCGTGCCGCCGCATCAATGTTGGGCGTTCTCAGTATCTCCGAGGCATGCCTCGTTGTCCTGCCTCAAATTCCTCTCTCTAAGCGAGCGCAGCGACGATCAGGCCGACATAGGTGAGCTGGTGCAAGAACTGGTCAGCCCCATGCAGGGCCCAGTAAGTCCGCGTGTCGGGGCCAGCATGGCTGCGCCCGGACAGCCCGGCTTTGGTGTAGTCTGTCGCGTAGTGGACCGTGAATTCCGCGGCAGAAAGCAGGACGATTGCGGTGGGTTCGAGCCCGGCGATGAGAAGGGCCGGCAAGGAGCCTAGCGCATGCAAGCCCGCGTGGACATAGCCGCCGACGCGGCGCAGATCGCCCTTTCCGCCCAACATCCAGCCGGGCTGGAGCAGATAGTCGGCAATGAAGTGCTTTAGCTGGAGGCAGAAAAGCATTGCGAACGTCAAAGTCATCATTTCCATGACCATACTCCATGGCCGCAGCGGTTGTTCAAGTTGCGAGCGTGTGTATCAGGACCGGGACTGTCTTCCCGCGAACATTGGTGATGCCAAGTGGCTGCGCGGCGATCTGGCCGCTTGTCTGCGCAAGCGTCATGTCGCTGAGCACGATTTCGACGCCGTGTTCCTTGGCGACGCCAACGAGACGGCTTGCCAGATTGACCGTATCGCCGATGGCCGTATAGCTCAGCCGTTCGGCCGATCCGACATTGCCGACAATCGCGGTGCCGGTATTGATGCCAATTCGCACCCGTATGTCGCTGTGGTCCGGCGAAACGGCGGGCAGCGCATGCATCGCGGCCCGGATCGCGGCTGCAGCGCTGCATGCGCGGCGTGCGTGATCCGGCACGGCTGTCGGTGCGTTCCAGATGGCCATGACGGCGTCGCCAATGAACTTGTCGACGGTGCCTCCTTCGGAATGAATGGCTTCGACTGCAAGCGTGAGAAAGTTGGTGAGATGCGGCTGGACATCGGGGCCGAGCCGCTCGGTAAGTTCGGTGAAGCCCGGCAGATCGGCAAACATCACCGTCACTTCCACGAGCCTACCGCCGGGCGCAGGCTCAAGCCCGCCCGCGACGAGAGGCCGGACGACGTCGAGCGGCATGTATTTGGCGAAAGCCGACAACCCGACCGCCATGCGCTTCAGCGCCTCCGAGAAATCATTGAGTTCGGCCAGGAATGTCGGAACATGCCGCACCTGGTCGAGCGAGAACCGTTCGATCTCACGGAGCTGCGCGGCAAGCTGGCGGATTGGCCTGGCGAAAAGCAGGTTCGAAAAGAGCACGGCAGTGGCCGCTGCCAGCACGACCAGCCCGGCGACCACCAGCAGCACCCGACGCGTGTTACGGTCGATCTCTTCCGCGAAGGAGGAGCGCGGTATCGCGGTCAGGAGCCGCCATTGTTCGAATGGGAGCGCAAACGACGAGACGTAGACCGGGCCGATCTCGCCACCATCAACCAGCGTGCGAAATTCGTTCCCTTTCATCATCGAAATGGCGTCGCCCACCGCGGCGGCAAGCGCATCGCTCTTTGGAAAATCGCGAAGATGAGCAGGCATAGGACCGCCGGGCGCATCCGATGCAGCCAGTACTTTGTCGCTACCGCCCAGCACGAACGTCTTGCCGTGACCTGATACTTGCAGACCACTCAGCGCCTGCGACAAATTGGCGAAACTCACGGCCACCATGACCACGCCCTGGTACCTGCCATAGAGCTCGACCCGCTTTGAAACAACCACCGAGGGCTCGAAGCCATTGGGCAGGACGTCGATCACGCTCCAGACAGGTTCCGTCGAGTCCATCGCCCGGCGATACCAGGGCGCACCGAGCGCTAGGTAAGCGGTCTCGCCGTGGATGCGTTCTTCGAACATCACATCGCCGGGGATGGGATGATAGATATCACGGCGCAACGGGCGCGGCTTCCCCCGCATGCCCGGGCCGATTTCAACCATCTCGATCTTGCCGCCGGCCGCCGCGTGCGAGCCGAAAAACCGTCCGTCGGGGAAGCCAAATCCGATCCAGCCGATTGCGCGCTGTTCACGCAGCAGCGACAGGAACAGGAATTCGCGTCTGACCTCGTCACCGGCCTTGATCGTGCCTTGGAACAGGATCGAGCGGATAATCTCGGCCGTGCCTGCCACGACGGCCAGCGTTGATGTCAATTCGCCGCGGACAGAATCGGCGCTCTGGGCGCCAAGGCTGGCGACGATCTTCTCGACATTGCGGGTTGCCGTGCGCTCCCAGATGATATGCACCGATGCAGCCGTCGACATGACCGCCATGAGCAGCAGCGCCGTCATCGCCCGCCCAAGCGCTATGCGCGGCAGGCGGCACCTACCGGTCGCGGCGTTCGGTAATGAGTCGCGCGCTGCGGTCAAATGTTGCATAGGCCCAAGCCCAATCGAGGAAGACAACGGTGCGGTTGCGGAAACCGACAAGGAACCACAGATGCGCGAAGCTCCAGAGCAGCCAGGCTAGGAAACCGCTCAGTTGGATGGGTCCCAAATCCGCGACGGCGGCCTTGCGGCCGATTGTGGCGAGATTTCCGTAGTCGGCGTAGCGGAAGGGTTCTGCCGTCCGCCCCGCAAGTCGCGCCTTGATGAGGTCTGCCACATAGCGGCCCATTTGCTTCGCGGCAGGGGCGACGCCCGGAACCGGACGCCCGTCCTTGCCCTTTACCGAAGCGGTATCACCGATGACATAGACGCCTTCGCGGCCGGGCACATGCAGATGTTCGTCGACAACGACGCGGCTGGCGCGATCGGCTGCGACGTCCAGCCATTTCGCCGCCCCTCGAGGCCATGACGCCGGCAGCCCAGAGCACACAGGCTGAAGCGACGCGTTGCCCATCCGCGAGCGCGACGCCATTGTCGTCGCACTCCGTAACCGCGGCGCCGAGCTTGACCTCGACGCCAAGCTTTTCGAGCTGCGATTTGGCCGATTGCGAGAGCTTCTCCGGAAATGCGGTGAGCAGCCGTTCGTCGGCCTCGACAAGTACAACCCTTGCGGTCGAGGAATCGATGTTGCGGAAATCGCGAACGATCGCTTGGCGCGCGAGTTCGATGATAGCGCCCGCGAGTTCGACGCCGGTGGGTCCGCCGCCGACAACCACAAAGGTAAGGAGTTTTTCTCGAAGAGCCGGATCGTCGGTTACTTCTGCCTTTTCGAACGCGGTCAATATGCGGGCGCGAATTTCGGTGGCGTCGCCTATGGTCTTGATGCCGGGAGCATTTGCTTCCCAGGCGTCGTGACCGAAATAGGCGTGGCGGGCGCCCGTGGCGATGATCAGGTAATCGTAGGGAATTCGCCTGCTGCCGGTCAGCACAGTCCGCGCAGCGGTGTCGACGCCCTCCACCTTTTCCATCAGGACAGTTGCATTCTTCTGGCTGGCGAGGACGCGCCGGATCGGCGTGGCGATCTGCGCCGGAGACAGGCCGGCCGTCGCCACCTGATAAAGCAGCGGCTGGAACAGATGATAATTGCGGCGGTCAACGACAGTGATATCGACCGGCGCGTTGCGCAACCCGAGCGCTGCGTTGAGGCCGCCGAAGCCCGCGCCGAGAATGACAACCCGCGGCCGGCGCGGTGGAAGCGCATCTGTTTTGGCCGGCGTCGCTTCCAACTCTGCCAAGATCATCACTTCTTCGCTGGATTGCCGCAGCATTGTTCACGCTCCGCGACGGAAATAGCCGTCGACCAGATAGTCCAACGATACGACGCCTGCGCCGCGAGCCAAAGTGAGCAGCAGCAGCGAACTCCACATGAGGTGTTCGCCCCAGTGTCCCGGATAGACGAAGATCTGGATCACTGCGACCACCCCGAGCAGCATCAGCGCGCCGAGGCGCGAGAACAGGCCGAGGAAAAGCAATGCGGCGCCGATGATTTCGGCGGCTGTCGCGAGCGGGGCCGCCAGCGCCGGGTCGATCAGCGGCAGATTATATTCAAACGCGAAAAGCTGTAGCGTTACCGGCCAGGAAGCGAGCTTGGTCTGCGCCGATTGCCAGAACACGTGGGCGACCGCGACGCGACCAGCCAGCTGAACAAGAGAAAGGGGTATGCTGCCCGCCAGGTTCAGAGCCCTGCGGTAGGCGGCGGCTAGGCTGCGGCCACTGGTTGAAGGCATTTCGCGGGTCACGCTCATTGGTCTCTCCATTTTCGTTTACTGCGGGTGGTCGAAGCCGATGCCGGTCACCAAGCCTTCGCCGAACAGGCTGACGAGGGCGCCGAGGACATCGAACATCGGTTCGTGCGTGAGGGCGCGTGAAACGGCCCTCTCCAGGCCGAGGCCCTTTTTCAGGGAATGGCGGAACGAGAACTGGGCGCTCGTGAGGCGCGCGAAGCGTACATTGTCGCCGTGCCTCCAGAGCGCGATGCGCTCGGCTTTTCGCTTCCAGACATCAGCTTGATCCGGAACGCCTCCGTTCTGATGCGCCGACCAGATCGACAGTACCGGCCAATGCGACATAACGAGGCGCAAGGATGGCTGGAGCATCAGTTCGGGGGTCGAGCTTGAGGCTTCGCCATCCAGTGCCGCCAGGTTCAGGGCCGGCAGTGATGCCGCATCAAGCGCCTCGGCGATCGCCCATTCAAGCCGCGCCGTTTCCGCGACGAAGGGCATTTCAGCCAGACCTTCGAAGGTCCCGAGGAAGCCCGGGAAGTCGGAGCCGTAGCGCACCAGCCTTGGCTCGCCGGGCGGATGCTGACGAATGAACTCGCTTGCGGCATGGCGGAAGAACCGCTCGTCGACCATGCGAACGACGACTGGGAATACGGCCATCAGCGTCGCTGTCAGCGAGGCGCGGGTATTGTTCTCATAGATGCGCAGCCGTCGGCATGGATCGGCGCGGCCCGCTGAAACGAGCGACGAAAGGCCGAATTGCGGGTTGCCAAGCACGGACTGCGCGATGATGTTCTGCAGATGCTCAAGCGGCAGCATGGCGGATTCTCCTGACGTCACGGTCTGCAGCGAGGCGCGCGGGCTTGATCGCATCGAAAGCGGCAAGCACCGGCATCTGGCCGCGCGGCGCATCGCGTTCGAACGGAACGACGGTGCCTGGAGCGGACTGCTTCGGCGCGGAAACAGGAAGGGAATCCTGCCGCTTGCGGAAGGCGATCGAAGCGGCAAGCATATCCGCCCACATTGCTTCGCCCAGCAGCACGTCGAGCACGGGCACGTCGGTATCCCATTCGATCAGGGTGGGGCGTGGGCCGAATTTCTCGATCGCGCCGGCATAGAGTGACCACACGGCGGGCGGCACGCGCGAGCCGTGGTCGTCGATCAGGACCGTGTCATCGCCAACGTCGTTGACGGCATGGCCTGCCAGATGGATCTCGCCGATCGCCTCGGCAGGCAGCACTTCGATGAACGCAGCCGCGTCGAAGCCGAGATTGTGGGCGGAAACGTACACGTTGTTCACGTCGAGAAGCAGGCCGCATCCCGTGCGCTTCACAAGTTCGGCCAAGAACTCGGCCTCCGTCATCGTCGAACCGCTGAACTCGATATAGGCAGAGAGATTTTCAATCAGGATGCGGCGCTTCAGAGTGTCCTGAACGAGCTTGATATTGTTGGCGACGATCGCGAGCGCTGCTTCGTCGTAACGGAGCGGCAAAAGGTCGTTGAGGTAGGCGCCATCGGCGCCGCTCCAGGCGAGGTGTTCGGAAACAAGATCGGGTTCGAAGCGCACGCATACCTTGCGCATGCGTTCCAGATGGTCGCGGTCGACGCCGGAAGCGCTGCCGAGAGACAGCCCTACGCCGTGAACAGAAAGGGGGTAGGTCTCACGCAGGTTTTCGAGCGCGGCGACGGCAGCAGAACCGCCCATGTAGTTTTCGGCATGAACCTCCAGCCATCCCGCCGACGGGCGGCGGCTAAGCATTTCAGCAATGTGCGGGGAGCGAAGACCGATGCCCGCGGCTTGCGGAATTGGGAGGGTGGGAAGCTTATTGGGCATCAGTCGTCTCCATTGGGTTGCGTGGGAGTGGATCAGGCCTTGGGTTCGGTGCTGCCGCTGGCAAGCTTTCCGCAAGTGCCGGCCGGCACGTAGATCCATGCGTCGGACTGGTTGTCGGCCGTAGAGGTCCCGGCGCAAGAATGCGTGGCGGTCTGGCAATCGTTCTGGCCGGCCTTGACGACGCCGTAGCACTTTTCGAACGAGAACTCCGGCTGAGCGGCCGGACCGGCGAAGGCAGCGCTGGCGGCGAGCGTGGTAGCCGCGGCCAAAGCCGAGCCGATGAGCGATTTGGTATTGATCATGATTTTCCGTCTCCTGGGTTTGTGTTTAGTTCAGACCGGCGATCAGCCCGTCTGAAGCCACTCTCTTCGATCGCAGCCATCAACTGAAATGCTGTCCTGGCATGGTTTCGATAGACGCGCTGTATGCGCCGGCTGCATGAAAAGAGCCCTCCGGGAGGGTTGCCGGAGGGCTCAGCAAACCGGCATCCAGAGGGGGATAATGCCGGCCGGGAGTTGTTGTCAGAGATAGCGTTCGTGGATGTCCACCGTCGAACGCTGTCCGATGTGGTTATAGTTGGCTTCGAGCCATTCCTCGGCGCGTTCACGGCCGCGGTCGCGAAGATCCGTAAGCAGGCCCCAATCGGCATTGAGCTTGCTGGAGACGCCAAGCTTTTTCATGGTCTCGTCATCCGAAATGCCGTGGACGAAGATGCGCTTGAGGTCGAGCGTCTGGCCGGCCTCCGAGTCGATCAGTTGCGTGACGAAGGCGATCGCCCGCATTTCCCGCAAAAGCGAAGAGTTGAAGCTTATCTCGTTGATGCGATTAAGGATATCCGTCGCCGAGCGCGGCAGTTCGGCGCGCTCAATAGGATTGATGTGTACGATCAGCACGTCCGGCGTGTCGCAGGAATAGATCAGCGGGAAGATTGCCGGATTTCCCATATAACCGCCGTCCCAATAGGCCTCGCCGTCGATCTCGACGGCTTGGAACAGGAACGGCAGGCATGCCGACGCCATGATGGCGTCGATCGACAGCTCGTCATTGGAGAAAACCTTGACCTTCCCGGTCCGCACATTGGTCGCGCAGATGTTGAGTTTCAGAGGACAGCGCGACATGCGGACGGCATCGAGATCGATAGACTGCTCGAGAACGTTTTTCAGCGGATTGAAATTCAAGGGATTGAACTGATAGGGCGACATCAACCGCGTCACCATATCGAGCATCAGGAAGGCCGGGGAGTATTCGAGCGAACGCGACCCGGCCATCTTGTCAAGAAGGGTCGGCTGCAGGGGGCTGAAGACCGCCGCGTGGCTGACGCGGCGCCAGAAATTCGCAAGCGCCTTCTGCGCGCCGCGCCGTCCGCCTTCGGCGAGTCCGTAGGCAAGCACCGCCGCGTTCATGGCCCCGGCGCTGGTGGCGACTGCCCCTTCGAAGGACAAGCTCTCCTCGTCAAGGAGCCGATCGACGACACCCCATGTGAAGGCGCCGTGTGCGCCTCCGCCCTGAAGCGCGAGGTTGATCGTCCGCTTCCCGCGGACCACGCTGGGCGCGGCCGGTTCCGATTGGCTGGAGGCAAGCTTCACAACGTCGGCATGAGTGTTCATCGGGTACCCTCCTCGCGTAAAATTGCAGAAATTTTGACGATGACGGTGCGCTCAGTGCGCAGTCCAGCCGCCGTCGATCGGCAAGGCTGTGCCGGTGATCGAAGCTGCGCAGTCGCTGCAGAGAAACACCGCAAGCGCTCCCATCTCTTCCACAGTCGCAAAGCGCCTGGTCGGCTGGTTCTTCAGAAAGATGTCGCGGATAACGGCGTCGCGGGCGATGTTGTGCGACTTCGCCTGATCCTCGATTTGCTTCTCGATGAGCGGCGTCCAGACATAGCCTGGACAGATCGCGTTCGAAGTCACGCCGTACTCGGCGCCCTCGAGAGCGACCACCTTCGTCAACCCGACCATGCCGTGCTTGGCGGCGACATAGGCTGATTTGAAAGGCGAGGCGATCAGCCCATGGGCGGAAGCGATGTTGATGATGCGGCCATAGCCGCGACCCTTCATCGGCTCGAAGGTCGCCTGGATCAGATGGAAAGCCGAACTCAGGTTGATCGCCAGGATCGAGTCCCATTTAGCGACGGGAAATTCGCTGACTGGCGCAACATGCTGTATGCCCGCGTTGTTGATCACGATGTCGATCTGGCCGAAGCGTGCAACGGCCCGCTCCACCATCATGTGGATAGCGTCGCGGTTCGACATGTCGGCGTTGTCGTAAGCGACGTCGACGTCATTTTCCTCGGCCAAGGCGGCACGCTGCGTCTCGATTTCCACCGGATCCCCGAACCCGTTCAGCATGACGGCAGCACCGTTCTTCGCCAGGGCGCGGGCGATGCCGAGGCCGATGCCGCTGGTCGAGCCGGTCACGATCGCCGTCCGGCCTTCCAGGGGACGGCGCATCGCAAGCGTGTCGGTTTCAGGTTTGCTGACGTTGAGCATTTCGGTCTCCGTTGATGTGCCGCAACGCTGCGGCTGTTCTGCGGGACCTTGAGCGATGCGCGCTCAACAATAAAATGCCGCTGTGCTATCAAATCCATGCGTTCATTGCATTGGCTGGAGAAGGTCGGGCGCGCTAGGGGATTGGCATGGACATCCACCACATCCGATATTTCCTCGCCGTCTGCGATACGCGGAACTTCACGCGCGCCGCCGAGAAATGCAACGTCACCCAGCCGGCGCTCAGCCGCGCGATCCAGCAGCTCGAGGACGAGGTCGGTGGCCTTTTGTTCCGGCGCGAGCGCAATCTGACCCACATCACCGATCTTGGCGCGCTGCTTCGGCCGCGTTTCCAACAGATCCTCGATGAACTGAGCGGCGTGCGTCAGGAAGCCTCGCGCTTCCTTTGCCTCAAGGACGCGCATCTGAAGGTCGGCATCATGTGCACGATCGGCCCGCGCCGCTTCACCGGTTTGCTTACGGATTTCAACATGCGCCACAAGGGAATTCAGTTGCAGTTGGTTGAAGGGGTACCAAGCCGGCTCTCACAACTGCTCGAGGCGGGCGAGATCGACGTCGCAATCATGTCGTCGAGCGAAAAGTTCCCGGAACGCTTCGACGTGACGCCACTCTTTCGCGAACGCTTCATGCTGGCGTTCCCGACCGGCCATCGGCTGACGCAGCACGAGACCGTGCCAATCAGCGCGATCGACGGCGAGATTTATCTGAGACGCGTCAACTGCGAGTATTGGGACCATCTCTCTCATCTTTGCGTCGAGCGCGGAGTGAAGCTTCGCATCTCCTATTCCAGCGAGCGAGAGGACTGGATCCAGAACATGGTTGCCGGAGGGCTCGGCATCTGTTTCCTCCCCGAATACACCGCCGTGATTCCAGGGCTGCAGGTGCGGCCTGTGACAGAGCCGGAGGTGACCCGCGATGTGTGCCTCGTCACCGTCGCCGGCCGCCGCTTCTCGCCCGCGGTGTCGACATTTGTCGGTGCGGTCAAATCCTATGGCTGGGCAGAGGGCGCATCACCGGTTTCGATGCGCCGTTCCGCCGCGTAATCGAAACTCCGTCGACTACGCAGGATTACGCCTGCGGTTCGGGTGCGAGCCGGTACGACTGCGCCCAGGCTCACGCCATAGCTTCAGGCTATGGAATTCAGAAGTACCCGGCATTTCTCTTGGCAGCCGTGCTCGCCCAATCTCCTCATCACGCCCCGCATGAATTCCCATTGCCGGGCTCGATAAAAGGAGAACCGCAAAATGTTTTTGAAAGTCATAGCACCTCGCAACCCGATCAAACTTGTTCTTGCGTTCGGCCTGCTCGCTTCGGCCGCGGCTTTCGCTGCAGCACCTGCCCACGCCGGCGAATGCCCGGTCGACCAGGTCGCCACCAATGCCGTGCAGTCGATGCCGAGCGCGCCGGAAGGTGTCACCGACGAGGTCATCAGCACGATCGACCTCAGCACGAAGGGCGACGCCTGGAAGGGCAATAGGTTCCGTCTGCGCAAGCTCGTCGTGCAGCCCGGCGGCGTCGTGCCGTGGCACGACCACTCCACGCGTCCGGCAAATATCCTGGTCGTCGAGGGCGCGATCAGCGAATACAGCAACACCTGCAAGGTGGCGATCGAGCACAAGGCCGGCGAAGCCACCGCCGAGTTCGGCCAGCTCGCGCATTGGTGGAAGAACAACGGTTCGGTTCCTGCCGTGCTCTATTCGGCCGACATCCTGCCGCCGGACATGGACGCCCACGGCGCGATGTAACCGGACCGCAGCGTCCCGCTTATTGACCCTCAACCTCCATCGACGTTCCCGGTCCCCTTCGGGAGCGTCGAACCATGCACGGATAAATTCCGATGGCCAGCTATGACGAAGCCGTTGCCTCGAAGCTCCGCAGGGTGTCGACGGACAGCCTGCGCTTCGGCATCATTGCCTTGATCGCATTTCTGACGCTCGTCGACCTTTTCGCCGCGCAGGCGATCCTTCCCTCGCTCGTCGTCAAATTCAGCGTCAGCCGCGCGACGATGGGTTTCGCGGTGAACGCCAGCACCTTTGGAATGGCGATCGCCGGCGTCGCGGTGGCGCTACTTGGCCGCAACATCGACCGGCGCAACGGGATATGGTTCAGCCTTGTCGTGCTCGCCATACCGACCGCGCTACTTTCCATCACCGACAGCATCGCAATGTTTGCCTTCCTGCGCGTTCTGCAGGGCCTGTGCATGTCGGCGGCCTTCACGTTGACGATCGCCTACCTCGCCGAGCATTTCTCACCCGGCCAGGCGGCAGGCGCGCTCGCCGCCTACGTCACCGGAAACGTGGCCAGCAACTTCTTCGGCCGCATCCTTTCGGCGGCTGTTGCGGACGGCTTTGGCATCTCCATTAACTTCCTGACCTTCGCTGCCCTAAATATTGCCGGCGCGTTGCTGGTCTGGCTGACTCTGAAGAAGACCGACCGCATGATGCGAATCGACGCCGACCACCCTCCCGCAGGTCGCGCCTGGAAAGCCCACTTTAAGAACCGAGAACTGCGCGGCAGCTTCGCGATCGGCTTCCTGATCCTGTTCGTCTTCATCGGCACGTTTACCTATGTGAATTTCCAGCTGGCCGCAGCACCGCTGGCCCTGTCGCCGATGGCGCTCGGTCTCGTTTATTTCGTATTTCTGCCGTCGATGCTGACAACCCCGCTCGCCGGCCGCGTGGCAAGGCGGTTCGGCCCGGCCAGCGGCATCGTCCTGACGCTCGGGATTGCCATCGCCGGCCTTCTTGCGCTGCTCACTCCAAATCTGCCGATCGTTCTTGCGGGCATGGCGCTGATTGCCATCGGAACATTCTTGGCGCAGGCGATCACGACTGGCCATGTCAGCCGCGTCGCCGCCCGCGACAAGGCCGCTGCGAGCGGTATCTATCTTGCTTCATACTATTCCGGCGGGTTGGTCGGCAGCTTTGTCCTCGGCCAGGTCTATGACCGGCTCGGCTGGACCACTTGTGTTGTTGTTCTCGTCGCCGCCCTAATCGCGGCAACGATAATCGCCCGCCCGCTGACGGCGCCACGCGTCTGATCCCGCTTCACCTCGACGTTTTCCGCCGCTCATGAGCGGCGGCATTTCCATGGAACCTGCCAGCCATACGCCGCACTCATCAATTCAGGCAGCAAACGGCATTATCAATCCGCCGAGCCTTTCCGCATCCTTTCTTCCAGCCTGTCATCGGACCGGCTTCACTCACGGAGAAAGAAAAATGATCAATTCAGTCAAATCGACCCTCGCGTCGACGGCGCTTGTCCTGACGCTTGCCACCCCGGGGTTTCTGGCCCAGGCCAATGCTGAGACGGCGTCCGACGGCGTCGTTACAGTCAAGAGCGGCTATTCGGTTGCAGAGACCGTGTCGCGGATCAAGAAGGATGTCGCCGACAAGGGCATCACGTTGTTCGGTGTCATCGACCAAGCCAAGCTCGGCAACGCCGCCGGCAACGTCGTCAGGCCGTCGCGGCTCATCATGTTCGGCAACCCGGCACTCGGCACGACCTTCATCACCGCGAACCCGAAAGCCGGCCTCGACTGGCCGGTGCGCGTCGTCGTTTACCAGACGGCTGATGGCTCGGTCTACGCGGCCTACACCGACTTCGACTACATCGCCAGGCGCCACGGTATCGAAAGCCGCACCAGGGAATTCAAGATGGCGACCGAAGTGATCCAGTCCGTCACCTCCAGCATCGAGAAATGACCCTTGAAGCGGGGCCGGCTGCCGGCTAGACGTCCGGCCCCGAAAGTTTTGCGCCAGTTGTGTGTGTCAAGTTCTGCAAAACGGCGTGGCATTCAGCGGTGACGTTGGCGTGCCCGCGTCGTAGCCATCTCGCGGTTGGCGATGAGGGTCCATATTGCTGCGGTGAATTAATGGACGCCTGAATCTTGGACGAACCCATTCGTGTGCTTTGGGCTTTTCCCACCCCATGCAACGGATCCCGCGTCGGTGCGAGTTAAGGTTCACTCCTCGCCAGCGTGCCTTCGGGGAACGGCGTTCATGATGGCCTCCGCCAGTTCTTCGAGGACGGAAGTATCGCCTTTCGATGCGGCAAATAGCCTGAACTGCGCTTCTGGCAACTCTGGCAGGCCGTAGCTTTCGGGTACACTGACCAGGCCGTTTCTCAGCTGACTGACGGTCATCGGCGCTACAGCGAAGCCTGAGATGGCAGCCGCCCTCAGGCTGGCGTTGCTGGTGCAGATCATCACCATGCGCTGGCTGATCCCGGCCTTGGCAAGCCGTTCAAGAGCAACTTCCCTGTAGGGGCAAGGTTCCGGCAACACGGCCAATGGCAGCGGGTCCGGAAGTTTCACGCCGGTATGATCCGCCCATGCCCAGACAAGAGGCTCGCGCCACAGGAGGCGCCCCATCTCCTCACCCTCACACTGGGATCCGAGCACCAGTTCGATATTGCCCTCCTTCATCTTCGAGAGCAGCGCACCCGGAATCCCGACTTGCACCTCGATCTGCAATCCGCGGCGATCGGCGCCGAATGCCTGCAAGGCGCGAAGGATGGGGACCTGTGCGAAGTCTTCCGAGAGGCCGACGCGAACTCTGCCGTGAAAGGGTGCCTGCGCCAGATCGGCCAAAGCATCCCGGTTAAGGGCGAGCATCGCCCGGGCATAGGCGAGCAGGCGCTCGCCATCTTGTGTCATCTCCAGCGAGCGCGTCGTCCTTTTGAGTAACGGCTTTCCGACCTGCTCTTCGAGACGACGCAGGTGCCCACTGACGGCCGACTGCGTAAGGTTCAGTCGCGCCGCTGCCCGACTGAAGCCGCCTTCGTCGAACACGGCGACGAACGTCCTGAGCAGGACCAATTCCAGCATATATTCTGATCCATGATGAATATTGTCGATAATCTCAATTTTTATATCGAATTAAAATATGACGCAATACGGTTCACAATGAGCAAGGATGATCCATGACCAAGCTGCTGCATATCGTTTCCTCGCCCCGTAAAGAGCGTTCCGCCTCGCGTGAGGTCGCCGAGGCCTTTGTTCAAAGCTGTCGTGCTCGGCGACCCGACCTGGCCATTTCAACGCTCGATCTATGGGATGTCGACCTCCCCGAATTCGGTGAGGACGCGATGTTGGCCAAATATGCGGGGCTCAGCGGCACGCCGCTTACCCCTTCTCAACAGCAGGCATGGGCCACATTGCAAGAATTGGCGCAACAACTGCACTGGGCGGATATTGTCCTGCTGTCGACGCCCCTGTGGAATTTCAGCATTCCCTACAAACTCAAGCACTTCATCGACCTGGTATCGCAGAAGGACATCCTTTTCTCGTTCGACCCTGAACACGGGTTCGCAGGACTGCTCCGGGATAAGACCGCCGTGGTCGTCCATGCGCGAGGTCTCGACTATGCGGCGCAATCCATCACGCCGGCGCAGCGCTTCGACTTTCAAAAACCCTATGTAGAAGCGTGGTTGCGCTTCATCGGTATCGAAGATGTCCGCAGTCTAATCATCCAGAAAACCCTCTTTGGACCCGATATTGACCATGCGGCTCGCCAGGATGCACGGGAGGCCGCGTTACAGCTGGCGGAAGATCTGCTGTCGCAGACAACAGAGGCGATTGCATGATTACGAAGCGCCCGCTGCGGACAAGAAGGGCGGCTCTGGAGACTGGCCGGGAAGGTCGCCTTATGGTGCGACGGAGCACCCTCGGTTCAAGCCCGAGGGCATGTTTTTGCGCGACATGCATCAGAACCACATATCGCGCACGCAGCGACCATCGCGCGGCAGGTCCTCGAACGCGTGGAGACCATCGAAATGATCGATTGGCAAGTCGGCGACGGTGTCAGGCGGCGCAAGCCTCACATTGACGGCGATCCGAGTGCGACCGGCGGCACTGGCGCGCAAACCACGCCAGGCCAGCACACAGGCGCATGTCGGACAGAACAGAATCTCCAGCGACGGGGCATCCTTTCCGGCGCGCGTGTAAGCACTTGTCGGTCCGGCAAGACGGGTGCGTTCGTCAACATAATCGTAAGCCCACAGCGCGCCATAGCGGCGGCAAAGCGTGCAGTTGCAGGCTGTGATCGAGCCGGGATCGCCCTCCAAAGACCAGTGGGCCGCGCCGCAATGGCAGGTTCCGGTCAGCATTCGTCCTCCTCAGGTTCTGGCAGCAACACGAGCATTGTTCCCAACATTGTGCCGGACCCAGTGCGATATTCAACAGTTTGTGGTGCGGCCTGATGCGCTCGCCGCTTTCGCAAGATGTTCGTTGTCTTGCCCAATATCCTTGCCTTCGAGCCGGGCTTTCGCCATGAAGGCCGATGAACTCGCCTTTGCCAGCCAGCACACGCAAGCGGCTCGACGAACTCCTCGTCGCGCGCGGCCTGTTCCCCAGCCGCTCTCGCGCCCGCGACGCGATCGAGCGCGGCACCGTGACGGTTGACGGCGTCATCGCCCGCAAGCCCGGCCAGACCGTCCGGGCTGATTGCCTCATAGAAGTCGATGATCCGGCGCAGGGCTATTTGTCGCGTGCTGCGCTGAAGCTGATCGCCGGGCTCGACTATTTCGGCCTCGATCCAGCCGGCAGCGAAGCGCTCGACGTCGGCGCCTCGACCGGAGGCTTCACTCAAGTGCTGCTCGGACGCGGCGCGGCGCATGTCACGGCGATCGATGTCGGGCATGGCCAGATACATCCGGATATCGCCGGCGATCCGCGTGTGACGGTCATCGAGGGATTGAACGCCCGTGATCTTTCGACCGCCGATCTTGCCGATCGCATTCCAGATTTTATCGTCTCCGACGTCAGCTTCATCTCGTTGAAACTGGCGCTGCCGCCGGCGCTCGCCATTGCCAGGAGCGGCGCCAAAGCAATATTTCTGGTCAAGCCGCAATTCGAGGCGGGCCGCGAGGCGATCGGCAAGGGCGGCTTGCTGAAAGATCCATACGATGCCGCGCGGGTTGCCGGCCTGCTGCAGGATTGGTTGGACGGCGTCCCCGGCTGGCGCTCGCTCGGACTGCATCTGTCGCCGATCGAAGGCGGCGACGGCAACCGCGAGTTCCTGCTCGCCGGGATCAAGGACGCCGGTATCGAGAACAGGGGGATCGGAGGCCGATGAACGCGCGCTTCACGATCACACGGCTGGGCTCCCAGGGCGACGGCGTCGCCGAAACCGAAACCGGCGAGCTTTTCATTCCGTTCACGCTGCCCGGTGAAACCGTCACCGCCGCGCGCGAAAAGGACCGCGCCACGCTGATGTCGGTGCTGGCGGCTTCGCCGCTTCGCATCGACCCTGCCTGTCGGCATTTCACCGAATGCGGCGGCTGCGCCATCCAGCATCTCGAGGCCGAAGCCTATCATCGGTGGAAGCGTGACAAGGTTGCGCATGCGCTCAACGGCAAGGGCATCAGTTGCGACATTGACGCGCTGGTGCCGTGCGCGCCGCAGACGCGCCGGCGCGTCGTGTTCACCGCCCGGCGCAGCGAGGCTGGCATGCTGCTCGGCTTCGTTCGGGCGTTGTCGTCCGAGATCATTTCCATCGAGGAATGCCCGATCTCGCTGCCCGAGATCGTCGCAAAGCTCGCCCGCCTGAGAGCACTTGCCGAACTGGTTTGCGCCACGACGAAATCGTTCCGCATGACGGTCACGGCGACCGGCTCCGGCCTCGATGTCGCGGTTCACGAGTCCGGCAAGCTCGGCGAGAACCAGCGCCGCGTCGCCTCCAATTTCGCCATCGCTCAGGGATTGGCCAGGCTTTCGATCGATGGCGAGATCATCATCGAGCCCAAAAAGCCGGTTGTCATGTTCGGCGACATCGCCGTCGCGGTGCCGCCGGGCGCCTTCCTGCAGGCCACCGAAGCCGCCGAGCAGGCGATGGCCGACATCGTCGGTCGGCACCTCGCGCGTGCCAGGAAGATAGCCGATCTCTTCGCCGGCTGCGGCAGCTTTGCGCTGCGCCTGGCCGCCAGGTCGGAGGTCCATGCGGTGGAGGGGGATGCGGCAGCGCTTTCGGCGCTCGACCGGGCATTCCGTTTCGCCAGCGGTCTGAAGCGCGTGACCAGCGAACGCCGCGACCTGTTCCGGCGGCCGCTCACTTCGAGGGAACTGAATGCCTTCGACGGCGTCGTCTTCGATCCGCCCCGCGCCGGCGCCGAAGACCAGTCGAAGCAGATCGCCCGTTCCGACGTGCCGCTGGTCGCCGCGGTTTCCTGCAATCCGGTGACGCTGGCGCGCGACTTGCGCATCCTCGTCGATGGCGGCTACGCCCTGAAAAGCGTGACGCCGATCGACCAGTTCCTGTGGTCGCCGCATGTCGAGGCCGTCGCGCTTCTGGAGAAGCCGAAGCGAAGGCGGTAGCGGGTCCGCACTTGTTGAGCTTGAATTTCGCGCAAAATGAACATATTTTGAGCGTGACCTGTTCAAAATGTGCTAGGAACCTGTTATGAATACCGCAGCTCTCGATATCAGGGCATCGCGCTTTGGCGACGAGCGGACGCCATTTCTTTCGGCAAGACGGGTGGCTGAACTGCTGGGCGTCAATCTGACCGAACTGGCGGGCCTGATCGGCGTCGCGCGCAACACGCTTGCCGCCAAGACCGGCGCGCGCAAGGTCGACGCCGCATTGAGTCCGATTGTCCGTATCCTTGCGATGGCAGGCGAGATGGCCGGCGATGAACAGCGTGCGGCAATCTGGTTCAAGCATCAGCCGATCCCCGGCTGGGCGGGAAAGACCGCCTACGATCTCGTTCGAGAGGGCAAGACGGACAAGGTGCTTGCCTATCTGGAGGCAGTCCGCTCCGGCATCTATGCCTGAAAATAGACTGAGCCTATGGCGCGCCTTCGTGCCGCGTTGGGCGCATCTGCCGCTTTCCGGCGAAGGAGCAGCCCGCTTTGGCGGTCGCTGGAATCCAGTGGGCGCCACGACGATCTATGCCGCGGGCGAATTGTCCACTGCTTGGGCGGAGTACAATCAGGGCTTTGTCCAGCATCCGGCGCTGATTGCGCAACTCGCACTTTCAGGCGCGCGCCTGGCCGACCTTACGGACGCTGATGTGCTGACCAGGCTCGGCGTGACGGCGGACATTCACCGATGTGAATGGCGCGACATCATGGATCAAGGCCTTGTGCCTGAGACGCATACGCTGAGAGATCGCCTGATTGCCGATGGGCAGCATGGCGTGATCTACCCCTCCTTCATGTCGCCCGGCGGCAAATGCGTCGCGCTGTGGCGATGGAACGAGAGCAACACACCCCGTCTGAAGGTCATCGATCCCGACCATCGCTTGCCGAAAACGCCGGCTTCATGGCTTTAGGGCAGTTCGAGCCGGCCGCGCCGCCGCGCTTCGGCCAGCACACCCGCGTCCATTTCTTCCAACGTCTATGGGGCAGGGATCCAAACACGTCTTCTGGCCGTGTCTCGGCGAAGACTGGCGCAGGCTTCAGTAGCACGCCCTCCGGAGTATCTTCGACCAGAAGACGTGTGCCGGCGTCCCATTCCCTCCGCTTGCGGATCGCGCTGGGCAGGGTGACCTGCCCCTTGGTCGAGACAGTGGTTACGAGTCTTTCCGGGTTGGCCATCGCGGCGCATCCTCTGAATGTAAGACAAGAACCGCAGCTTCTATCAAACCCGCGTTCCGCCAACCGTCATCTGGTTCATCCTGAGGTGCGGCTGGCCAACGCCGACCGGCACGCCCTGGCCGGCCTTGCCGCACATGCCGATGCCGGTGTCGAGCTTCATGTCGTTGCCGATCATCGCAACCCGATGCATGGCATCCGGCCCATTGCCGATCAGCATGGCGCCCTTGACCGGCTGCGTCACCTTGCCGTCCTCGATCATGTAGGCCTCGGTGCAGCCAAACACGAATTTTCCCGAGGTGATGTCGACCTGGCCGCCGCCGAAGGAGACGGCATAGATGCCGTTCTTGACCGAGGCGATGATTTCGTCCGGCTCCATGTCGCCTGACGTCATACAGGTGTTGGTCATGCGCGGCATCGGCTGGTGCGCGTAGCCTTCGCGCCGTCCGTTGCCGGTGGCGTTCATGCCCATCAGCCGGGCGTTCTGGCGATCCTGCATATAGCCGACAAGCTTGCCGTCATCGATCAGCACGTTGCGGGCCGACGGCGTGCCTTCGTCATCGACGGTCAGCGAGCCGCGCCGCTCGGCCATGGTGCCGTCGTCGACGACTGTGACGCCCTTGGCGGCCACCTGCTGGCCCATCAGCCCGGCGAAGGCCGATGTCTTCTTGCGGTTGAAGTCGCCTTCCAGCCCGTGGCCGACGGCCTCGTGCAGCATGACGCCCGGCCAGCCGCTGGACAGCACGATGTCGAACGTCCCGGCCGGCGCCGGGATGGCCTCGAGGTTGACCAGCGCTTGCCGCAGCGCTTCCTTGGCGGCGTGCTTCCAGCTCTCCTCGACCAGGAATTCGCCAAACCCTTTGCGTCCGCCCATGCCGTAGGAGCCGCTCTCCTGGCGATCGCCGTCGCCGACCACCACCGACACATTGATCCTGACCAGCGGGCGGATGTCGCGCACCATCTGGCCGTCGGCACGCACGATCTCGACATGCTGCCAGGAGGCGGCGAGCGACGCCGTCACCTGCCGCACGCGCGGATCCTCGCCTCGCAGCCACGCATCGATTTCCTGAAGGAGCTTGGCCTTGGCCTCGAAGGAGGGCGAGGGGATCGGGTTCTCATCGCCATAGAGATGGCGGTTGGTACGGGTGGGAGCCGCAGCAAGCGTGCCGGAATAGCCGCTCTTGACGGTCGAGACAGCGTCGGCCGCGCGCAGCAGCGACGCTTCCGAAAGATCGCTGGAATGCGCGTAGCCGCTCGCTTCGCCGGCGACCGCGCGCAGGCCAAAGCCTTGGTCTGTGTTGAAATTGGCGGTCTTCAGCCGGCCATTGTCGAACATCAGCGCTTCGCTCTCGCTGTATTCGAGGAACAACTCGCCGTCGTCGGCGCCGTTGATGGTCTCGGCGACGATCTGCTTGATGCGATCGTCGGAAATGTCGAATTGGCCGATCAGGCTGTTCATGGCGCGGTCCATCCGTGGAAAGAGATTGTCCTCACGATGTAGGCGCGAAGGTGCGTCCAGACAATCGGCAATGACCATTGTCTGTGCATGACCCAAAAATCGGGATCGATTTTCGGAAAGGATTATGCGCAAAATCGAAGCGCTACAGCGTCCTTTGCGCGTCCTTGGACGCGCGGCGCTGTAGCCAAAGGCGGTCACAATCTCATTTTCGTCAGCAGGGTTTTGGGCCTCTCGCCCCGCCTCAAGGCAGGGCGGCGAAACCGTCGGCGAAACCCTTGAGCTCGACCGGAATGCCGATACCTTCCTCCGGCGTCTGGAAGACGATGAAGGTGGCCGACGTTCCGGTCTTCAGCGTATCGAGCAACGGCTTTTCGAGAATGACCTCGGCATAGCAGCCGTCCTGGAAGCAACGCACGAAATAGGCCCGGCCGATATCCTTGCCGTCGACATTGAGGCCGAGCCCGTTGGGCAGCAGCACGCCGAGCGGCGCCAGCACGCGCAGGATTTCGGCCTTGTTGTCGGCGGTGCGCAGCACGACGACGGAAAGCCCCATCTCGGGACGGTCTTCGGCGACGACGTTCTGCATCATCACGCATTGTTCCGATGTGGCGCCAGCCGGCGTGTCGCAGATGATCGACCATGCGCCATGCGTCGTCCGCACCTTGCCGCTTGGCTGCGCGGCATTGGCCTGGCTGAGGCCAAACGAGCCAACATAGGACAGGCCGATCCCAGCAAGGCCAACGCAAGACACGGCAGCGAGAAGGATGACGTTCGACAAGCTTCTCGAAAGCCCAAGTCTCGAAAGCCCAAGTCCCCAAAGCCAAGAGTTCATGACGGCTCCATTGCGAATCACGGCACTTTAAGCTGCGCCAAGGGCAAGTAAAGGATGAGACCACTGCCGGCCTGCCTCGACCAAGGCAATTGTGCGCTTTTCCGTGCCAAATTCGCCCGAATTGCGACGGCCCGGCGCATTTTGCCGAGACACTCCGCCGCTCGGGCGTTCGCGGGTCCGACACCGCCGCGGCCGCCGCCACAAGGCGCAGCCGCGCTTGCGCGCAAAAATGCCGCACGGTTTCCCCCGCTCCTTTCTTGCAGAGGCAAATAGAGTATGGTTTGAACCAGCCTCGGGACTATCCGGGATTCCCGTCCCGGCGTTGTTCGATATTCTTGCGGTCCGATCGCGAGGAACTGGGAGATAATGACGGCAATGAGAAAATTCCTAGCAGGCGCCAAACTCCTGGCAAGCGCTGCCGCCACACTGTTCACCGGTGCATCCGCCCATGCGGCCCAGCCTGCGCCGTGGGAGATGACCTTCCAGCCCGCAGCCACCGACATGATGCGGCAGATCGCCCGGTTCGAGCACTATACGCTGTGGTTCATCGTGCCGATCACCCTCTTTGTGCTCTTTCTCATCGCCTATTGCATCCTGAAGTTTCGCGCGAGCGTCAACCCGACCCCGTCGCGCACCAGCCACAACACGCTGATTGAGGTAATCTGGACGGTCGGGCCGGTCGTCGTCCTGCTCTTGCTCGCCATCCCCTCGTTCCAGCTCTTGACTGCGCAATACACGCCGCCGGAGGAAGCCAAGCTGACCGTCAAGGCGACGGGAAACCAGTGGAACTGGGATTACGAATACCAGACCGAAAACACGCTTTCCTTCAACTCGGCGATCCTGGCGGATTCTGACCGCGCCGCGGCCGGCAAGGAGGACCGCGGCGCTTATCCGCGCCTGCTCGCCGTCGACAACGAGATGGTGGTGCCGGTCAACACCATGACCCGGGTGCTGGTGACGGCGGCAGACGTGATCCACGCCTTTGCCATGCCGTCCTTCGGCATCAAGACCGACGCGGTTCCGGGTCGCATCAACGAGGTCTGGTTCAAGGCGGAAAAGGAAGGCCTCTATTACGGCCAGTGCTCGGAGCTCTGCGGTAAGGACCACGCCTTCATGCCGATCGCGATCCGCGTCGTCTCCGACGCCCAGTACAAGACCTGGCTGGCAGCAGCCGGCACCGACCTTCCCGGCGCCAACAAGGCGCTGATGGCCGAGGTCGACGGCAAAGACAAGGTAGCGGCCGCCGGCAACTGATGCCGCGACCAGAAAAGATCAGGGAACGGAGCCGAACATGGCAGACGCTGCAGCTCACGACCACGACCACAAGCCGTATCATGGCTGGGTGCGGTGGGTGTATTCGACCAACCACAAGGATATCGGCACACTCTACCTGATCTTCGCGATCATGGCCGGCTGCGTCGGCGGTGCCCTTTCGGTCGTCATGCGTATGGAACTGCAGGAGCCTGGGATCCAGATTTTCACCGGCCTGGCGCAGATGGTCTACGGCTTGAACGCCGACGCTGCGCTCGACGGCGGCAAGAACATGTACAATGCCTTCACCACCGCCCATGCGCTGATCATGATCTTCTTCATGGTCATGCCGGCGTTGATCGGCGGCTTCGCCAACTGGATGGTGCCGATCATGATCGGCGCGCCGGACATGGCATTCCCGCGCATGAATAACGTCTCGTTCTGGTTGCTGCCACCGGCTTTCATCCTTCTGATCATCTCGGCCTTCGTGCCGAGCGCGCCTGGCGCCTACGGCGTCGGCGGCGGCTGGACGATCTATCCGCCGCTATCGACCTCGGGCCAGCCCGGACCGGCGATGGATCTTGCGATCCTGTCGCTGCACATCGCCGGCGCCTCATCGATCCTCGGCGCCATCAATTTCATCACCACCATCTTCAACATGCGCGCGCCTGGCATGACGCTGCACAAGATGCCGCTGTTCGCCTGGTCGGTGCTGATCACCGCTTTCCTGCTGCTGCTGTCGCTTCCGGTTCTGGCCGGCGGCATCACCATGCTTTTGACCGATCGCAATTTTGGCACCACCTTCTTCGCGCCCGACGGCGGCGGCGACCCGATCCTGTTCCAGCACCTGTTCTGGTTTTTCGGGCACCCGGAAGTCTACATCCTGATCCTGCCGGGCTTCGGCATCGTCAGCCACATCGTCTCGACCTTCTCCAGGAAGCCTATCTTCGGCTATCTCGGCATGGCCTATGCCATGGTCGCGATCGGGGCGGTCGGCTTCATCGTCTGGGCGCACCACATGTACACGACCGGCCTGTCGCTCGACACGCAGCGCTATTTCGTCTTCGCCACGATGGTTATCGCGGTGCCGACGGGCGTGAAGATATTCTCGTGGATCGCCACCATGTGGGGCGGGTCGATTTCGCTCAAGACCCCGATGCTGTGGGCGATTGGCTTCATCTTCCTGTTCACCGTCGGCGGCGTTACCGGCGTCCAGCTTGCCAATGCCGGTCTCGACCGCCCGCTGCACGACACCTATTACGTGGTCGCGCATTTCCATTATGTGCTGTCGCTGGGCGCGGTCTTTGCCATCTTCGCCGGCTGGTACTACTGGTTCCCGAAGATGACCGGCTACATGTATTCGCCTGTCATCGCCAATACCCACTTCTGGGTTACCTTCGTCGGCGTCAACCTCGTCTTCTTCCCGCAGCATTTCCTCGGACTTTCAGGCATGCCGCGCCGCTACATCGACTATCCGGATGCGTTTGCCGGCTGGAACATGGTGTCGTCCTACGGCTCGTATATTTCGGCCGTCGGCGTGGTCATCTTCCTCTATGGCGTGTTCGAGGCCTTCCAGAAGAAGCGGGTGGCCGGCGCCAATCCATGGGGCGAGGGTGCGACGACGCTTGAATGGCAGCTGCCTTCGCCGCCGCCCTTCCACCAGTGGGAACAGCTGCCGAAGATCAAATAGGCTTCTGCCTGGGCGAATACTGAATCGCCGGTTCGCCCGGCGGTTTTGGCCAACGGAATGATGGACTTTAAGTACGCATGGCCCTTGTCGACGACACCTTGACTGACGAACCGGGCTTTCGCATGTCGGAAGCGACGGCGGGCGATTTCTTCGCACTGTTGAAGCCGCGCGTCATGTCGCTGGTGGTGTTCACCGCCTTTGTCGGCCTGGTCGCGGCACCTGTGGCCATCAATCCGCTTCTGGCGGTGATCGCGATCCTGGCTATTGCCATTGGTGCTGGCGCGTCCGGCGCGCTCAACATGTGGTATGACGCCGATATCGATGCGGTGATGACCAGGACCGCCAGCCGTCCGGTGCCGGCCGGCCGCATCCGGCCAGGCGAGGCGCTGAGTTTCGGCCTGGTGCTGTCGGTGCTGTCGGTGATGACGCTCGGCGTGCTGGTCAATTGGTTGTCGGCGACGCTCCTGGCCTTCACCATCTTCTTCTATGCCGTCGTCTACACGATGTGGCTGAAGCGCTGGACCCCGCAGAACATCGTCATCGGCGGTGCTGCCGGCGCCATTCCGCCGGTGATCGGCTGGGCCGCGGTGACCGGAACCGTCAGCCTGGAAAGCGTCGTCCTGTTCCTGATCATCTTCCTGTGGACGCCGCCGCATTTCTGGGCGCTCGCCCTCTTCAAGTCCGAGGACTATGCCAGGGCCGGCATCCCGATGATGCCGAATGTCGCCGGCCAGGCTTCGACCCGACGCCAGATCTTCGCCTATGCGCTGATCCTTGCGCCGGTTGGCGTGCTGCCATGGGCGCTCGGCTTCACCACACCCGTCTATGGCGTCCTTGCGGTGCTGCTTGGCGCCGGCTTCGTCTGGTATGCGTGGCAGGTGCTGCGGATGGCGGATGACGACCATGTGATGAAGCCAGCCAAGGCATTGTTCGGCTACTCGCTGCTCTACCTCTTCGCCATCTTCGCCATCTACCTTGCCGACTGCGTTGTCGGGCGCGCGCTCGCCACGGGCGGAGCATGACCATGGCCGACAAGAAGCTTGAACTCGTCACGCTGACGGAGCGCCAGCAGAAGGCCCGGCGCAACCGCTCGGTAGCCATCGGCCTGGCGCTGGCGGTGCTTGTCGTCATCTTCTACATCGCGACCGTCGTGAAATTCGGTCACAACCTCACCGGAACGATGTGAGGCTCAAGATGAACCGCCAAACAGTGACCAATCCTCAAAAGAAGAACACCAACCGCGTCGTCGCCGGCGTCTGCATCGCCTTTTTCGGCGGCATGATCGGGATGGCCTATGCCGCGGTGCCGCTCTACGCGATGTTCTGCCAGGCGACCGGTTACGGCGGCACTGTGAAACGCGCAACGCACCAATATGCCGACCGGGTGCTCGACCGCGATATCACCATCCGTTTCGACGCCAACACGGCCGGCGTGCCCTGGCAGTTCGAGCCGGTCGCCCGCTCCGTCACCATCAAGATAGGCGAGACGGCGCAGGCGCATTATAGCGCGACCAACAAGTTCGTCCGCGCCACGACGGCCCGCGCGACCTTTAATGTGCAGCCGGAATTTGCGGGGTCTTACTTCAACAAGGTTGAGTGTTTCTGCTTTACCGATACGACGCTGAAGCCTGGCGAGACGCTGGACATGCCGATCGTGTTCTATGTAGATCCCGACATCGTCAATGCGCCGGAATTGAAGGACCTGAAGACGATTACCCTGTCCTACACGATGTTCCCGGTCGAGAAGAACGAGAAGACCAAGCCGGTGGCGTCGACAGTGCCGGCCGAAGGCACAAGCAACAAAGTTTCACATACCGAACGAAGCCTCGGGGGTTGATATGGCAGACGCGCACGCAAAACCACAACATGACTACCACCTCGTCGACCCGAGCCCGTGGCCATTCCTCGGCTCGGTCGGCGCGTTGGTCACCGCGATCGGCGGCGTCTGTTACATGCAGTATCTCAAGGGCGGCGATTTCCCGATCTTCGGCTTCAACATCGCCAATCCGTGGCTGTTCTTCATCGGCCTCTTGATCGTCATCTACACCATGTACGCCTGGTGGTCGGATACCATCAGGGAAGCGCATGAAGGCCACCACACGCGTGTTGTGTCGCTGCATCTGCGCTACGGCATGATCATGTTCATCGCTTCCGAGGTGATGTTCTTCGTCGCCTGGTTCTGGGCTTTCTTCGACGCCAGCCTGTTTCCCGGCGAGGCACAGCAATATGCCCGCGCCACCTTCACCGGCGGTGTCTGGCCGCCGAAGGGCGTTGAGGTCCTCGACCCCTTCCACCTGCCGCTCTACAACACCGTCATCCTGCTTCTGTCGGGCACTACGGTGACCTGGGCGCACCACGCGCTGCTTCATGGCGACCGCAAGGGGCTGATCAACGGCCTGGTGCTGACCGTCGGTCTCGGCATCCTGTTCACCATGGTGCAGGCTTACGAATACATGCACGCGCCGTTCGGCTTCAGGGATTCGATCTACGGCGCCACTTTCTTCATGGCGACCGGCTTCCACGGCTTCCACGTCATCATCGGCACCATCTTCCTGCTGGTCTGCCTGGTCCGCGCGATGAAGGGCGACTTCACGCCCAAGCACCATTTCGGCTTCGAGGCCGCCGCCTGGTACTGGCACTTCGTCGACGTAGTCTGGCTGTTCCTGTTCGCGTCGATCTATGTCTGGGCCTCGAGCGGCGCGGTCATCGAAGGCCACTGAAATCTTCCTGAGGAAATCGATGAGGCGGCTGCGGCGACGTGGCCGCCTTACCTTTTGGGGTGAAGGGCACTAAAGTATCGCAATGAGCGACGACAAGGCGATCTGGCCAGCAATCGATCCGATTTCGGCTGGCCTGCACGGCCGCTGCCCGCGCTGCGGCGAGGGCCGGCTGTTTTCCGGCTTCCTCACCGTCGGCGAACGCTGCGCCAATTGCGGCCTCGACTATTCCTACGCCGATGCCGGCGACGGTCCGGCGGTGTTCGTCATCCTGATCATCGGCTTCATCGTAGTCGGGCTGGCGCTGTGGATGGAGGTGACGCTCAGCCCGCCGCTCTGGCTGCATTTCCTGCTGTGGATACCGCTGACGCTGGTGCTTTGCCTGGGCGCGCTCAGGCTGATCAAGGGCGTGCTCCTGACGCTGCAATACCGCAACAAGGCGGCAGAGGGCAGGCTGGACCTCGGCGAATGAGCACGACATCCGCTTCGATTGCGGGCCGTTCGCGGCCGAAGACGGCATTGCTGCTTGGCCTCGGCCTCGTGCTGTTCTTCATCCTGCTGGCGCTCGGCACCTGGCAGCTCCAGCGCCTGTACTGGAAAGAGGGTCTTCTCCAGACCATCGACCGGCGCACGCACTCAGCGCCCGTGCCGTTGGCCGAGGTCGAAAAGCGGTTTGCCGCCAGCGGCGATGTGGATTACACGCCGGTGACGGCATCAGGCACGTTCCTGCATCAAGGCGAGCGACATTTCTTCGCGACCTGGGAAGGCCAGTCCGGTTTCGATGTCTTCACGCCCTTGCATCTGGAGGACGGGCGCTTCGTTCTGATCAATCGCGGCTTCGTGCCGTACGATCTCAAGGACGCAGCCAAGCGTCCGCAAAGCCAGGGTGCGGGCCAAGTGACGGTGACGGGGCTCGCCCGCAATCCGCTGCCGGCAAAGCCCTCGATGATGCTTCCCGACAATGATCCGCAGAAAAACATCTTCTACTGGAAGGATCGCGACGCCATGGCGGCCAGCGCCGGTCTGCCGGCAGGTGCGGGGCTGGTGCCATTCTTTATCGACGCGGACGCCACGCCGAACCCGGGCGGGCTGCCGGTCGGCGGCGTTACAATCATCGAGCTGCCGAACAGCCATCTGCAATACGCCGTAACCTGGTACGGCCTTGCCGCTGCCCTTGCCGGCGTCCTCATCTTCAGGCTTCGCCGCCCGGCGAAAGAAGAATGATCAGCACTGGTGCCCTTGACAGGGCAGGGGTGCGCACCTCATTTCGCGCCTTGAGTTCAAGACTTGAGTTCACGCTACGACCAACCGGCCGGGAATCATGCTTCACACGACGACAAAGCCACCGCTGACGATAAGGCTCTGCCAGCCGCGCGGCTTCTGCGCCGGCGTCGACCGCGCCATCCAGATCGTCGTGCTGGCGCTGAAGAAATACGGCGCGCCGGTCTATGTTCGCCACGAGATCGTGCATAATCGCTACGTCGTCGAGGGGCTGCAAAGCCTCGGTGCGGTGTTCATCGAGGAGCTCTCCGAGATACCGGCTGAGCATCGCCAGAGCCCGGTCGTCTTTTCGGCGCATGGCGTGCCGAAGTCGGTGCCGGCGGACGCCCAGGCGCGCAACCTCTTCTATCTCGACGCCACCTGCCCGCTGGTGTCGAAGGTCCACAAGCAGGCAATGCGCCATCAGCGGCTCGGCCGTCATGTGCTTCTGATCGGCCATGCCGGCCACCCGGAAGTGATCGGCACGATGGGGCAGTTGCCGGACGGCGCCGTCACCTTGATCGAGACCGAAGCCGACGCCGCGAATTTGGTGCCCGCCGACCCGCAGGCGCTCGGGTTCGTCACCCAGACGACGCTGTCGGTCGAGGACACCGCCGGCATCATTCGGGTGCTTAAGGATCGTTTTCCCGATTTGCATGCGGCGGCAGCGGAATCGATCTGCTACGCCACCACCAATCGCCAGGAAGCGGTCAAGGAGACCGCCGCGGGTGCCGATCTCTTCCTGATCGTCGGCGCTCCCAACTCCTCAAATTCGCGGCGTCTCGTCGAAGTGGCCGAACGCGCCGGCGCCTCGATGTCGCTTCTGGTGCAGCGCGCCTCCGAAATTCCATGGACCGAGATCGCCGGCATCTCGACGCTCGGTCTTTCGGCAGGTGCCTCGGCACCGGAAATCATCGTCGACGAGATCATCGATGCGTTCCGGCAGCGCTTCGACGTAACTATCGAGCTGGCGGTGACGGCGACGGAAACCGAGGATTTTCCGGTGATGCGGGTGCTGCGCGACGTCGAGCTGACGGCCGCCGACATGGCTTTCGTCAACGGGGCCGCGTAAGGTTCATGGCGGTCTACACCGACGTCAACGAAGGCGAGCTCGGCGCGTTCCTCAAGGCCTATCCAGTCGGCGATCTCCTGTCCTACAAGGGCATAGCCGAAGGCACCGAGAACTCGAACTTCCTGCTGCACACGACCAGCGGCTCCTACATCCTGACGCTCTACGAAAAGCGCGTCGACAAGGCCGACCTGCCGTTCTTCCTCGGCCTCATGAGCCATCTCGCCAGGAAGGGCATTTCCTGCCCGCTTCCGGTGACCGCGCATGATGGCGACGTCATCGGAACGCTTGCCGGCCGGCCGGCGGTCATCATCACCTTCCTCGAAGGCGTTTCGCTGCGGCGGCCGACATCAGCGCACTGCGGCGAGGTCGGCAAGGCGCTGGCGGCGCTGCATCTGGCCGGCGCCGACTTTCCGATGACCCGTCCGAATGCCCTTGCCATCGATGGCTGGCGCAAGCTGTGGAGCGCCTCTCGCCCTCGCGCCGACGAGGTCGAGCAGGGACTGGCGGCCGAGGTCGATGCCGATTTCGCCGATTTCGAGAGGAACTGGCCGAACGGCCTGCCGGAAGGCATCATCCATGCCGATCTTTTCCCCGACAACGTCTTCTTCCTCGGCGAGAAACTGTCGGGGCTGATCGACTTCTATTTCGCCTGCAACGATCTCTACGCCTATGATGTCGCTACCTGCCTCAATGCCTGGTGCTTCGAGAAGGATTTTTCCTTCAACCTGACCAAGGGCACGGCGCTGCTTGCCGGCTACCAAAGCGTGCGGCCCTTGAGCGGCGAAGAGAAAGCTGCGCTGCCGATGCTGGCGCGCGGCTCGGCACTGCGCTTCATGCTGACCCGGCTTTACGACTGGCTGATCATTGCCAACGGCGGGCTGGTCGTGAAACGCGATCCGACCGAATATATCAGGCGTATGCGTTTCCACCGGGCGATCAAATCTCCTTCCGAATACGGACTGACATGACCAAGCGCGTCGAAATCTTTACCGATGGTGCCTGTTCGGGCAATCCGGGGCCTGGCGGCTGGGGGGCTGTACTGCGCTTCAAGGGCGTCACGAAGGAACTGTCGGGCGGCGAGGCTGCTACCACCAACAACCGCATGGAACTTTTGGCCGCCATCTCGGCGCTCAATGCGCTGAAAGAACCCTGTGCGGTCGATCTTTATACCGACAGCAACTATGTCAAGGACGGCATTTTCAGCTGGATCGACGGCTGGAAGCGCAACGGCTGGAAGACCGCTGCCAGGCAACCGGTGAAGAATGCCGAACTGTGGCAGGCGCTCGACGAGGCGCGCAACCGTCATCAGGTGATCTGGCATTGGGTCAAGGGCCATGCCGGCCATCCGGAGAACGAGCGTGCCGACGAATTGGCGCGGCTCGGCATGGCGCCGTTCAAGAACAAGACGGCCAGGCCCGCGCCCGTTTCGGCCGGGGAAAACACCCAAGCCAAACAGCCGGCAGCCAGGAAACTGCGCCGCTCGACCCAAAGCTACTGACCAGTCTGGGCTACTGACCAGTCTGGACTACTGACCAGTCTGGTCCGCCATATTCAGCGGATCAGCAGCGCTGTGCCGAAAAGTCCGAGCGCGAACACAGTATGCGATACGAGGTTGAGGGCGCGGATCTGCATCGGGTTGGGGCGCTTTGACGCGGCCCAGCCGGCGCCCATGCCGGGCGCCAGCAGGAACCAGCCGGCGCCTACGGTGACGATGCCGAGGATGAAGGCCGGCAGGAAGGTCGGCGCGGCCAGCCACGCCGCTCCCGCCAAAACGGCCAGAACGATGCCGTAGACGATGCCGACAAAATAGTGGAAGGCCCAGCCCAGCGCCGACTCATGCGCATAGGGTGCTGCCTCGCCGATATCGTCATGGAAGACCTTGCCGTCCCTCAGGTGCCAGACCCAGCGACCAACCAGTCCCCAGTTCGGCCGTGGCTGAGCAAACACCGTGTTCAGGAAAATCGCCCAGAGGTCCATGAGCGCCGTGGCGCCGATGCCGATCGCCACAGCGCGCCAGAAGTGGTCAAACATCATTGAGGTCCCCTAAAAGCAGGCAATTCCCGAACAGCGTTCTTTGCACGCCCAATTGGACGCGCGGCTGCCGAAACGAGCGCGATCGTCAGGCCAAAGGACCGCGGCAACCTCGGCCTATGCTGTCGCCAAAACGGAAAGCTGTCCGAGAATGTGAGCAGCACCGGATTCATCGACGCCAGGCTTTGTCTCGACATTGAGCGCGGCGACCTTGCCGTCGTCGACGATCATCGAAAACCGCTTCGAGCGCAGCCCCATGCCACCGCCGGAAAGGTCGGCGTCGAGACCGATCGACTTGACGAAATCGCCATTGCCGTCGGCAAGATAGAGGATCTTGCCTTCACCGCCGCTGAAGCGGGCCCAGGCACCCATTACGTGAACATCGTTGACGGCGACGACGGCGATGGTGTCGACGCCGCGCGCCAGGATGGCGTCGTAATTATCCAGAAAGCCGGGCAGATGGTTGTTGGAGCAGGTCGGCGTGAAAGCGCCGGGAACAGCGAACAGCACCACCTTCTTTCCCGAGAAAATCTCGGCCGTCGTGATCGCTTTTGCGCTGTCGGCAGTCATCGTCTTGAAGGTCGCTTGGGGCAGCTTGTCGCCAACGGCAATCATCATCGTGGTCCTCGTTTTGACAAATGGGAGGGAGTGTCCTTGCGATAGCGAATTCAGCCGTTTCCCGCAACTGTCGGGGTGGCCGGAGCAAGGGATGTTCGATCTGAACATCCTTTGCTGGGGATCAAGGGAACGGCAGCAGGCCTTCGACGGCGCCGGCCGCAGTTGTCAGCGTGTAGTAAAGTCCGCCATCCGTCGGCGTCGTCGTCGGTCTGTCGAGGATCGGCACGGTAAACACCAGCTTGCCGTCCTTTTCGCTGCGGGCCGGCACGCCGAACATGTAGTCCCGCTCGCCGGCGACGAAGAAATCCGCTGCTTTGGGATTGCCCGGAAAGCTCGCCTCGACAATCAGTGTCGCGCGGTCGCCCGGCAGGATATTGACGCCGAAATCGGGTCTTGCGGGAGCAGGCAGCGTTGCAAGCGCCGCCTTCACCAAAGCGGCGTCTTCGACATTGTCCGGATCGGAGCCCGGATCGATGGTCAGCTTTGTTTGCACCGGGATGCAGATGGTCTCACAAATTCCGAGAAAGATATCGGCAACGATGACGGCCGGCTCGTTCGGCGCCGACAGCGTGAACGTTACCGGCAGCGAAACCGGATGGTCGTAGCCGGCCCATTTGCCGGAGCCGTCGTCGTGGCGCTGGGGTGGTGGAAACGAAAACGTCGCGTTGGCAATGTTGGTGCTGGCCGAGATATCGATTTGCGGCGGCACGCCCGCGTCGCCCGGATCGCGCCAGTAGGTTTTCCAGCCAGGCTTGAGCGAAATATCGAGGACGCCATGGATGCGTCCGGCTGTGTCGGGCTTGCCGCTGGTCACAAGGCGTACTTTGCCGCCTTCGCTTTCGTACGAGATCGACGAGGAGGCTGCGGCGGGAAGACCGGTTCCACATCCGACAGCGGCGCTGAGCAGCAGGACTTTCAAGCTTTGCATGGCGGTGATTTGAGCGTCCGTTCATGGCTGCGCAATGACTTCATGGCGTCGCTGCTATCATATTTGCGTGACCTCGGGCACAGCTTTGTGTGACCTCGGGCACAGCTTTGCGTGGCTTGGATGCACATCTGCGTCCAAATCGCGCGCGGCGCATCTTTTCGGCGCTCCAGAAACGCGTTACGCTCCCCTCATGGACTTGTTGCGCCACAAGAAGATGGCTGCGGGACGCGGCTTTCTCGACGACCAGTTCCTGATTGCCATGCCCGGCATGAAGGACGACCGCTTCACGCGCTCCGTCATCTATATTTGCGCGCACAGCGACGAAGGCGCGATGGGCCTGGTCATCAACCAGACACAGCAGATGCTGTTTCCGGATCTGCTCGTGCAACTCGGCATCATGAACGAACAGGAGGCGATCCGCTTGCCCGCGCAGGCCCGCGACTTCGTCGTCCGCAACGGCGGACCGGTGGACCGCAGCCGCGGCTTCGTCCTGCATTCGGGCGACTACCGGGTGGAATCGTCGCTGGCCGTCTCCGACGACATTTGCCTGACCGCGACCGTCGACATATTGCGCGCCATTTCGTCGGGCCGCGGGCCTCGGCACGCGCTGATGGCGCTCGGCTATTCGGGCTGGGGCGCCGGTCAGCTGGAAAGCGAAATCGCCGAGAACGGTTGGCTGACCTGCCCGGCAAATGCGGAGCTTCTGTTCGATACCGACATCGAACGCAAATACGACCGGATACTCGCTTCGATCGGTATCGACCTCGCGCATCTCAGCCTGGCCGCCGGTCACGCCTAGAGGTTAAAACCCGATACCTGGCTGGTTACCGCCGCATTGCCATCGCCAGCCGTTTGCCCAGATCGTAGACGAGATTCTCGAAACCCGACGTCCAGGACAGGTCAGCCTGTTTCACGCGCGTTTCGACATCGCTGTATTTGCCGATGCGGGCTTCCAGGAAGGAGCGCAGGCGCTGGTGAAACTGGCCGACGGTGAGCTGTTTTCCCTCGGCCTTGAAGATCGCAATATTGAAGCGTGCCGCCTTGGGGAAGATTGTGCTGGCCGTGGCATTGGGCTTCTCATCGGCATTCGACAGGAGCGCTGCTGCCCCGTTGGTGCCAAGGAAATGGGGGAGGTAGAGATCCCTTTCATCCATGGCCTTCTCAAGACGAGCTTCGATGCGTTGCTTGGCCGCAAGAAGGTTCTTGGCCGCAAGTGCCGCCGACAGATAGGGATCGCGCCTGAATTCAAGGATGCGCTGTTCTTCGGCCTTGTCCTCGACGAAATGGTATTCGCGTTTGCCCTCAGGGCGGGTCCGTATCAGTTCCGCTTCGTCGCCCAGGCCGAATTCTGCACCGTGCTTCTTCACCGCCTCGAGCCATGTCTGGTCGAGGAATTGCATAAGACCAAGCGCCGACCCTTTAGACGGGCGATTGTTGATGTCGAAAGAGGATTCCTTTTCGGCGATCGCAAAAAGCGTATCGGCAGGAAATTGGGTGTCCTTGGCTGCACGAAGGATTTCGCTGGCGATGTGCTGCGACACCTTGTACTCGCCGAACTCGTGCATCGACATGCCGATGACGATCTGTTCCGCGCCTTCGGAAAGGATGGAGACGGTGCCCTTCAATGCCTCGGCCAGCGTGCGTTCTCCCTCGCGTCCAGAGGTCGATATGGTGTCTGGATCGATGATGTCGAACTCGGGCGCGGCCGAGGGGAAACTCAGAGCCGAGAACGGAACAGCAGTGGCAACCGCGGCTTCGGTCACGCCGTTGACCAGGACTCCCGAATAGACCGGCCATGGCATGGCTGCCACGGTCGCCGCCAGGCCAAGCCCCGCCATCCTTTTCGACAAAGGCCGTCCGCCCGAAAGGACGAAGGCTCCGCAAGCAAAGAATTCAAATGTTCTTTGGAGTGACGCCAGGTCCCCCTCCGTTCCTTGTCTAGCCGCCCAGATATTTTGGGGCAGGTCTATTTCCAACGTTGAGCCGTCAACGTCGAAAAAGACAAGAAGAACGGTCAGTGCTTCATTCAACTAGTCATGGATAATGGCGGCACAATGGCCACAGTGCGGCAAAATAATTCGAAATGTAATACAAGCTGGTTTTAATCGAGGACTGCGTAGCCGATGCGTTGCTTGTGAAGCCTCTCGATTGGCGAGCAGAAATTTCCCTGAGGTGGTCTGCCCTCGACTGCAGCCGGGCAATCCTTTCGGTTCTCGAACGGCAGATTGTGAATGAGCAGCCATTCTCGGCACAATACTCGATCGAACCAGTTCTCCGCTGGTGAGAGGTCATTTAGCCTTTGGCTGTCGCCAGATTGGTGCTGAGCTCGAAGGCCAGTCCCGACCCGATGGTGTATGGCTGCAGCACGGACGCACTCCCGCTCACGATCGCGTCCACGACGCGCTTGCGTTCCTGATCACCCAATTCCTTGGCTAAGGAACTCATCCCGACCAGCGCCATTGTATTCAAATGCAGGAAAGGTACGCCTTCCCCGAAATGGATGGTGCGCGAAACAATCCTCGATCGGACCTCGTGGAAGCCGGCGTCTCGCAGCAGCGCCTCAAGCGGAGCCGCTTCCCCGAAGCTGTACCGCTGATCGGCGATGGCGCCCAGATGGCGCTCTGCGACGCGGCGCAGGTCGCGAAAGAACGGGATTTCGTCGTCCGGGCGCCACGTGGCGATTGCCAGCCTGCCACCCTTCGTCAGCGCGCGACGCATCTGCGTCGCCGCCGCGGGTTTGTCAGGAAAGAACTGCAGTCCTTGCTGGCAGACGACCACGTCGAACGTCTCACCACTGCGCAGAGGCAACTCGCCGGCATTGCCCTGGCGCCAGTCGACGGCTGGCTCTACAGCCCGCGCCACGGCAAGCATGTCCGCGCTGACGTCGACACCGACGATAAATCCGGCTCCACCGAGCCGCTCTCTTGCAACGCGCGCCACTATTCCTGTTCCACAAGCGATATCGAGTACGCGATCGCCCGAAGACAATTCCAACTCGTCAAGAGCCATCTCGGCCCATGGACGGAAGAGAGGGCCGACGAGCCACCGCTCGTACACCTCCGGGAAATTTACCTGGTTCATTGCGTAGCTGGGCAAGGTCATGATCGTTCTCCCTCAAATTTCCATCCGACCATTGTGACCCTTCACCCGCGCTAGATCCAACGGGACCCATCGCACCTGAACAATCTATGCGGCTTTCGGGCAGTCAGGCTCGCATAGGCGAAGCGGCCGAAGAATGAGGGTCCGCGCCTGGCGTTTCGAGGATCCGCAAGGCGCGACCAGGGTCGGCAACGTGGCCCTGACTTCAGGCGTTGCTTTCAGCCGTTTTCAACCGTCTGTAGCGAGCAGGGCGCATGACTATGGCAGATCTACTCCACCGGCACCAGCAGGTGCTCGCAAGGCGCATCGGGCCACATTTGGCGCCATAAAATGACGTTTTGCATCGACGAGAAGCGAAAACCCTTCAGCGGGCTTTGGACCAACTGCCAGAGCGCTCCGCCGGGATGGCAACACTCTTCGCATCACGCGGCTTCGCCGCGAGCAAGGGCCGCCGCCTGCTCCAGGCGCACGCCCTTGACCAGGGGGTCAGCGTGCCGATGCACCAGGCGCCATTCCGCCTCTTCGCGGCGATAGACCAAGGTAACCCGCAGCGGCCAATCCTGGGCTGGCAGACCGCCGACCTCGACATGCGGGCGTTCAATGATCGCGAGGACCACCATGTCGGCGGAACCATAGGCTTGAAGAAGTTCGTGCTCGAAGGTCCCGTTCTTGAAAAAGCGGCCCATCGCTTCGATCCGCTCCGCAGTCAGTTCAGAAGCCCGCGTGGGCTTTCCGCCGAATGGAGACATCAGCAGGAAGTCCCCGGTATGTGGGATCACCTCGTAGTACTTCGTTATCTCCCCGCGCATCAGCGCCGAATTTGCTTCCGCAGAACGCTCGACCAGATCGGAAACCGTCTGGTCCATGGCAGGCTCCGCAAGAGCCTGTGCCGAGGCGTTCGTTAATCTTGCAGTTTCTGACAATGCCACGCCAGCGCTTGCTGCGGCGAGAAGGGAACGTCGTGATACTGGCATGCGGGTGGCTCCTGCATCTGTTTCCGATGCGAAGCGCGCCTAGCGCTGCTCCGCTTGCTCAGGAGATCGCACTTCGATGATGCTGAATCCAGTGATATGATTTCATCGACATGCTGAACAGAATTGATCTCAACCGCCTCGTTCTGTTTGAGATCGTGCACGACGAGTGCCACGTGGGCCGAGCGGCCGAAAGGTTGAATCTGACGCATCTCAAATCAGCAAAGCTCAAGCCTCAGCGCTAAACGCCTAGCCTGGCCAATCGAACGTCTGGGCAGCTCGGACCATTGCCGCCGTCGCCGGGCTATAGGGCCGGCCCGGAATGCTAGCCAGGGACACCGTGCGTGCCACCGCGGGTTCGATCAGCGGACGCTGCAAAAGTTCAGGCGATGTCACCGAATATTCAGGCATGAAGGCGAAGCCGATCCGCGCCAGCACCATTGATTGGATCCAATCCTCGCGCTCGGAACGAAAGCGGGCATAAAGGCTGACGTTTCTTTCCCGGCACACACCCATCACCAGGTCCCGCATTTCGCAGGACAGACGATCGACATAGGGTTCTTGAGAGAGATCGACCAACTTGATTGCATTGAGGCTCGCAAGCCGATGATCCGGCGCGAATACGACGACGTAACGCTCACTGTAGAGATCATGGACGCGGAACGCCGCTCCCAATCCCTCCAGCGGATTGAGAACGGCAACATCGAGATCGCCTTGCTCGAGCCTGTTTTTCAGTTCCTGGACGCTCGCCTCGCTAACTTCAAGCTCGACGCCATGATAGTCGCGCTGGAACTTTGCGAGGAACCGGGCGAGTTTCACATGGCCGATGGTCGACATGACGCCGAGGCGGATCGGCACCTGGTTGAGCAGCCTGAAATTGTCGGCAAGCGTTCTGGTTGCGTGGGCCTCCTGCATGATCTGCTGAAGATGCGGCAGAATGGAGCGCCCGAACTCACTCAGGAGGACGCGCTTTCCCTCGCGGTGGAACAAGGGCGCGCCAAGCTCATCCTCGAGCGTCTTGACCGCTTTGGTGAGCGCCGGCTGAGAGACATTGCAATCGGTGGCGGCCTTGGTGAAGTTCAGCATCTTCGCGGCGGCAAGCACGTAGCGGACCTGAAACATCTCCATGGCGAGCCCTCCCGAGGCGGTTCCACGAAACGACATTGTAGTCCTTTCATCGATAACTGTCGGCTATCGATCGATAGAAAAAATGTCGTTCTCTTTCGCCCGCAGCTGCGCTCAACTCCTGTGGTCACTGTTCACAGGAGGAGATCTGGAAATGACTGTCTACATGGTGGAACGCGACCTCAAGGGCATCAGCATGGAAGCTCTGGGAGATGCGCAGAAGGCGGCGATCAGCAAAGCCGCCGAGATGACCTCCAACGGCACCGACATCAGCTATCTGCGCTCGACCTTCGCACCGGAGGACGGGCGCTGCATGTGCCTGTTTGACGCTGCCTCCGATGTCGACGTGAAGCGTCTAAACGACGATGCGGGGCTGCCCTATCACAGAATCGTGCCGGCGCTCGATCTTACCCCATAGGGCCGGCGCGACCGGGCTCGTGATGGCTATCCGGGCCCGGTGTTCTTGCGGAGTTATGCAGCGCGCCAGTTTGAATCTTTGGAACGACGGAAGGGCCAAGACGTTCGTGCTGCATCCGCCAGCCACACGCGTTGCCAGGAGAGTCGGAGCATGTTTGGCAATTCGGGCACCCTTCCTCTGCCTCGCCTGCTTGAGCGTCGTGTGGACACCCTTGCGCTGTCGTTCATGCGCCAGCGGCTCGGATCTCAGATGGACTTCTCGACCCCGCGGGGCGAGCCGGCGCTGTTGCCGCCCAACTCGGTGTCGTGGCGTATTTTCAAGAACCCGGTTGCGCTATTCATCGGCGGGATTACCGCGGTGCTGCTCGAATTGGCAGAGCCGCGGGTTCGCGACGCCATTTGGCAGCACAGCACATTCCGCTCCGACGCGCTCCGACGATTACGGCGCACGGGCCTCGCCGCCTTGGTCACGGTCTACGGTCCCCGGACCAAGGCCAAGGCCATGATTGAAGTTGTGGTCAGGATGCATGGGCGCGTTTCAGGCCGAACCAGCGAAGGTGAGCCATACGACGCCACCGACCCGGAGTTGCTGGACTGGGTGCAAGCGACGGCCGGGTTTGGTTTCATGGAGGCCTATCACGTCTATGTGCATCGACTGCATTTTTTCGAACGGGATGCGATGTTCACCGAGGCTCGCCCCGTCGCGCTTCTCTATGGTGCGGTTGACGCGCCCACGTCGCAGGCCGAGCTTTACGCGCTGTTCGACGCGATGAGGCAAAGACTCGTCGCATCGCCGATCGTCCTGGAATTCCTGCAGATCATGGAAGACGTTCCCGTCTTGCCAGGAATGGCTCAACCGCTTCAGCGGCCATTTCTGAAGGCGGCTGTCGAGATCCTGCCCCGCTGGGTCCGCAAGCGGTTGGCACTCGGCGACCACTGGACGTTGAAGCCGTGGGAGCGTGCTTTTGTGAAGACGACGGCTGCAATCTGCGAGCGCATCGTGCTCCCTTCATCTCCGGCCGTCCAGTCGTGCCGTCGCCTCGGTCTTCCCGAGAACTATCTCTATCGCCGACAGAAGGCACCTAGACACGAGCAGCACGGTCGCGATCATGCGGGATTTGATGCCCGCATAAGGGAAAGCGACGGGTTAAAAGTGCGGCAATGGCCGCCCTAGGGGCGCGTATCTCGTGTTGGGGAATGTCCAGCGAAAAGCCCGAAAGCGACGATCAGCGGAGCCGGAACTTCCTATCATTTCGACCTGGCAGGCTGTCGGACATGCTCCGCTGGTAGCCGCCCAGCAAGTTCCCTCCGATCCTGTTCAGGGCGTCGCGAGGCCGGTCCCGCGACGGGCCGCATCGACGCTCCACGCGCCGCCTCCCGCGAAAAAGAAGTACAGGAAAATGAAGCAGTAGAGGATCGACGAGTCGCCCTCGTTGACAACCGGAAAGAAGTTTTGCGGCGCATGCGCCATAAAATAGGCGACCGCCATGTTGCCGGACAGAATGAACGCGACGGGCCGGGTGAAGAGTCCGAGGGCAAGCAGCGCGCCTCCGATCAGCTCGATCACTGCCTGGATCACAATAAGCCCCGACAGTTGCATCGGCTCGGGAGCGGGCGGAAAATTGAAGAGCTTTTGAGTTCCGTGCTCCAGAAACAGCAGCGCCGACATGATCCTCACGACGCTTAACCACACCGGAGCCCAGGCAGAAATCTTGTCGAAATTCATCAGTTGGCCTCCATCATGACCCGGTGATTCCGGGCAGCAGGCTGACTTATCAGCGGGTCTGCTCTTCGCACCGATTTCGCGAAGTGGGTATGATGCACAGCGCGAGCCGTAAACAAATACTCCCAGTTCACAGTCGCGTGACCGCCGGTCGTACTTTTGATGGAGTGCCGAGCCGCGGGAACTGAGACCTTGCCGATGGGCTCGAGCGGGTGCCAATCGCAGGCTCACGCCGCCCAAAAAGGGCAGCGGTTTTGGGACAACGACATGAACAAGATCAAGCCCGGGTCAGCGGATACTGTTCCTTCAGCGTCCTCAGCACCTGATCGCCGGGCATCGGCGCCCCGAACATGAAGCTCTGCACATATTCGCAGCCCATCTGGCGCAGCTCGAGCGCATCGCTTTCGTCCGAAATGCCCTCGGCCACGACCGAAAGGCCGAGTTCATGCGCCATGTTGACCATCGATTTGAGTAGCACCGCGCGCTTCGGTGTGGTGTCGTCGACAAAGCTCTTGTCGATCTTGATCGTGTCGAAGGGAAAGCGCGTCAGATAGGCCAGCGATGAGTAGCCGGTGCCGAAATCGTCCAGCGACAGGCCGATGCCAAGCTTCTTCAGCTTGTTCAGCACATGGGCTGTCTGCTCGGGATTGTCCATCACCAGCGATTCGGTGAGCTCGAGTCGGAAACAGCGCGGCTTCAGATTGGCCCGCGCGATCACCGAGCGAACGTCACTGACCAGATCGCGGCGGATGAGCTGTCGGCTGGACAGGTTGACCGAAACCGACAGCGGCGCGTCGCCGATCTGCTTTTGCCATCCCGCCAGATCTTCGGCGGCCTGTTGCATGGCGAACAAGCCAAGCTGCACGATCAGGCCGCAGCTCTCGGCGACCGGGATGAAATCGCCTGGCGGGATCATGCCGCGACGCGGATGGTCCCAGCGCAAAAGCGCCTCGAAGCCGGCAACACTGCCGTCTTCCAGCCGCACGATGGGCTGGTAGGCGAGTGTGAATTCGCGCCGTTCGATGGCGCGGCGCAGGTCGGACTCGAACTGCAGCCGGTCGGTGCCGACGGTGCGGAAGGCGGGTCGGAACGGTTCGATCCTGTCGCCGCCAAAACGCTTGGCCTGGTGCATGGCAAGCTCGGCGTCCTTGACCATGTCCTCGGCCGAGCTCTGCGCCGAGGTCCAGGTGACCAGACCGATCGAGGCGGTCAGCACGATCTCGCGCTTGGCAAAGGTAATCGGATTGTTGATCGCATGCTTGATGGCATCGGCAACGGCTGCGATGCGGGCCGGGTCCTGCTCGGAAAGCAGCATCAGCGCGAACTGGTCGCCGGCAAAGCGCGACAGCGAATCCTTCGGCTTGAGCAGCCGGTGCAGCCGGCGCGCAACAGTGAGCAGGATGGTATCTCCGGCCGAGATGCCGAGCCCGTCATTGACCTGCTTGAACCGGTCGATGTCGATGACGAAGACGGTGGGACGGACCTTCTCTTCCGTGCGCGCGATCGAGATGATCGCCTCCAGCCGGTTCATAAGCAATTCCCGGTTCGGCAGGCCGGTCAGATTGTCGTGCACGGCATCGTGCAACAGCCTCTCCTCGGACTTCTTCTGCTCCGTCACGTCGACCATGGTGCCGACGCAGCGGATGACCTCGCCGTCCGATCCGATCACCGGCCGGGCGCGCAGCGAAAACCAGTGATAGTGCCCGTCGGCACCGCGCAGGCGGAAATTCTGCGACACCCGGCCGCGCCGGTGTTCGAGCACCACGTCGAGCGTCGTACGGAAGGTGTCGCGGTCGTCGGCATGGAGTACCGGCAGCCAGTTGCGGGCAGCGCCGCCCAGGCTGTCGGGCGCAAGGCCAAGCTGGATGCTGACATCCGGCCTGGTGACGACGCGGTCGCGCATCACGTCCCAATCCCACACCGTGTCGCCCGATCCGGCCACGGCCAGCGCCTGCCGTTCGAGATCGGAGAACAGGCCCTGATGCAGCGCACCGCCGGCAAAGGCGTGCTGCATGACGGTGAAGCCAATAAGCAGGATGATGAGGATTAGCCCGCCGCCCAGTGCCGGCTGGGCGATGTCGTTGTCGAGCATGCCGGTGATCGCCATCCACGACCCGCATAGCCACAACAGGACCATGACCCAACTGGGCACCAGCATGATGGCACGGTCGTAGCCGCGTATGCCGAGGAAGATTATCAGGCCGAGGCCGGTCAGCGCGGTGGCGGCGAAGGACAGCCTGGCGATGCCGGCGGCGACCGCCGGATCGACGATTGCAACGCCGGCGATCAGCAGCAGCCCCAGAATCCAGACCAGCGCGCCGTAGCTGAAATGGCCGTGCCATCGGTTGAGGTTGAGATAGGCGAACAGGAACACCACGAACGTCGCTGCAAGCGCCACCTCCGTTCCGGCCCGCCACATCTGCTCGTTTCCGGGCGATATTTCCAGGACCTTGTTGAGAAAGCCGAAATCGATGCAGATATAGGCGAGCACCGCCCAGGCGAGTGCTGCGGTTGCCGGGAACATCGAGGTCCCCTTGACGACGAAAAGGATGGTCAGGAACAGCGCCAGGAGGCCGGCGATGCCGATGACGATGCCGCGAAACAGCGTGTAGGAATTGACCGAATCCTTGTAGGATTCCGGCTCCCAAAGATAGACTTGGGGCAGTTTGGGCGACGCCAGTTCGGCAATGAAGGTGATCACTGTTCCGGGGTTCAGCGTCACCCGAAACACATCAGCATCGGGGCTGCTCTGGCGGTCGAGCGCGAAGCCCTCGCTGGGCGTGATCGCGGCGATGCGGGTCGAGCCGAGATCCGGCCAGAAGATACCGGAATTCACCAGCCGGAAATGCGGTGCGACGATCAGCCTGTCGAGCTGCTGGTCGGTGGTGTTGGCAAGCGCGAACACCGCCCAGTCGCCGGTCGAGCGCGCATCATTGGCCTCGACCTCGATGCGCCGCACGATGCCGTCCGGTCCCGGAGCAGTCGACACCTGAAAATTCTCGCCCTGGTTGCGGTATATTTCGACGGCGCCCGAAAGGTCGAGCGCCACATCGTCGCGGGCAATCTTGATCGGTTCGACGGCGAAGGCCGAAGACGCCGCGCAGAGCACGACGATTGCCGTCAGCACGAAGGCGAACAACGACCCGATTCGCAGGAAATTCGTCAAAATCAGTCCTTCGTTTCCGCGCCCGGCGGATCGTCCTCGATCCGGGCGTAGAGGTAGTGGTCCTGCCAGATGCCGTTGATCCTGAGATAGGATCGGAGAAGTCCTTCGCGCCGGAATCCGGCTTTTTCAAGCACGCGGATCGACCGGGCGTTGTCGGGAATACAGGCAGCTTCGATCCGGTGCAACCTCAGCGTATCGAAGGCGAAGCGCGTTACCACCTTGACCGCGTCGGTCATCAGGCCACGGCCGCTGTAGCGCTCGCCGATCCAGTAGCCGATATGGCCGCTTTGCGCGACGCCGTGGCGGATATTGCCGAGGGTGATTCCACCGACAAGCTTGGCGTTGCTTTTGTCGAAGATGAAGAAGGCTATGGCCGTTCCCTGCGCATAGTCTTCGCGATAGCGGCTGAGGCGATGCCGCCAGGCCGTGCGGTCGAGCTCGTCGGGGTTCCAGCGCGGCTCCCACGGCTCCAGGAAGGCGCGGCTTTCCCCGCGCAGCACCGACCATTCACGATAGTCGTTGGTCAGCGGCACGCGCAGCGTGACCCGGTCACCCTTCAGTGCCGGCAGGTCACGGCGAAAGAAAGGGAGCGCGAACATGACGCTTTGATGGACTTAGCCGGCGAGCTTTCGGGCCGTGGTCTGCGTGCCCGAAAGCGACTCGAGGACCGCCTCATAGGGAGCGAGCGTGCCCACCGGTCCAACGGCAGTCAGCGTCGGCTTGGTCGAAAACAGCCGTGACGACAGGTCCGTCAACCGCTCGACCGTCAGCGCCGACAGCCGTTCCATCAGCTCTTCCTTGGCGATCGGCCGGCCGAACAGAAGCATTTGCCGGGCGATCTGCGAGGCGCGGCTGGCTGGGCTTTCGGCGGACATGATCAGGCCTGCACGGTACTGGGCGCGTGCCCGGTCGAGTTCCTCCTGCAGGATGTTCTCGCCGACCTTCTGCAACTCGCCGATGACCACCGGCACCAATTCGGCGATGTCGCTCTGCCCGGTCGCGGCATGGACGCCGAATATGCCGGTATCAGAAAAACCCCAGTGGAAGGCATAGACCGAATAGCACAGGCCGCGCTTTTCACGGACCTCCTGGAAAAGACGCGACGACATGCCGCCGCCTAGGATCATCGACAGGACCTGCGAGGCGTAGAAGTCGCGTACATGATAGGCGCGGCCCTCGAACCCCAGCACGATCTGCGCGTCCATCAGGTCGCGGTCCTCGCGGAAATCGCCGCCGACATATTGCGCATATTGCGGCATGGTGTTGTCGGACTTGCTGCGGAAACCGCCGAGATGCTTCTCGACCTCGCGCACGAAGTTGTCGTGCTTGATGTCGCCGGCGGCAACGATCACCATGCGCTCGGCGCCATATTGCCGTTCGATGAATTTGTGCAATTGCTTCGAGGTGAAGGATTTGACGGTTTCCGGCGTGCCGAGGATGGAGCGGCCGATCGTCTGGTGGCGGAAGGCCGTCTCGGTGAAGTGGTCGAAGACGACGTCGTCGGGTGTATCGTGTGCGGCGCCGATCTCCTGCAGGATCACATGCTGCTCGCGCTCCAGCTCCTGCGGGTCGAACTCGGATTCCTGCAGGATGTCGGACAGGATATCGACGGCCAGGGGCACGTCGTCGCTCAGCACCCTGGCATAATAGGAGGTGGTCTCGACACTGGTGGCGGCATTGATCTCGCCGCCGACATCCTCGATTTCGGAGGCGATCTCGAAGGCGCTGCGCCTTCTGGTTCCCTTGAACGCCATGTGTTCAAGCAGGTGGGCCATTCCGTGCTCTTCGCTACGCTCATTGCGGGCGCCTGATTTGATCCAGGCGCCAAGAGCGACGGATTCGAGGCTTGGAAGGGTTTCGGTGGCGACTGTCAGGCCGTTCGACAGACGGCTTACCTCAACACCCATATAGCTGATACTCCCTAACTTGCCGCCCGCGTGTGGCGGCTAACATAATCTTCCACCATTTTCAGGTCGGATGGAAGTACCGTGTATTTTTCCTCTGAAGTCATCAACCCGCCTAGCCATGCGGGCAGGGCAGGCGACACGCCGCTGGACGCTTCGACGGCGGCCGGGAACTTTGCCGGATGGGCGGTGCCCAGCACCACCATCGGCACGGCATTGGCGGCTTTTGCAACCGCAACGTGCATGGCCGCGGCCGTGTGCGGGTCGAGCAGATAGTTGCTGGCTGCGAGCGTCGAGCGGATCGTGGCGGCGACTTCGTCCATGGTCGAACGGCCGGCGTCGAATTCGGAGCGGATCCTGGCGATCTCGCCCGCTTCGATGGTGAAGGCGCCGGACTGCTTGAGGCCGCTCATGTAGCGCCGCACGGTAGAGGCGTCGCGGCCGGCCGCCTCGAACAGCAAGCGCTCGAAATTCGAAGAGACCTGGATGTCCATCGACGGCGACGTGGTCGAAAAGACGCCTTTCGTGCGGTACTCGCCGCTCGACAGCGTGCGCGCCAGAATGTCGTTGTCGTTGGTTGCAATGATCAGCCGCTCGATCGGCAGCCCCATCTTCTTGGCGGCGTAGCCGGCGAAGATGTCACCGAAATTGCCGGTCGGCGCCGTGAACGAAATCGGCCGGTCGGGCGCGCCGAGCGACAGCGCCGATGAGAAGTAGTAGACGATCTGGGCCATGATGCGGGCCCAGTTGATCGAATTGACGCCGGACAGCGATACTCGGTCGCGAAAACCGTGATCGTTGAACATGTCCTTCACCAGGCCCTGACAATCGTCGAAATTGCCGTCGACCGCCAGTGCATGGACATTTGCGGCGATGGACGTCGTCATCTGCCGCTGCTGCACCGGTGAGACCCGGCCGTGCGGGAAAAGAACAAAGATGTCGGTGCGGTTGCGCCCGGCGAAGGCATCGATGGCGGCCCCGCCGGTATCGCCGGAGGTGGCGCCGACAATGCTGGCGCGCTGGTTGCGTTCGGCAAGCACATGGTCCATCAGCCGGGCGAGAAGCTGCATGGCGACGTCCTTGAAGGCAAGCGTCGGGCCATGGAAGAGTTCCAGAACGAACATGTTCGAGCCGGTCTGCACCAGCGGACAGACCGCCTCGTGACGGAACGTCGCATAGGCTTCGCGCACCAGGCGTTCGAACACCGGCATCGCGATCTCGCCGCCGAGAAACGGCGACAGCACGCGGATGGCGAGGTCGGGATAGGCAAGGCCGCGCATGGCGCGGATCTCAGCTGCCGAAAACTGCGGCCAGGTTTCAGGGACATAAAGTCCGCCATCGCGCGCCAAACCCGCCAGCACAGCGTCGGAAAATCCAAGCACGGGCGCTTCCCCGCGGGTACTCACATAGCGCATCGTCATGTTCCATTGCTGCCGGGCGGTATTGTCCGCGGCAAAGTGGTTAATTTCCGTACTTGCTCAGTCGCATTTTTGCCGCGCGGTTGATATACGTCACCCGCTTTGCGAGAGGGAAGTGCAGTTCATGGCGTTACATACATTTAACGGTCGTTTTGTCGCGGGTCTGGCGCTCGCCGGCTTTATGCTTACCGCCGCCGGCTGCCAATCAGGCGGCAGCAGCATGCTGGGCTTCGGAAAGAAGGACACGACACCGCCACCACCGCCGGACCCCAAGGTTCTCGCCAGCCAATTGCTGGCCTATTGTCCGAAAGTGACGCTGCGCGACGGCACCGCCTTCTTCAACACCTATGCCAAGGGCAGTCAAAAGCCCAAGAAAAAAGCCGCCACCCTGGATGCAGAAGCTGCTGCGCTTGACGCGAGCAGCGGCCAGCAGGATGGTTCCGCCAAGATCGTCTATCAGGCTTCGATCACCGATGTGACCCGCGACTGCATCCGCGCCAACGGCTCGCTGACGATGAAGATCGCCGTCGCCGGCAAGGTCGTTCCGGGACCGATGTTCAGCCCTGGCACCATCACCATGCCGATCCGTATCGCTGTGATGCATGGCAAGGAGGTCCTTTACTCGCAGCTTCACCAACATCAGGTCCAGGTTACCAATCCCTCGAGTGCCACCCAGTTCGTCTTCACCGATTCGAACGTTGTCGTTCCCGAGCCCACCGCGCGGGACTATCAGGTGTTCGCCGGCTATGACGAAGGCCCGCCGAAGAAGACCGACAAGAAGGTTGCCGCGGCCGAATAGCCGCGGTTTTGGATCTGCGCGTCCATTTGGACGCCTGCTTCACGCATCCGCCGACCACTCCGACAGGGCGGAGATCACGCTTTTCAGTTCCGCCCAGCGGCGGATGACCGTTTCGGCGCCGGCCTCGGTGAGCGCGTCGGCATGCCCGGGATAGCTGTGCGCCGCTCCGGTGAAGCCGATCACACGCATGCCGGCTGTCCTGGCGCCGGTCACGCCATGCACGGAATCCTCGATGACGAAAGTGTTCGCGGGATCGGCCTGGAGCTTTGCCGCGGCAAAGAGAAACACGTCGGGCGCCGGCTTGGACTTCCCGCTTGGTGTTTCCAGCGAGGAAAAAATCCGGCCGCTGAAAAACGGCAGCAGATGCACCTTCTCCAGCATGAATTCGATCCGCTCGGTGCGCGAATTCGAGCAGATGCAGCGCGGCGCCGTCACCGCGGCGACCGCCTCGTGCACCCCGTCGACGGCGCGCACGTCGCTGCGCAGGCGGCGGTCGACCAGGTCTTCGGCGCGATCGATCAGCGAGGCCTGGAATGGGACGCGGGATTTTTCCTCGACCCGCATCATGATGTCCTTGAAGGTCAGCCCGGCATAGGTTTCGGAAATCTCCTCAGCCGAAATCTCGTAACCGGCCGACGTCAACAGCTCGGCTTCGATGCGCGCGGCGATGATCTCGGAATCGACGAGCACGCCGTCGCAATCGAAGATGACAAGGTCTGGCTGGGGCATAGCGATCCGAAAAGCGGGAGGGAGGAGGCTGGGACGGTTAAGGCGGCGCGGCATACACCAATAGGCCGATCTTCGCAAATTACCCGGGGTCCGCACCCCAGGCCTTCACCGAATATTTACGCTGATCGGTAACCATAACAGGGAGTAAACAGTAACGCGTGCTTTGGGTGTAACAATGTCTGCCGTGCGTCTTCTCGACGAGCTTTCCCATGCTCCCCAGCAATCCGAATGGCTCGATACGATCCTGAAGGGCGATTGCGTCGCCGCGCTCGACCGGCTGCCCGAAAAATCCATCGACGTGATCTTTGCCGATCCGCCCTACAATCTGCAGCTCGACGGCGATCTGCACCGGCCCGACCAGTCCAAGGTCGATGCCGTCGACGACGACTGGGACCAGTTCGCAAGTTTTGAGGTCTACGACGCCTTCACCCGGGCCTGGCTGCTGGCGGCGCGCCGCGTGTTGAAGCCCAACGGCACCATCTGGGTCATTGGCTCCTACCACAACATTTTCAGGGTCGGCGCCAAGATGCAGGATCTGGGGTACTGGATCCTCAACGATGTCGTCTGGCGCAAGACCAATCCGATGCCGAATTTCCGCGGCCGCCGCTTCCAGAACGCCCATGAGACGATGATCTGGGCCTCGCGCGATCAGAAGGGGAAGGGTTACACCTTCAACTACGAAGCGCTGAAGGCGTCGAACGACGACATCCAGATGCGGTCCGACTGGCTGTTTCCGATCTGCACCGGCGCTGAGCGCCTCAAGAACGAAAATGGCGACAAGCTGCACCCGACGCAGAAGCCCGAAGCGCTGCTCGCCCGCATCATGATGGCCTCGACGAAGCCCGGCGATATCGTGCTCGATCCCTTCTTCGGCTCCGGCACCACCGGCGCCGTGGCCAAGCGCCTCGGCCGCCATTTCGTCGGCATCGAGCGCGAGCAGGCCTATATCGACGCCGCCAACGAGCGCATCGATGCAGTCCGGCCGCTGGACGGCGCTGTTCTTACTGTGCTTACCGGCAAGCGCGCCGAGCCGCGCGTCGCTTTCGTCAGCCTCATCGACACCGGGCTGATGCTGCCGGGCGCCACGCTCTACGACGCCAAGAAGCGCTGGGCGGCCAAGGTGCGCGCCGACGGCACTGTGGCGGTCGGCGGCAGCGCCGGATCGATCCACAAGATCGGCGCGGAAGTGCAGGGGCTGGATGCCTGCAACGGCTGGACCTTCTGGCACTATGAGCGCAGCGGCGGCCTGACCCCGATCGACGAGCTTCGCCGCATCGCCCGCCTCGGCATGGAGCGGGCAGGGGCCTGACGATAACCGCTACAGAGGTCTTGTTGCACATCGTTCTCATGCGGCGCGCAGGCCGAGGTAACGAACCATCGGGTCGAAGTCTCGGTCATCATGCACCAGCGCGTGTGCGCCCAGGATGCAGAATGTGCCGATAATCATATCGACTGTCCTGCGGATGGTGATGCCCCGCGGAGCAACGCGACTTCGCGACGGAGTGGCGGAGCTAACCGAAGCGAATCGTGCCCGGAACGGGTCTTCGGCTTACGCGTTGCAACATGGAGGTGACGGCGCGCGTGCATCACGACGCGCGGTTGGGTTCCCATCCAATTGTTGCCGCGATCGGACATGCGAAGCGCGCCGCAGTCATCGAAGAAACGCCCATACATTCGTCATGTCCGCGGCGATGGGAGTGCTGGCACGACGTCGATCCAAAGGAAAGTAGATGAGTGCGGTCTCTCTTTCATCGGACGGGAAACTTGCGATGACGGCGAGCGAGACGTCGTCCAAAAATGATTTCGACTATTTGGTGGGCAACTGGAACATCAGGAATCGTACGTTGAAGGAACCACTGGCCGGCGGCGACGAGTGGGAAGAATTCGACGCGACCCAGGAGTTCCGCCAAATCCTAGTGGGTTTGGGCAACTTCGACATTTTTCATACGGAGTTGGGAGGAAAGCCGTTCGAGGGCCTCACCGTGCGATTGTTCGATCCAAAGACGCGTCTCTGGACGATCTACTGGGCCGACAGCAACGCGGGCAAACTCGACGACGGAAAGGTGGGCTCGTTCAATGGCGACGAAGGCGAATTCTTCGGCCGTGAGGTTGTGGCCGGCAAGGACGTTATCGTGAAATTCCACTGGGATAAGCGCAACCCGAAAACCCCGATTTACAGCCGTGCGTTCTCCGCTGATGCAGGCAGTACGTGGGAATGGAATTGGTACTCGAAGTTTTCACGACGGTGACTGACTGAATTGGCCCAAACTAAATGCCGCTCCTTCGCGTGCAGCCAAGAGGAATCCCGAGCCGGACTCTTATGTCAGGTGGGTACCACTGGCGCGGGTAGCCGGTTCGGGTTTTCGGCGCCGCCGGAGGATCACGGTGAACGATTCCCCAGGAAGAGTTATTGACCTTTGCCCACCGTTTCTCGAATGCTCGATTCTCTTATCCATCGGAGACCAGATCCATGAAAGCTCTTGCCTCGCCGTTTGTCGTCGCCCTCGTCATGGGTTTGTTGGCCTCTCCGGCGATTGCGCAGAACACCGGCGCAGAAAACCAGCTTGATGCGGTTATCAAGAACGGCAAGCTGCGCGTCTGTACGACCGGCGACTACAAGCCCTTCACCTTTCATGACAAGCCCGCGAACAACTACCAGGGCATCGATATCGATCTCGCAAAATCTCTGGCAAGCTCACTAGGGGTCGAGGCGGACTTCGTGGCGACTACCTGGAAAAAATTGCTTGCCGATTTTACGACCGGCAAGTGTGACATCGCGATGGGCGGTATTTCGGTGACCTTGGAACGCCAGAAGCAGGTGTTCTTCAGCGAGCCCTATCTCGTCAATGGCAAGGCACCGATTGCGCGCTGCGAGGACGAGGCGAAATTCCAATCGATTGCCGACGTCAACAAGCCGGATGTGACTGTGATTGTTAATCCCGGCGGGACCAATGAGAAATTCGTGCGTGAAAAACTCAGTGACGCTAAAATTGAGATCTACCCGGACAACGTCACGATCTTCCGCCAAATCCTTGACGGCAAAGCCGATATCATGATCGCCGAATCGGTCGAAACCGAGTTGCAGGAGAAACTTCACCCCGGCCTTTGCGCGATCAACCCCGAGAAGCCGCTCCAATATGGCGAAATGGGTTATATGCTTCCTGAGGGTGCCGTTGTCTTCAAGGCCTATGTCGACCAATGGTTGCATCTTGCCAAGGCGACGGGTGAGTTCGATCGCATCTACGCTTCTCACGTCAAGTAGCGCCCGAGACGGATCCAATGGCAGCGCCGTGGACCGCGCGTCTCAGCGACTGCGGTCAGGCCCGTCACAGTGATCACACTCTGACCCCCAGGCGATCGAGGTCCGCCTCGAGTGTCTTTGCGTCGGTGAACAGCACCGACTGCCAGCCGGCCGCCTTGGCGCCGTCGACATTCTTTTGGCTGTCGTCGATAAACAGCGTGGCCGCGGGCTCGAGGCCGAACGCGGCGACGTGATGGTCGTAAATGCCGCGATCCGGCTTGATCATGCCGATCTCGCCCGAAATGGTCACACCGCGCGGGCGGTTGAGGAAGTCGAAACGCTGCCGGGCTTCGGCAAGCGTGTCGGACGCAAAATTGGTCAGCATGGTGACGTCGTGGCCGCTCTCGATCAGCTTGTCCATGAGTTGGACGCTGTCATCGTAAGCGTGCGGAACCATCTCGTGCCAGAGGCGGCGGAAGTTGCGGATGTTTTCGGCGTGGTCCGGGTATTCGGCGATCAGCAACGCCTCGGCCTCTTCCCAGGTGCGGCCGCGGTCCTGCTCGATGTTCCAGTCATGCGTGCAGACATTGTCGAAAAACCACTTTCTCTCCTCGGCATTCGGAATGATACGGCTGAACGGCAGGTTCGGATCGTAGTGGATCAGCACTCTGCCGATGTCGAAAACGATGTGGCGGATTTCGGTCATTCTTGTCCTCGTTCAACGCAGTTCAAATGGGGCGACGTGGGCGATTCAATGTGCGCGCTGCTTCTTCGTCGCGCCCGGTATCGCTGCTTCGATTACCTTTTTCATGACGGTGGGCAGTGCTTCGCCGGAAATTTCGTCGGCCAGCGACCAGAAATGACCCGCTGGGGCGGCGACATCGGCCATCGCTTTGAAGATTTCGAGTTCGAGCGCGAAATGGGTGAAGACATGGCCAATCCGGCCGGCTGGCCTCCAGTTGCCGGGGAATGGCGCCGCCGCGTCCGTGGTGGCGCCGTCGATCCGCGCGGTCCAGCCGGTCGTCGGCACTTCGGTCATGCCGCCGAGCAGGCCCTTATCCCCACGTTTGCGCAAAAGGACGGCGCCATCGCCGCGTACGGCAACGAAAGCAGCCCCGCGCCGCAATGGTTTCTCGCCCTTCGGCAGGCGGACAGGGAAGCGTTCGGCATCGCCGGAAATAATGGCGCTGCAATCCTCGCGCAGCGGGCACAGCATGCAGCGCGGCCGGCGCGGCGTGCAGATCGTCGCGCCAAGATCCATCATCGCCTGGGCGAAATCGCCCGGCCTGGTCGCTGGAACCATGCGCTCGACATAGGTGCGTATGTCGCCCTTGGCCTCGCTCAGCGGCGTGACGATCGAAAACAGCCGGGAAACCACCCGCTCGACATTGCCGTCGACGACCGCGGCGGGCTGGTCGAAGGCGATCGCGGCGATCGCCGCCGCTGTGTAGGCGCCGATGCCGGGCAGCTCTCTCAAGCCAGCTTGCGTATCCGGAAACCTGCCGCCTTGCCGCGCGACGAGATTGGCGCAGGCCTTGAGATTGCGCGCGCGGGAATAATAGCCGAGTCCAGCCCAGGCCTTCATGACATCTTCGGTCGCTGAAGCGGCCAACGCCTCGATATCGGGCCATTTCTCGACAAAGGCCCGGAAATAGGATTTTACCGCTTCGACCGTGGTCTGCTGCAGCATGACTTCGGAAAGCCAGACCCGGTAGGGATCGGGCCGCATGCCGCGTGCCAACTCGCGCGGCGCAATGCGCCACGGCAAGTCGCGATGATGCGCGTCGTACCAGGCGAGCAGGCGGGACGCGATCTCGCCACTTTCTCCGGATGCGGCTTTGCCGCTGTCTCCGGATGCGGTCTTGCGGGTCTGGTCGTGCAGTGCCATTGATCGAGGACTGGCCTAACCGATGCATGGTGAAGGTCGTGACTGGAGAACGCACATGGCAGGGAAAAGGCCCTTCGGCAATCCCGTTCCGGTGAGTGATCTCGCAACCCAGATCCTCGATCCGGTGCTGCGCAAGCGAGCCGGCATGTCGATCGGGCTCGTCCAGTCGTGGGAGGAGATTGCCGGGCCGCGGCTTGCCAGCCGTTCGCGCCCCGAAAAGATCCAGTGGCCGCGCCGCATGCATGAAGATGATCCGTTCGAGCCGGCGGTGCTGGTCATCGCCTGCGAAGGCATGGCGGCGCTCCATCTGCAGCACGAGACCGGCGAGATCATCAACCGGGTCAACGCCTTCCTCGGCTTCAACGCTATCGGTCGGATCAGAATCGTGCAAAAGCCGGTCACGGTTGACAAAGGCCGGCTTAAACCAAGCATCCGGCCGCTGACCGCGGCCGAGAAGGTGAAGCTGTCAGGCACTGTCGGAATGATCGAGGATGATGGGCTGCGCGCCTCGCTGGAGCGGCTCGGCGCCACCATTCTCGGTCAAAAGAAAACATAATCTCGCGCTTTCGTGATCGCGTAGCCAAGTTTTGGCGATTGGAATGGGGACGGCGATGCCTTAATTCGCGCCAACTCTCGCCTTTTCTAGCCTTTGCATTGCAAAATCCAACCATTGTCAGGTGATTCGTATGCCCCGTCTTTTGTCCCGCAGAAACCTCCTGTCGTCACTGGCCGCCATTCCGGCGGTGGCTCTGCTCGCCGCCTGCAGCGACTCGGGCGAGAAAGCCGTGGCGGAGGATGTGAAGCCTGCGGCCCCCGCCGATGCGATGACGCCGGCCGATCCGGCAAAGCCGGCCGCTCCGGCCGCGGCCAAGGCGCCTGAGGCCCAGGGCACGGTGGACATGGCTGCCTTGCTGAAGCCCGGCGCACTGCCCGACATGCAGCTCGGCAAGGACGACGCGAAGGTCGCCATCGTCGAATATGCCTCGATGACCTGCCCGCACTGCGCGCATTTCCATGAAACCACCCTCCCGGCGCTGAAGACGAAATACATCGATACCGGCAAGGCCCGCCTTATCCTGCGCGAGTTCCCCTTCGATCCCAGCGCCGAGGCCGGTTTCATGCTGGCGCGCTGCTCCAAGGACAATTATTTCCCAATGGTGGACGTTCTGTTCAAGCAGCAGGCGAACTGGGCAGGTGTCGCCAATACCAAGGACGCCCTGCTACAAATCTCCAAGATGGCCGGTTTTACACAGGAGTCGTTCGAGGCCTGCTTGACGGACCAGAAACTTCTGGACGATGTGAGGTCGGTCCAGAAGCGCGGCGCCGATGAATTCAAGGTCGACTCGACGCCGACCTTCTTTATCAACGGGAAGACCTACAAGGGGGCGCTGTCGATTGAGGAAATCTCGGCCATTATCGACCCTCTGCTCTGACGTCTCGGCAGCGCCGAAGCGGCTGCGCTTCGGCGTGCGCAACTTTTTGTTGCGCCGCGAGTTCTTGTCGCCAAACCGCGGAACACTTTTGCAGAACCCGCTTTTGGGGCGGCGCGAATGAAATTCTCGCGCCTTCGCCTGCTCGGTTTCAAGTCGTTCGTCGAACCCGGTGAGTTCGTCATCGAACGCGGCCTGACCGGCATCGTCGGCCCCAACGGCTGCGGCAAGTCGAACCTTGTCGAGGCGCTGCGCTGGGTGATGGGCGAAAGCTCGTACAAGAACATGCGCGCGTCCGGCATGGACGACGTCATCTTTTCCGGTTCCGGAACGCGTCCGGCCCGCAACACCGCCGAAGTCACGCTTTTCCTCGACAACAGCGACCGTAGCGCGCCCTCGGCCTTCAACGACGCGGACGAGTTGCAGGTTTCGCGTCGCATCGAGCGCGAGGCGGGTTCGCTCTACCGCATCAACGGCAAGGAAGCCCGCGCCAAGGACGTGCAGCTGCTTTTCGCCGACCAATCGACCGGCGCCCGTTCGCCCTCGATGGTCGGGCAGGGCCGCATCGGCGAGCTGATCCAGGCCAAGCCGCAGGCGCGTCGCGCGCTACTGGAAGAGGCGGCCGGCATTTCGGGCCTGCACACACGTCGCCACGAGGCCGAACTGCGTCTGAAAGCGGCCGAACAGAATCTGGAACGGCTGGACGACGTCGTCGGCGAGCTGGAAAGCCAGATCGAAAGCCTGAAGCGCCAGGCTCGCCAGGCCTCGCGCTTCAAGAACCTGTCGGCCGATATCCGCAAGGCTGAAGCGACGCTGCTGCATCTGCGCTGGACGCTGGCCAAGACGCAGGAAGGCGAGGCGCGCTCGGCGCTGGCGATCGCCACGGCACTGGTCGGCGACCGCGCCGCCGCCCAGATGGCTGCCGCCAGGGAGCAAGGGATCGGCGCCCATCGGTTGCCGGACCTGCGCGACGCGGAAGCCGCCGCCGCTGCCGCCTTCCAGCGCCTGTCGATCGCCAAGACGCAGATCGAGGAAGAAGCGGGCCGTATCCGTGCCCGCCAACTGGAGCTCGACCGCCGGCTCCAGCAGCTCGACGGCGACATCGTCCGCGAGGAGCGGATGGTCCGCGACAATGCGGATATTCTTGATCGCCTCGCCGCCGAAGAAGCTGCGCTCAACACCGAGAACGCCGGCGCCGCCGACCGCGAGGCCAGCACCCGCGCGGCGGTCGAACAGGCGGCGTCGACGCTTGCCGCCAGTGAAGCCAAACTCGCCGGGCTGACCGCCGAACGGGCGGAGGCCGCCGCCTCCCGCAACCAGATCGAACGAACGCTGCGCGACACCGCGGAGCGCCGCGACCGTTTCGCCCGCCAGCTCGCCGATGTCGACCGGGAATTGTCCGATATCGCCTCCAGGGTCGCCGGCCTGGCCGATCCCGCCGAGAAGCAACTTCTGGTTGAACAGGCGCTGGCGCTGCTCGAGGAAACCGAAGCCGCGGCGATTGCCGCCGAACAGGCTGTCGCCGAGGCGCGCGCGGCGGAGAGCGCCGCCCGCCCGCCGGTTCAGGATGCAAAGGCCGAGCTGGCGCGAATCGAAACCGAGGCCCGCACGCTGTCCAAGATCGTGAATGCGGCGAGCGGCGACCTCTTCCCGTCCGTGCTGGAGCAGATCAGCGTCGAGCGCGGCTACGAGACGGCGCTGGGCGCCGCCCTTGGCGAAGATCTCGACGTGCCGCTCGACCGCAGCGCGCCGGTGCATTGGGGCCAAAGCGAGGTCCAGCCCGGTGACGCCGCTCTGCCCGAAGGCATCAAGAGCCTTGCCAGCGTCGTCCGCGCGCCGGCTCAACTCGCCCGCCGATTGGCGCAGATAGGCATCGTCGACACTGCTGAGGGAAGACGGTTGCAGGCGCAGCTTGCTCCCGGGCAGCGGCTGGTCAGCCGCGAAGGGGCGCTCTGGCGTTGGGACGGATTCACCGCCAGCGCCGACGCGCCGACCGCCGCCGCGCAGCGGCTGGCGCAGAAAAACCGGCTGTCCGAGCTCGACGCCGAGGCGGTCCACGCGAACCGCATCCTGCGCCAGGCCGAAGAGGCCCTTGCCGATGCCGAGCAGGCGCTTGCCCAGGCGAGCGAGGCCGAGCGCAACGCCCGTCAGGCCGGGCGTGATGCCCAGCATGGGCTGGACGCCGCCCGCAACGCGCTGGCCGAGGCCGAGAAGGCCGGCGGCGAGCTGTCGAGCCGGCGCGCCGCACTTGACGAGGCGCGCGCGCGCGTCGTCGACAGCCATGAAGAGACGGCCGCGGCTTTCGTCGAGGCCGAGATGCTGCTACAAAACGCTCCCGATCTCGGTGATCTGCAGTTGCAGCTCGAACAGTCGGCCGCCAACGTCGCTCGCGACCGCGCCACCCTTGCCGATGCCCGCGCTGTCCATGAAGGCTTGAGGCGGGAAGCCGAAGCGCGCTCGCGCCGCCTCGACGCCATCGGCGCGGAACGCCGCAACTGGCTGGAGCGCGCCGAAAACGCCTCGACGCAGATCGCCGCACTCGGCGAACGCAAGGCCGAGGCCGAGGCCGAACGCGAAAGGCTGGCCGACGCACCCGACGAGATCGACGCCAAGCGGCGCGCCTTGCTGTCGCAGCTTGCCGAGGCCGAAAGCCTGCGCCAGGCCGCCGGCGACCGGTTGCAGGAAGCGGAAAACAAGCAGTCCGAACTGGACAAGGCCGCGACATCAGCGATCCAGTCGCTGGCCGAGGCGCGCGAAACCCGCGTCCGCGCCGAAGAGCGGCTGACCGCTGCCGATGAAAGACGGCTCGAGGTTGAGGCGCGCATCCAGGAAACGCTGAACACGCCGCCGCATCTGGTCATCCGCCACACCGGCCTGGAGGCCGACAGCCCGATGCCGGAGATGACTGAGATCGAGCGTCAGCTCGACCGGCTGAAGATCGAGCGCGAGCGGCTCGGCGCCGTCAATCTGCGCGCCGAGGAAGAGCAGAAGGAGCTGTCCGACCGGCTGGAGACCATCGTTTCAGAACGCGAGGACATCATCGAGGCCATCCGCAAGCTGCGGCAGGCGATCCAGAGCCTGAACCGCGAAGGCCGCGAACGGCTGCTGGCTGCCTTCGACGTGGTCAATGGCCATTTCCAGCGGCTGTTTTCGCATCTGTTCGGCGGCGGCACAGCGGAACTGCAACTGATCGAGTCCGACGATCCGCTCGAGGCCGGTCTCGAAATCCTTGCGCGGCCACCCGGCAAGAAGCCGCAGACGATGACGCTGCTTTCCGGCGGCGAGCAGGCGTTGACGGCGATGTCGCTGATCTTTGCCGTGTTCCTGACCAATCCCGCGCCGATCTGCGTGCTCGATGAGGTCGACGCACCGCTCGACGACCACAATGTCGAGCGTTTCTGCAATCTGATGGACGAAATGGCGGCCACCACCGAGACGCGCTTCGTCATCATCACGCACAACCCGATCACCATGGCCCGCATGAACCGGCTGTTCGGGGTGACCATGGCCGAGCAGGGCGTCAGCCAGCTCGTGTCGGTCGACCTGCAGGCGGCCGAGGCACTGCGCGAGGCGAGCTGACTCGTCGACCGCACAGCTTGTCGGTAGCGCCCATTGGGGCTTTCGGCTATAGCACGAATTGGACTAGGTCGGTTCCGTTCATTCCGATGTAGCGTTTTGATATTGCGGCATGATCCTTGCCGAAATCGATCTCGATTTCGCGGTCGTGTGCCAGCATATGCATGGAGAACCTTGTTGCCTGTACTTGTAACCGGAGCCGCGGGATTCATCGGCAGCCATGTTTGCCATCATCTCTTGAGCAGGGGAGAAGCGGTCGTCGGCGTCGACAATATGAACGACTATTACGATCTGGCACTCAAAAAGGGGCGTCTCGCCCGCTTGCAGCCCCACAAGGATTTTTCATTTCACCAGATCGACATCGCCGAACAGGGCGCTCTTGCTGACGCTTTGGCCGGGCAAGGCATAGTCAGGATCGTCCATCTCGCCGCTCAGGCGGGTGTGCGCCATTCACTCGACAATCCGAGGCTCTATGTCCGTTCCAATGTCGTCGGCCATCTCGAAGTGCTCGAATTCTGTCGCGCGCAGCCCGCATTCGAGCATCTGGTCTATGCCTCGTCGAGCTCGGTCTATGGCGGCAACCGCAAGGTGCCGTTCAGCGAGACCGATCAGGTCGACAAGCCCGTCTCGCTCTACGCCGCCACCAAGAAGTCCGATGAATTGATGAGCCACACCTACGCCCATCTCTTCGGGGTGCCGCAGACCGGCTTGCGATTTTTCACCGTCTACGGTCCCTGGGGCCGGCCCGACATGGCCTATTGGATTTTCACCAAGGCGATGCTCGAAGGCAAGCCGATCCGGGTGTTCAACAATGGCGAGATGTGGCGGGATTTCACTTATGTCGACGACGTGGTGAGAGCTGTCGTTGCCGTGCTCGACAGGCCGCCATCGGCTGAAGTTCCGCCGAGCAGGCTTTACAATGTCGGCAATAACCGGCCGGTGCGGCTCGGCGATTTCATCGACGCTCTGGAAAAACTGCTCGGCGTAAAAGCGATCCGCCACACCGAGCCGATGCAAAGCAGCGATGTCGAGCGGACCTATGCCGACATGACTGCGCTGGAGCGCGATTTCGGCTTCAAGCCGAGCGTTTCGACAGAAGACGGGCTGAAAAAATTCGTCGACTGGTATCGGTCGGAATGGGCTGGATCAACGACAAGGTGACTGCGGCCTGCGGGTCGTCGCGGTGCGCGCCTTTCTTCCTACGACCCCAAGGCCTCGAATCGTCACGGCCGTCACTGTCATCCTCAAATAGAAATGGATGGTTCCTGAAATTCCACTCACCTGAAAGACAGTGACGGTGGTTCTGGGACATCGACTTCGGCATCGGTGAAGAGATTCGGAAACAGCCGTTCCCTGAAATCGAGAGGAAAAGCGATCCGGACCGGTGCCTTCGGAGTATCAGATTTCAGGAAACCGCGGTGGACGAGTTCCGACAACGTGTTCCGTGCCGTGCGCTCGGATGTCTTCAGCACCAAATTGGCCTCGCCACGCGGCAGCCTGCCGTGCCGCAATACCGCCGCCACCAGATCAGGCGCCCGTTTGTCGTCAACGATATCCTTCACCAAGGCGCGATAGCGGGCCTCAAGCCGTCTGAGGTCGAACATGGTGATCGAGAACCGCACCTGGTCGAGCGCGACTGTCAGGAACCATTCGACGAAATCCTTGAGTGCTGATTCCGAAAGATTTCCTCGGCCGTCGCGGTCGCCCTGTCTGGGACTGTCTGCGTAATCCATCATGCGCTTGTATTCGCCGCGATCTTTCAACCCACGAGCGAGTCCACGAGATATCGACCATAGGCCATTGCCGCCGATTCCGGCCTTGAGCGCCATAGCGTGAGACATCAGGCGACTGACGCGGCCGTTCCCGTCTGGAAAAGGGTGGATATAGTTGAGGCGGTGATGAGCTGACGCAATCGCGATGATACGCAGGCTGGCCTGCTTTTCGGTCATCGCGTACCGTTTCTCGAAGTGCTCCATAAGGCCAACACCCTGTCAGACGATGGCGGCTGATGGCGGCCAACAACAACATCATGCTCTGGAGACGACCGGAACTCGCCAGGCACGATCTCGGCCCTGGTGCCGTCGGGTTTGTCGACGAACCGGAATTCCTCCGGCATCTCGTCGTAGAAGACGCGATGAACCCGCCGGATGAAATCGATCGAAGTCGGGCTCGGCAACTCCCCACGCAAACCGAGGCCGTCAATCATCCTCTGAACTTCGACATGCGCCTTGGCCTCCAAGGCGAGAGATCGGCGTTCAGGGTCAATCTCGGCTCCGGCCAATGCACTCTCGATGTCCCGAGGTCGGGTTTTGTGACCTTCGATCAAATTCGAATAGTAAGAATTCATGACGCGCACGAGATCGGCCAGTTCGGCAGCCGATTCCGGATGCAGGGCTCGTCCGAGTTCATCGGCCGCCTTTTGCGTCTCGATCGCGAGATCGGCCAGGACGGTCGGTACCGCGTCGTCAAAAAACAGCGGCTCAATGCGGGTAGGTGTTTCAAGCATTCTTGCCGATCTCAATCGTCTCTCAATCACCTGCAATGTAAGACATTTGAGGCCATAAGTCAGCACAATTGCCGATATCGGTTGCCGATCTCAGGCCGGCGATCAAGCCGCGAACCCGAAATGTCCCAAGTGGGCGGCCGGGCAGGGCGCGACTGGCTCCTGGAAATCATAAGTTGCCGAGCGGCGCCAGACGGTCGCGCCATCGCAGACGAACCGCTTGCCCGGGCGAGTTGTCCGCGTGTCTTCGTCGACGGTTCTCGATTGATTCCTCCAGCCGTTTGCGGCGAACCGGTCGTCGCCTCCATTCGAAGCCCCGCAGCTTCGAGCAGCCGGATGGGCTCTGCAGGTCAGCCCTTCCGTAACCAAGCCCAAGCGCGCGAAGCGATAGATTCGATTCACGCGTGTCTCAATGGCTTGTCATCGCCTCAGCCCGGCCATGAAGGTCTTTACTCGGGCAGGGTCGACCTGGTTCCACCAGACGCCGTCATGCTTCAGCGCACTGGCGATGATGATCCCATCGACGATGCCAAGGATATCGTTGGCATTGTCGGGCGTCACGCCGCTGCCGACCAGCGTCGGCAGGCCGGCGGCCTCTTTGATCATGCTGATATAGCTCAGATCCGCAGCGTGCCCGGTGCGTTGACCGGTCGCAATGATGGCGTCGGCGTCGAAGAAGACCAGATCCTTGACCAGTTCCTCCACCGGGCGGTCGGCAACGATCGCGTGCGCGCCGTGCTTGACATGCGCATCGGCGAAAACGCGGATGCCGTTGGCGCGCAGCTTGGCGCGGTAGCGTGCTGCGCGACCCGACTCGCCCTCGACAAAGCCCTCATTGGCGACATAGGCATTCGCCCATTGATTGACGCGGATGAAGCCCGCGCCGGAGGCGCTGGCGATCGCAAGGGCAGGGATCGCGGCGTTAGCGAGCACATTGATGCCGATCGGCTTGCCGAACTCGCGGCGGATACGGTCGGAAATAACCGCCATATAGGCCGCTGTCTCCGGTCCGATATCGTCAGGTTTGGCAAACGGGATGTCGCCATGATTCTCGACGATCACGCCGTCGCATCCGCCATCGAGATAAGATCTCGCATCGTCAAGACCGCGCTGATAGATCGCCTCGACCGCCTCGCCGTCATAGCGCGGCGCGCCGGGGAGCGGCGACAGGTGAACGACGCCGATCACCACCTTGGTGCGGCCGAAAAGTTCTACGAGCGCGTCGCCGCCTGATTGACCGAGTTGGGTCATGAGAGCTCCGTTTGATCGATGAGCGCCGCCATTTCAGACGCGGAAGGACAGGATATCAATGTGCCCGGGCGAGTCACCGCAATTGCGGCAGCCGCGAGCGCGAACTTCAGCGCCGGGGCAACCGACATTGCCTTGGCAAACCCGCCGGCCAGACAGCCGCAAAACACATCGCCGGCGCCGCTGGTGTCGAGCGCCTCGACACGTGGTGCCGGCAAACGAAACGATCCTCCCTGGTCCGGGCCAAGGGCGAGACAGCCTTCCGCACCGAGCGTGATCACGACTGTCTCGGCGCCTTTGGCCGCCAGCGCGTCGGCGGCGGCTGCCATGTCATCCTGGCCGGTCAGCGCTTTCGCCTCGGATTGATTCACCACCAACACCTGCGCCAGGCCGAAGTCAGGCAGAGCCGCCGCATCGATAGGGCTGGCATTCAGGACGGTGCGCGCGCCATTTTCCTGTGCTGCCCGCAGGCAGGCATCTATCGCGGCGCCTCGCAGGTTTCCTTGGCAGACAACGATGTCGCCAGACGCGATTCGGCCCGCAAGTGCGGTTTGTGCGATCGGATCGAACGCCTCGCTGCAGGCGACGCCGCTGACGATGAAGTTCTCGCCGCCGGCCCCAATGACGATGGTCGAGCGGTCGCTTGGCAGGTCGAATTCAATCGCCTCGAGGTCAGACAACTCCCTGTCGAGGCGGCTCCTGATCCATGCGCCTGCGCGGTCCTTGCCGAGCGCCGTCCAAAATGTTACCGCAGCACCCGTGCGCGCGGCCGCAACCGCCTGGTTTGCTCCCTTGCCGCCGAGGCCGTCGGCGTAGTTGCGGGCGTTCAAAGTCTCGCCGGCGGCGGGGAAGCGGCCGACGCGAAAAATTGTGTCGACGCAGGCATTGCCGACGACATGGATATGCATTGCTCAGTTCTCACCGGTCGCCCAGCTCAGCATCTGCTCGAACAGGGTTTTGTAGCCATTCCAGGCGATGAACTCCGGTGGCAGCCAATGCGGCCCGACATCGGATGTCCAGGCCACAGTGCGGCCCTTGCCATAGTGGCCGGTGACGAGCAGCGGCAGCGAGCCATAATCCGACGACACGGTTGCCAGGACTTCCGCCCAGTCTTTCAGCGTCACCTCGTTGAAGCCGAGCAGGACTGGCCAATCCGAACCGAGACCCCTTAGGATCGGATGGTCCGAGGAGCCTTTCAGGACAGGCGAAAACCCTTCCGGCACCTCGACGCGGTCGTCGAAGGCGAGGCAGTTGACCGGCAGCACCTCCTCGACAGGCGTCTTGCGGTAGCGCGCGCCGCCATTGATGCCCTGGAAACTGTAGTAGCCGCCGAACATCAAAAGCCCGCCGCCATCGCGCACATAATCGCGCAGCAGCCGCAGGCGGTTCGGCGTGGGCTTGGAGTGAACCCAGGTGTCGGGATGCAGAAGCAGCGTGTTGGCGCCGATGTCGGAGAGCACCACCGCGTCATAGGCCGAAAGCGCCTCCATTGTTTGCGGAAAGCTGCGCTGTGCCTCATGCGCCGGCATGAAGGTCACGTCGAAGTCGGTCGCCTTCAGGGCCGTCAGCAATTCGTCCGCCCCGGTGTGGTAGGTGACCGTCGGAAACTGGTCGAAGCCTTTGATATGGGTGGCGGTCGACACCCAGGATTCACCGGCAAGCAGGATCTTTTTCTTGGACATTTGAACTCCGTCGTAAGTCTCAGCCGTAAGTCTGGGCTTGATTCTGCCGCGAGAACAGGGCTTTCGGATTGGCGATCAGCATGCGGTCGATGGCTGGCTGCTCGACGCCATGCCGTTTCAGGCGCGGTATGAAATGCTTGAGGATGTAGCCGTAGCCGAAACCGCCGAAGCGGGTCAGCATGATCTTGAGGAACACATCCTGCGACAAGAGCAGGCGATCGCCGAAGCCGGCCTCGACAAGCGTGGCGATTGCCCGCGCGTTCTCTTCGTCGGAGGGCGATTGCGCGTCCTGATCGGCATAATAATAGTCCATACCGATCATGTCGTATTCCAGGAACGCGCCGCGCCGGGCAAGGCTTGTCTGGTAGTCGAGATCATTGTGGCTGGGGTTCATGTGGCAGAGCACAGTGTGGCGAAGATCGGCGCCCTCCGCCTCCACGACATCGAGCACATCGTGCGCCAGCCGCTCCCAGCCGGGCAGGTGGATCGACAGCGGCACGCCGGTGATGCGCGAGGCCCGCGCCGAAGCTCGCAACGACTTTCGTTCCTCCGATGTAAAATCCTTGCTGACGCCGATCTCGCCGATCAGGCCGGCCAGGATCGGCGGCTGCGTCTCGCCACCGCCGACGTCGTTGACGATGAACTCGGTCACCGCGTCGACATCCATCGCCTTCAGCCATTCGGGATGGGTGTACTCCAGATAGAAGCCGGTGCCCATGACGATCTTCAGGCCGGACATGCGGCTGATACGGGCGAGCTTTTCCGGCTCGCGGCCGATGCCGATATTGGTCGCGTCGACGACGGTGTGGCCGCCGAGCGCGCGATAGCGTTGCAGCTCAGACAGCGCCAAGTCACTGTCATCGAGCGAAATATTGTCGCGATTGACGTAAGGGTTCATGCGCAATTCGCCGATGATCTCAATGTTCACCGGCTGCTCGGCGAGCGCCATGTCGTCGGGATGACAGGGACATTTCCAGCTGCGCGCACCGTCGAGCAAGATGTGCTCGTGCATCAGCGTGACGCCCATTTCTTCGACCGGAACGGGGCCGAGCACGGTCATCACATGACCGGTTTCGACTCCGATCGCCAGCCTCTGCCTGGGAGCCGCGTCATCGAAAAGATCACTCATGGGCTCAACGGCTCCGCACGGCGCCGCGGAACAGGCGGAAGTTCAGCCAGATGGCGATCAGGATGATCGTTCCGGTGACGATCGGCGTCAGGAAAGGCGACAGATGCGCCAGGATCAGGCCATTGCCGATGACTGCCACGGTAAGCGCGCCGAGAACGGTGCCGACGATCGTTCCGCGGCCGCCGAACAGGCTGGTGCCGCCAAGCACGACGGCAGCGATCACTTCGAGTTCAAATCCTTGTCCGGCATTCGACGATCCGGATCCGAGCCGGGCAGCAATGATGATCCCCGCAAGAGCTGCCGCGGCGGCGGAAATCACGTAAACGAAAAGCGTCGTCAGCCGCGTGTTCACGCCGGCGCGCCTGACCGCTTCGGCGTTGGCGCCGATGCCGGTCACGTAGCGGCCGAACGGCGTCTCGTTGAAGGCGGTATAGGCGATCGCCAGGATCGCCAGCGCGATCAGCGCCGGCGCCGGCACGCCAAGCAGCCAGGCGCGGCCCAGCACCGTGAAAGGGCTGCCCGGCTCGATGGGGATCGAGTAGCCGCCGGTGATCAGCAGCGCCACGCCACGGATCACCGAAAGCCCGGCAAGCGTGACGATGAAGGCCGGGATGCCCTCATAAGCGACGAAATAGCCCTGCACCGCGCCAAGCAAGGCTCCCAGCGCAAGCATGGCGAGGATGACCAGCGGCCATGGCAGGCCCAACTGCAGCAATGTCGCCGACAACGTTGCCACCAGCGCCAGCACGGAGCCGACCGAAAGATCGATGCCGCCGGTGGTGATGACGAAGGTCATCGCTGCGGCGACTATTAGCAGCGGTGCCGACTGCCGCAGGATGTTCAGCAGATTGGGCGCCGTCAGAAAGGCGTCCGTCGCCACCGAAAAGATGACGCTAACGATAAGAAAGAACAGCGCGATCGACACGACGCTGCCGTTGGCGAGCACCGCATCTCGCCATGTGCCTGCGCGGACCCTTCGAGACTGCGCGGAGCGAGTCGAAGTCGCTTCGCTCATGCTGGCGCTCCATCGCGATAGGCGTTGGTGGCCGAACGAGCGTTGAACTTGCGGCCCACGATCAGGTTGACGACATCCTCGATATTGGTTTCGCCGATCAGTCGCTCGGCGACGTTGCGTCCTTCGTACATGACCTGAATGCGGTCGCATACGAGGAACAGATCCTGAAGCCGGTGGGTGATCAGGATGACACTGGCGCCGCGGGCGCTGACGGTGCGGATCAGGTCCAGCACAGCCTCGACCTCGGCGACGGCGAGCGCCGCCGTCGGCTCATCCATAATCAGCACGGACGGCTCGAACGAGGCGGCGCGGCCGATCGCGATCGACTGTCGCTGTCCGCCGGACAGGTTTTCGACCTTGAGCCGCGTGTCGGCGATAACGATGCCGAGACGGTCAAGCATCTGGCGCGTTTGCTCATGCATGCGCTTCTTGTCGAGAAAGGAAATGCCAGCGATGCGGCGGCGCGGCTCGCGGCCGAGAAAGAGATTGCCGGCGACGTCGACCGTGTCGCAGAGCGACAGATCCTGATAGACCATCTCGACGCGCGCCGCACGCGCGTCCGCCGGCGAAGTGAAGGTCACCGGCGTTCCATCGATCTCGATCGTGCCGGCATCGGGAACCACCGCTCCCGACAGCACCTTGCTCAACGTCGACTTCCCGGCGCCATTGTCGCCAACCAGCCCCAGGACCTCGCCCGGCCTCAGCACCAGCGACACGTCATCGAGCGTCTGAATGGCATTGTAGCGCTTTGAGATGCCGCTCATCCGCACCCGATAGGTCTCGCCACTGCTCATCTTGGATCCCACGGGATTGCAAAGCGTCCGCGGCGTAGCCCTTCGCGGCGCCGCGGACGGGTCATCGATGCAGTCTACTGAAACATCGCGCGGTATTGTTCGACATTGTCCTTGGTCACGATCGTCACCGGAATATTGATGATCGGCTCGACCGTTTCGCCCTTCTTGAGCTTGACCAATGCTTCGACAGCGGCCTTGCCTTCGCCGGCCGGGTCCTGCTGGACGACCGCCACCACCCAACCATCGTCAATGCCCTGAATGACCTGCTTGGTCAGGTCCCAGCCGAACACCTTGACGTCGCCGGTGCGGCCTTGGCTGGTTACGGCCGAAACTGCGCCGAGCAACGCCGGCTCGCCGGTCGCATAGAGCGTCGTCATGTCCGGATTGGCGGTCATTAAATTCTCCGAGGCGCTCATTGCGGTCTCCTGGACATTCTGGCCGTCGACCGTGTCGAGGAAGGTGATCGCCAGGCCGCTGTCGGTGACCGCCTTCTTGAAGCCGTCGAGCCGCTGGTTCTGGATGAACGAATTGAGCGCGCCGACAATGCCGATCTTGGCGGTGCCGCCCATCTCCGACTTGACATAATCGGCGTAGAATTTGCCGATATCCTCGCCGGCCTTGGCGTTGTCGACGCCGATGAACGCAACGTTGTCGCCGTCGGGGATCTGCGCGTCGATGGCGATCACCGGGATGCCGGCCGCCTTCGCGGCGGTGATTGCAGGCTTGACGCCGTTGACGTCGATGGCGACCAGAATGATGCCGTCGACCTTTTGTGTGATGTAGTTCTCGATCGCGTCATTTTGCGCGCTCGGCACGTTGTTGGCATTGAAGATGACCAGCTTGGCGCCGGCAGCGTCGGCCGCCTTCTGCGCGCCCTCGTTGATCTGGTTGAAGAACAGGGCCTGCTGGTTGATGTTGACCAGAGCGAACGTATCGGCGAACGCCGATGCCATCGCTGTCGAGCAGATGGCTAGGACGGCGGCGCAACGGACGAGAAGTTTGAACGGACGCATTTACGGTTCCCCTTGCTTGCGGGCCAAACCTGTCAGGCTGGCCGTTGGTGCTACAGGCACAAGGCAAACATTCAAGAGACTTGAATATTTGTCAACGAATTTGATCTCACAGCAGCCGTCAGAAGGTCGCTGGTGTGTTGACCCAAAAAATGCTGGCTCTCTCCTTGCCGATGTTGCGGTAATGGTGCGGCAGCTCCGACCTGAATACGAACGCATCGCCGGTGGCGAGATCATGGCTCTTGCCATCGACGATCAGCTTGATCCGGCCGGCGAGCACGTAGCCGACTTCCTCGCCGACATGCTGGATGGGACCTTCGCTCTCGCCGTCTGCCTCGATATGATGGATGTTGCACTGCAGCAGGTGTCCGGGCGAATATGGAATGATGCGTTCGAGCGAGATGCCCTCGCCGCGCCTCAGCGTGTCGAGCGAGATCAATGGCCGCGCGCCGGCGCGGAACACGATCGCCTCGTCGTCGTCGACCTGTTCGAACATCCAGCCGATATTGGTCTCCAGAGCTTCGACCAGGCGGTGAAGCATGGGCAGGGATGGCGAAGCCTTGCCGTTCTCGATCTTGGACAAAAGGCTTTCAGAGCAGTGCGCAGCTGTCGCCAGCGTCTTCAGCGTCATGCCCCGCGTCTGGCGGGCGAGGCGCAACCGCGTTCCAAGCCGCGCGGCATTTACGGTGGCGTCCGCTTCGGACTCCGGCCGTCGCCGATCGATTTTGTTCATCCGTTCGTCAACCATTCAACGGGACAACTGTCGCGCGAGCAAAAGACAGCCGCGACCGATTTGCAAGTGGTGATCTGTCAATTTCGACCTGGCCGGGCCTCGACCGGTTTTTTTGATAGCACGGATAAGCAACCCAGCGTCGAACACTCGCCGTCCACAGCGACATCGGCCGTCCCTCGATCGAACCCGGCCCAGACTGGAATAAAAAACGTTCCTGCGTTGTTCTCCAACCGTCCCGACGTTCGAAGGGGCTGGTTTATACGCCGGCCAAGGGCAATCCTCGCGGCAGGCGCTCGGCGGGCACTCAATGCAGGTAAGGGGTGCAAGGGCGTTTTGCGCGGACGAAATTCGCGCGATTCGAATTCTCGTGATCTGAACTTGACGAGGCAACAGACGGTAGCGTAGCTGTTCGCTAGAATAACGTCCTGGCTGAAGTGTGATCGACGATGTGCCGCTTTGAGGCGATGGGCAGCGTACTACGTCTCACGAGCGCCGGAAACAACCTGCCTTGAATGACGGACGGGAAAGCATGCAAGCCTGTGACGCGAAAGCGTTGTCGCGCTCGTCGAGCTGAGCATTGATGGCGGCTGTTGTGGACGTATCCGAGATATCGACGGGAGAGTGAGATCGTTGTGACCAAGAACGTGCCGCCTCACGCAGTTGTTGCCGGAAAACCACGGGGATTGATCCAGCATATGGTTTCTCTCGATGCCTGAAGCGGCCATGACTTGGGAAGACGCCGTCCGCTGGTGCATGAGCGAGCCTTCGATGAAAGAGCTCGCCCGCGCCGCCTATTTCGACGATCCGGTCGTGGCTGCGCAGCGCTATCACGAAAGCGCGGAGTTCGATGCGATTCGCAGCACCTTGGCGCCGGCAATGGCATCCTCTCCTATGCCCTGGCGCGCGAGGGCTGGTCGGTAACCGCCGTCGAGCCCGATCCCAGCGCCCTTGTCGGTGCCGCCGCAATCCGGACGCTTGCCGACAAAACAGGCACGCGCATCGATGTGATCGAAGCGTTCGGCCCTGGCCATCGAGGTTTCCCCTCGTAACTCCGCTGAAATTGGTCGTATCCTGGTCGGGAGCGATTATCGGTTATTCGACGGTTCCAAACCGCTCCTGCCAAATTCCGATATTGAGGGTCCTGCGTGGAATACAATTGCTATCCCTGCGGAGAAGGCTGGTAGGTTTATTCAGAGTTGAAGGGGCGTGTAACATCACCTGGCCGGCTGATTAACGGTCGCGGCGTTGGCCTTCATCAAGAACTCCAGGCTGTTGGGGTCCCGACCTGGGATTTACGCATGAACGCAAAAAGCGCCGTGCTCATGCCGCTCGGAACCAGTGAGCTCCAGGCTCTCACCAGGTGAAAGATGGCGGCCTTGCCGGCATGATAGGCCGGCTCGGCCTCCCAGGAATGCAAGGCGATCTCATATCCGGAAAAGTGACGCCTCAACGCCGATCTGGTGTTCAGGCGATAATGGGCTTCGAAGACATCCTTGTCCTTGCGACCTGGCTGGGCGAAATGCAGGATTGCTGATTTGGCGTTCTCCGGCAGCAGTTGGTTGACCAGCGCCACATAACCGAACCTGTTTGGCGTCCGCACGCAAATCCAGCCACCTGGCGCCAATATCCGGTCGAGTTCCGCGGCTGTATTGGCAGGGTCGGGCAGGTGCTCGAAAACATGGTCGGCGATGATGATATCAACCGAGGCATCGGTTAGCGGTATATGAGACCCATCGAAGACCACAGCTTCGTCTATGGAGGGGTTCTCCGATACGGCCGGATCGACGTCGACACCAATTACCCTTCTCACCTTGCCTTTGAGATTCCGGAGGGAACGGCGGTAAGGCAGCTTCTCGTCGGTGTACCATCCTCCGCGCCCCGATCCAAAATCCATGGCAACCATGTTCTCAGAAAGAAGGGCATTCACTCTCGTGTAGAACTGGATTGTTCCGTCAACGCGACTGAAGCCGCCAGCGAGCATTTCTGGATAAGTCCTGGATTCAAAACCGTGGCTCATGTCCGACTTTCTGGGTTGTCATTTCTGGCTGGCGGGTATCAAATCCATAATCAAATGAACAGGGCTACCCGTCAACCAAACTTTGGAAATCTGCCGCCTAAGTGCTTGATCCCATGCTGTGGTGGCATGTTTTCGTGGGGATGAAAGAAGACTCGGTTGGCTAGGTTCTTCCCGGCGACGCCAGGCCAGGTAGCCAAAATGAACAATGCGACCCGAACCTCGGATGGAGGAATTGTGAAAAGAGCAGAGATTAAACGTCGCTTCGCAGTGCTGACCTCTGCGGGGATTGTTGCGGGCTTTGCCCTTCTTGCCTTTTGCGGAAGAAGCAGCCTTGCGCAGTCGCCGCAAGACTCCGCCTGGGGCAACATTCCTGAGCTCTCTATGGCTGGCGATCTCAAGGCGTACTGGAACGTGATCGACGGCTCGAAGGGTGAAGCAGCGAAGAACGCCTACGCCCGAGGCTTCGAGCCTGTGACAATCTTGAACACTTACGCGGACTTTCCCGGCGGGCAACGCGAGAACATCACCAGCGCAATAGGTAGTCACCACATCAATCCGTGGCAGAAACCGCCATTCTTCGAACGCATCATCCGGCGCAACATCCAGCGGGCTCCCCCAAAGGGGATCTATGTCCAGGACATAGAATTCCCCTTTGAGGAAGAGACCAAGCTCGCTTGGCAAAACCATGCGGCACGGCAAGCTTCTGGCGCGAAGTCGAGGGAAGCCTTCGACGAAGCCTATTTCAAACAGTGGGCGCAATGGTTCTGGCAGCCGCTGAAATGGACAAAGGAGAGCTATCCCACGGCACGCGTTGGGCTATACGGTGTGCAGCCATTCCACCGCAGCATTTCCCCGGATGCGGCTCAAAACGACGGCACGCACAAGTCGGATTGGCGACTGTGGAAGTATATCGAGCCTTACGTCGATTTCTACGTGGCTAGCATATACGTTTTCTATGATCGGCCTGACGCTGTCTTATACATGGCGGCCAATGTCGAGGAGAATTATCTGCGCACCCGGTCCGTAGGTGAGAAGCCGCTCTACGCCTATGAGTGGCTTCGATTTCACGGCGCAAACAGTGCGTTGAAGGGGAAGGAGTTGCCATCCTATCTGGTCGAGGCGATGGCGATCGTGCCCTATTTCAGCGGCGCCAAGGGCGTCGTTCTGTGGGGCTATGAGCCTCAGGTGAAAACCGGGACGCAACAGCCTTACGAGCAGCTTCCGCTTTTTGTCCGGTCACTGAGCAGGGTCGGCGCGCTTTCCGAGAAATTAGCCCGCGGCCGGCTACTGATCGACCGACCCGCCCATGAAGTATGGAAATCACACGAAGCGTTGATCCGCAAGGTGATGGTGGACGTAGACGAATGCATCGTGATGGCGATCAACCCGTGGCAGAGTGACGACAAGCGCACAACATACCCCGTCCAGTGCGGCCAACTCAACGCCCAGATAAGTATCGACGGTCGGCACACAACGCTGGCGGTCCTGAACAGGCGAGGCCTGCAGATCTATTGACCCGAGGCACACAGCCGATTGCGCGGCATGGCCAACAGCGCGAAATTCGTCTCGGCGCGTCAACCCAGGAGGCTTGTGAACCGCGGCCATAGACCACGGCAGACTGGCTTCTCCGAGGGATCCTCCGTGCCTCCCCTTGACATTGGTCCGCGTTCAGCTTCCCCGAGCATCTGGATCGTCCCGCCGCAGGGGCGGCCACAGATGCACCGCCGACAGCATGTTGGCGGCACTCCTTGCGTCGTTTGAAATGTCAAAGTTAAAGGTGTTACCCCATGACCGAGCGGATCGTCAGTTTTGTCATGAGCGGCGGTATTGGCTCACGGCTGTGGCCGCTGTCGCGCGAGGACAATCCCAAGCAGTTCCATGACTTTTCCGGCGATGGCTCGATGCTGGTCAAGACGTTGCGGCGGCTTACGGCGCGACCGGACGGCGAAACGCCGGTATTCCTGATTGCCTCGGAGCGGCACGCCGACCGCGTCCACGCCGATCTCGCCGGCATCGACCTTTCCGGCGGCGGCCCCTTGTTCGAGCCGACCGGACGCAACACCGCCGCCGCAGTCGCCCTGGCGACGTTGCGCACCCTCTCCGAATTTGGCGACAGCCTGGTGCTGGTGGTGCCGTCAGATCATGAGATCGCAACCGCGCGGCAATTCTGGCAAAGTGTGGAAAACGGTGCCGGCGCGGCGCGTGCCGGCCGGCTGGTGGTATTCGGCATCAAGCCCGGCCACCCCGAAACCGGTTACGGCTATATCGAGATCGCCGGCGAGAAGGATGGCATCTGCGATGTCTCGCGTTTCGTTGAAAAACCGGACCTCGCGACCGCGCAGAATTACCTGGCGGCCGGCAACTTCTACTGGAATACCGGCATCTTCCTGTTTCGTGCCAGCGCCATGCGCGACGCCTTCACGGCTTTCGAGCCCGAAATCTGGAAGGCCACCGAGATTGCCTACCAGGCGGCGACATCGGATCTTTCCGGTCTCTATATGCCTCTGGAGCTTTACGCCGCGATTCCATCGACGTCGATCGACTATGCGATCATGGAGCGCGCAAGCGACATCGCCATGGTGCCGGCCGGCTTCCGCTGGAACGATCTCGGTTCCTGGCAGTCGCTGCTCGATGTCGGTCCATCCGACAATGACGGCAATGTCATCGTCGGCGATGTCGTCGCCATCGATTGCGAGAACTCCTACATCCGCAGCGACAGTCGCCTGCTCTCTGCCATCGGCTTGAAGGACGTTGCCATCGTCTCGACCGCCGATGCCACCTTCGTCGCGCCGGTCAGCCGCAGCCAGAACGTCAAGAAGATCGTCGAGCAGCTCGAAAAGAGCGGCCGGCTGGAAACCAGGTTCACGCCCGCCGGTGATCGCGTCATCGAAAGCGGCGCCTGGCGGCGCCGTGTTCATCACTGGCTGTTCGAAGAGACGGTGCCGCTGTGGTCCACGGTCGGGGTCGATGAGCGCCATGGCGGTTTTCACGAGGCGCTCGGTTTTGACGCCACGCCGCTGAAGAAGCCCAAGCGCATGCGCACCATGGCCAGGCAAGTCTACGCCTTCGCTGTCGCCAGGGCGCGCGGCTGGGATGGGCCCGCCGACCTGTTGATCGGCCACGGCCTCGAATTCATGGCCCGGAACGGGCGCACCGACAATGGCGGCTGGGTGCGCACGCTCAATGTCGACGGCACCGTCGCCGACGCAGCCGAGGATGCCTATGATCATGCCTGCGTGCTGCTGGCGCTGGCGCATGCCCACATGGTCGGCAATCCTGATGCATTGCGGCTTGCCGAAGAAACGTTTGCGTTTCTTGACGCGCATCTCGAGGATCACCGCATGACCGGCTTTCTCGAAACGTCGAGCGGCGAGGGCGAACGGCGCTCCAACCCGCACATGCATCTGCTCGAGGCTTTCCTGGCCTGGCATCAAGCGACCGGCCAGCTCGCCTATCTTCGCCGCGCCGCCCGCATCGTCGATCTGTTTCGCAGCCATTTCTTCGATCCGGAGAGCTGGACGCTGGGCGAATATTTCGATGCCGAGTGGAGGCCGGCGGAGGGCGAGAAAGGTGCCTGGACGGAACCCGGCCACCATTTCGAATGGGCCTCGCTGCTGGTCGACTTCGCCGGGCGCAGCGGCCAGAGTGACCTGACCGGCTTTGCCAGAAAGCTCTATGCCTCGGCCATCGCCAACGGCCTCAATCGCGCCACCGGCCTCGCCTATGGCGCAGTCTCGCGGCAGGGCTTGCCGCTCGACCTTGTCTCGCGCAGTTGGCCGCAGGCCGAAGCAATCAAGGCGGCGATTGCACTGGACGGTTCGGGCGGCCCCGACCTCAAGCCCGAGATCGAAGCGCGTGTCGGCCGCCTGTTCCGCTGGCACATCAATCCGGCGCCGCTCGGCCTGTGGATAGACCGAATCGACGAGCGAGGTCGCTCGCCGGCGACCGATGTGCCGGCAAGCATCTTTTATCATCTGGTTTGCGCGCTGACCCAATATCTTGACAGCACCGTCGGCGAAGCACGATAGGGCAGTTGACGCAATTTCTTCGATTGAAATGGATGCGACCAGGCGGAGGTGAGTCGTCTGGACGTCTCCGCCGGGTGATAGAGACACGTGCTTGGCCGGGAGTGAGGATTTTTGTCGTTCAAGAAACTAAGCTTTTTGGCACTCCTTGCCCTGGCGTTTGCGGTTAGCTTCTTTGCCATCATCGTGGAAAAAGGGACGCCCCGTCGCCCCCCACCGCCAAAGCCACAAGCCGCGATAGAGCCGTTTGATGGCAAGCTTTTCATCCAGGCGGTCGATGATCTTCGCGTCGGCAACCGCAAAATTGTGCTATGCGGCGTGGCGTTTACCAAGCCTCAATCCCTGCGTGCCATCGTAACGGACGCGGCGCGCCGGGACTACCAGGGGCTCGCCCTGACTTGCAAGCCGGTCGGCATGGGGACGCCTTGCGACGGCAATGTCGCCTCAAAGTTTGGTGATGCCGTCGTTGTGCAATGCCTCACGTCCGATGGCGCGGATTTGGCCGCCAAACTTGCCGAGAACGGCATCTTGTGCGGACAGCCGGCGCAGGCAGGTTCGACCTACAAATCTTGCTTGTCAGGCTCATAGTTCACGCCGACTGCCTGTCATAAAACGAAAGACAGAATGTGCGATAACGCCCCCCGTTAAACAGAGTCGACCACAATCCCTATACCAAAGCATCGGCGCGATGGCCCTCAAACGCCACCAAATAAACTTGCCTTTCCGACAAGTTCCATAGAAGGCCGGCGCGAAAATGGTAGAATCAAATCCGGCAAGCGAGTGTGTCCAATGAAACACATGAGAAACCAAAAATCATCTCGCACCTGCGTAGCATGTTGGAATCAACGCAAAAAGCTGTTACGCGCTTGATCAATACCTTGGTGCCCGGGTGGGGCCGAGGTACGGCGGGGACAAAAAGGATCGAAACGAATGAACCTCACTGTAAAAATTGCGTTGGCCGGATTTGTCGCCTCGATCGGTTTCGGCCCGGTTTCGTCGTTCGCTCAGGATGCGTCCGCTCAGGATGCGTCTTGCACCTGCATGACACCCTATCAGGGAGCGGCGAGTTCGATTGGTTCCATCGGGCAGGCCAATGGCGACGTAATGGTTTCGCAAGCCGCCGGCTATGGCCCGGCAAAAGCAGGAAATGCGTTGGATTTCGGCAGCCGCATAGTGGTCGGTGCCAAGGGGGCGGCCTCCGTCAATGTCGGTGCCTGCAGCCTGGATGTGCCTGCGAATTCAAGCCTCGACATTTCTCGTGTCGAGAACAATATCTGCCTAAGAATGCTGGGCTCTGAGCATACGGCTCAGGTTCCCCCGGGCAACAACAACCAGTCCAACACTCCGCTGTTTATTTTTGGGGGCATGGTTGGTGCGGCTGGTATTCTCGCTGCAACGCAGGATGACGGCGACGGCAACGGCAGCGTCAGCCGTTAGACTTAATACAATATGGTAGAGCGTGTGATTGCCTCTGCTGTATTGTGTTGCCGGCGTCTCTGCGCCTTGGCGCGCCGCTGGAGTCGGGATATCGATGGAATTCGTCAACCATACAGCGCTATTGCTTGAGTCGAAGCTGGATGCGCTTCGTGCGGGCGAGTTCGTCTCCCGCCGCTGGGCGGTCCTGTGACAGGTGGCGCGGCAACGCTGGCTATCAGCTTGCACGCTGTCAGCGAATAGCTTGAATCCTGCCGTATTGCACGATCTTGACAAATGCGTCATTCGCTCTGGTGCGGGTGGCGCATTTGCCTTTTGTTTGGGAGAAGTCGTCAGTTTGCTTCAGCGCGGCCACCCATGATCGACCTGCATTCCCATATCTTGCCCGGTCTTGACGACGGCTCGCCTAGCCTTGCCGAATCGCTGGAAATGGCACGGCTGGCGGTGGCCGACGGAACGACGCATATGGCGTGTACGCCGCATATCGTGCCAGGCATGTACGAAAACGGATCGGCAAATATTGCCCGGGCGGTTCAAGAGTTGGAACAGGCGCTGAGCCGCGCCGCAATACCGCTTGCTCTTTACGTTGGCGCCGACGTGCATATAGCGCCGGAACTGCCGGAGCAATTGGCGCTAGGCAGCGTGCCGACCTTGAACAGATCTCGCTATTTTCTATTGGAGCCGCCGCACCACGTTCTGCCGCCAAGGCTGGAAGATTTCGCTCTGCGCCTCATAAACGCCGGGTTCGTTCCGATTCTTACCCATCCTGAGCGGCTGACATGGATCAAGGCAAATTACGAAATTGTCGAGAAATTGAATGCAGTGGGTTGCCTAATTCAACTTACTGCAGACTCGATTGTTGGTGCTTTTGGACGCACGGCGCTTTACTATTCGGAAAAGCTGATTGACGAGGGCAGGGTAGATATTATCGCTTCGGACACCCATGGCGCCACCCGCCGGCGCCCTGGGCTTTCGCAGGCGGTTGCCGTTGCCGCGAAGCGATGTGGGGAAGATGAGGCCCGCTGTATGGTGTTGAAACGTCCAGGCGAGATATTGGCGAACCGGCCCCTCGAGCCGGTCGGAAAGGCACGCTCGAAGAAGCCAGGCCCCGGCACCGTCGGTCGCTTTGCAGGATTGGGTCGCCTGTTGAAGGGTGGGGCAGCGTAATGGGCGGGTTTCATTTCGCAAAAAATCATACGGGCGCGATATGTGCCTTGCTCGCTTCGCTCTCGATGTCTGCCTGCACGAGCACCTCGTCGACGACATCATCGTCTTCGCCGGCATCGGTTGATGCGCTGCAACTGACGTCATCGTCGGCACCGCTCTCCGGTGGCGGCGCCCTGCAGGTCGTAAAGGAACTGCCTGCGCCGCAAAACAGCCAGAACGGCAATGAGCAGCCCTTGTCGCCTAATGATGTGCTGGAGGTGAATGTGTTCCAGGTCGACAATCTGAACAGAATCGTTCAAGTCGACGCCGGCGGACAAATTTCGCTTCCTCTTATCGGAACCGTCACCGCGGCCGGGAAGACCGTCCGTCAGCTGGAGCAGGAAATCGAAACCGCCTACGGCGCTAACTATCTGCAGTCGCCCGATGTGTCGGTCTATGTCAAGGAATCGATCGGACAGCGCATTACCGTCGACGGCGAAGTCAACCGGGCCGGTATTTTTCCGGTGTCGGCCAATTCTTCTCTTATCGATGCGGTCGCCCTTGCTGGAGGGTTCAAGCCCGTTGCCGATGCGGGAAAAGTTTTTGTCTATCGCAATATCGGTCAAAATACTCTGGTCGCAAATTACAATGTGGAGCAGATTCGCGCCGGCAAGAGCCGCAATCCACGCATCTATGGTGGCGACAAGATTGTCGTCTTCGCCTCGAAATCGAAAATTGCGCTGAGCAATCTCAAGGACGCTCTCGGTGTCGCCTCGAGTGCAGCCCGAATTGCGGTGATCCCGGGCATATGATCATTGCCCGTCAGAATTCAGGACGCAGACAACCGTAGGATTGCTTCGCACCATGCTCGATCGCAATAGACAGCATCAAATTGCTGGCCCAGGACATGGCCAGGCCTTGTCTGCCGATCTGTATTATGACGGCGCGCAAAACTATAGCCCCTATGGTCGCGATCACTCCGAACAGGACGAGCGCTTTAATCCACTCAGGCTGCTGTTTTACGTGGCCCAGTATCGCTGGCTGATCGTCATGATGGCGGCGGCCGGGCTTGTCGCTGGCGCAATAGTTACCATGATGCAGACGCCTAAGTATCAGGCAACAACGCAATTGGAAGTTTTGGTTCCTTCGGCAAAGGTCTTCCAGGACATCGAAGTGGTTTCCGAAAACGCTGACGTCCGCGCCTTTCTGACTGCCCGTGAAAAGCTGAAAAGCCGTGCTTTGGCGCAACGAGTGGTGTTCCAGTTGGGCCTCAGCGAGAAGCCGGACTTCCTATTTCCCACGTCGGACTTCTCCTTGAGCAATGTCTTCTATCGCGCCTTTGGAATCTCGAAATCGCCATCCATAGAGGAGAAAACCCCGGAGCAACGCGAGGCTATCGCGATCGGGCGTATTTTGAAAGATCTGACAGTCAATCTGGTTACCAACACAAGTCTGCTAACGATTTCGTTTATCGATCAGAAACCGAAATACGCCAGTGATATCGCCAATCAAGTGGCGCAAAGTTTCATAGATCAACGCCTCGACCAGACCAGCGAAACTTCCGACCTGGCACGGCAGTTCATCCAGGAACAGGTTTTGCAGGTAAAGCAAAAGCTTCAGGAATCCGAAGAGAATCTGGTCGCTTATGCAAAGGACGTAGGCATTACCATAACCGGCGACGACAAATCGCTGATAGGGTCGAACATCGAGGCTCTGAATACGGCTCTCGCGACAGCAATCCAGGAGCGTCTCGATGCCGGACGGATGGTGGACCAGATAGACAAGGGGCGCGGATCGAGTCTTGGCCCAGTCCTGGAGAGTGAAGGTCTGCAGAAGATCACCGAGAAACTGGCGGATTTGACCAGCCAATACCAGCAGAAGTTGGGCATATTGAAGCCTGGCTTTCCAGAAATGCAGCAGCTTCAGGCGCAGATCAAGGAGCTGCAACGGCTTTATAACAATGGCGTTTTAACGATAACGGATTCCCTGCGGCAGAAATACCAGGAGGCTCAGAGCAAGGAAGCTGACCTTAGGTCCAAACTCGCTGAGATGGAAAAGCAACAGGTTATCTTCAACGATAAAAACATCAAATACACGATTCTGAAGCGTGAGGTTGATTCGAATAGGTCGCAGTATGATAATCTTATTGCCAAGCTGAATGAGGTCGGCGTCAGCTCTGAACTCAAGACACAAAGTGCCGCAATCGTCGATTTCGCTACACCGCCTAATAATCCTTATTCTCCGCGCCTGAGCGTCAATCTTGCGGTCGCTTTGGCTCTTTTCCTGGCGCTCAGCGCGTCAATAATTTACATAATTGAGTTGTTGAACAACACCTTCACCAATCCGGAGCAAATCGAAAAGGAACTGGGATTGGCGATGCTCGGCATCCTGCCGCATGTTGATGACCGGGAATTGATTGCCAGCATCGCCGATCCAAAATCAGGACTGTCCGAGGCCTACCGTTCGCTTCGAACATCGCTTCAGTTTTCCGGGGCCGAAGGTGCGCCGCGGTCGCTGTTGGTCACGAGTTCGGAACCCTCGGAGGGCAAGTCGACCACCTCATTCAAGCTTGGACAGGACTTTGCCGCGCTCGGCGCCAGGGTTCTCATTGTCGACGGCGATCTTCGGAAGCCCAATCTTCACCGGCTGTTTGGTCTCGACAACACAATTGGGCTGAGCAATCTCTTGACGAACACCGTCCGCAAGGAGGATCTGGCAAGCATTTTCAGGGCGACGAAATACCCTAATGTGACCGTCCTGACTTCCGGAACGATCCCGCCGAACCCTGCGGACCTGCTCTCTTCGCCAAAGATGGCGCTGATCGTTACCAATCTCGGCAAGCGCTTCGATCTTGTCATAATCGATGCCCCGCCGGTCGTCGGCCTTTCAGATGCGCCCATCCTCAGCCGGCTTGCCGAGGGCACATTGATGGTCATTTCTACGAATCAGGTGACGCGCAAGTCGGCGAAGACGGCGTTGAAGCGCCTGCGATCTGCCGGCGCGAACGTGGTCGGAGCCGCGATGTCGAAGTTTGCAGTGAACAAGTTCGATTACAACTACGGCTACAAATATATGAACTACCAGTACTACGATTACGGCACCCCGAAACTTGAGGGCAAAGTCGATGACGGAGCAGACCAGCCCGCTTATGCAAAATCTCCGGCGTTCAGGCGTTTGGTTCGCCGCATCCGTTCTAGTGTTGGCGGCTTCATCGATCGGGCTAAGTCGGTTTCTTGAAACCGAAACGCCTACCGTTTCCCTCGCGCTGGATCCGCTGAACGTTAATGCCTTGATAAGCGAAATCACCAACGACCTGAACGACGCAAGCGACGCTCCTGACCTCGATGCATTGCTCGACAAAGCCGGAAGGGCGCTTCGCTTTGATCTCGCGGACGCACGTCTGTACAGCCTGATCGGCGAAATCAAGTACCGAAAGGGTGACAAAGACCAAGCCTATGAGCTCTTCGATCGAGCTAGAAAGTTGTCCAAGACTGAGATCCACGCGCTCCAGAGGTCAATAAGTCGCTCGATTGAAACAGGCGATTTGTCCGGGGCCGTCCGCGAGATCGATATATTGCTACGGCGATGGCCAGATCGATTTCCTGATGTCGCCGAGGGCCTGCCGACAATCCTCTCGAGCCCCGATGGATACCAGGCTGTTCTGGCAGCTATCAAGGCGGAGGCGCCCTGGAGAACCAATCTGTTCGCCACTCTCCGCAGAACTCCCGAAGGGCTCGATTCCGCAAACCGGCTGTTGCTCGATTTGAAAGGGTCGGACGCTCCACCAAAATCGAACGAATTGTCGGCAGTTATCGGCGGCTATATTCTTCAGAAAGAGTATGAATCGGCATATCGGTTGTTTCTCTTCAGCCTGACCGATGAGCAAGGGAGGTTGGGTGGATATATTTTCAACAGCACCTTTGAACCGGTCTACAGCGGCAAGCATTTCGATTGGCAACTCCGCGATCAGTCGGGACTGGAAGTTACGTTTGCAACATCTCAAGGTGCGATCGAAGGTGAGGGGGGGGCGACGGTCCGCTTCCTGAATACGCCCGTCAAGAATACAGCTCTTCAGCAGTATATCCAGCTGCCGCCCGGCTCTTACAAGATTTCTCTGATAGCCTCTGCAAGGAATCTGAAACTTCCAAAGGAATTGTTCTGGTCGATAAAGTGCGTGGGGCAAGCCAGCGAAACAGCGCGGTTTAAAATTCCGGAGGGTACATACAATCGCCAGGCGCTCAGTCAAAAGTTTTCGATTAGACGGGCTGGGTGCCCCATGCAATTGTTACGGCTGGAGACGGCCGCCATTGCCGAGAGCTGGCGCTTTCGCTATGTCGGCACGTTGGTAATGCACAAATTGAGCATTGAGAGACTTTCATCTTGAGCGACCGGCCATCGGAATGGGAAAAGTATCTCCTTGGGTCGGTTTTGTTCATATCGCTGCTGATCGGCGGTGGTACTGCAAGCGGGCTTTACACGGACACGCTGATTCAGATCGCGGCAATTGTTTCGGCGGCAGCGGTTTTTTCTCAAACCTCTGGTCAGAGAATACCCCGTTCTGTTCTGTGGCTGCTCATCTTCGCTGTGGCGCTGGTGGTTTTGCAAATCGTTCCGCTGCCTGCGGTGATATTCAGCGGATTGCGACCGGAGCTGCTGCTCGCAGACTCCGAGCTTGTAGGGGAATCCCAATTTCGTTTCGTCAGTGTCGGCGTTGGACGAACGATCGAATGTCTGTTGTATCTGGCGGCGTTGGCGGCGTTTTTTTTGAGCGTATTGCGTTTGCGTGCCGAGCAGGTCAATGCACTTCTGCCGTTCTTTTTTATGGGTGTTATCTGCAACGGCTTGGCGGGCGCGATTCAATATTCGCTCTCGGACGACATCGCCATAGAGGGGTTGTTGCCGTTCACGATCAATGCCGGGCTTTTTGCCAACCAGAATCATTTTGCGGCTTTGCTTTTTGTGTCTATCCCCTTCGTCGTTTATTACGGTCTGTTCCGCGGACATCTTTTGTCCGGATCGCTCGGGCTGGCCACGCTTTTGCTGCTCCTTTTGGCTGCCGGTTCGCGTGCCGGCGTCCTGATCGGATTAGCGATCACCGTGCTATCCATAATCTTTCTTTCAGCGCGTTCCAGAGTGAGTGGGATTGGCATCGTTGCCGTTTTCATAGCACTTTCAGTGTTTACAATAGGCGCATGGACGAAGATCGAGGCCGAAGCTATTGACCCAGATTTCGGGCGAGGAGAATTTGCACGTACCACTATTGAGGGAATCAAAGAGAATTTGGTCCCTGGTGTTGGATTTGGGAATTTCCAAAAAGCCTATCAGATATACGAAAAGGAAGGAATGATCTTTAACAAGTATGTTAATCATGCCCACAACGACTATCTAGAAATAGCCTTTGAAGGGGGAGTAATTGCAATTCTATTGATGGCTTTATATTTTATATTACTTTTTGGGCGGCTAGTCAGAATTCGCCGCGACCCACTTCAAAAGGCAGCTTTTCTCTCGGTGTTTTTCCTTCTCATCCATTCACTCGTCGATTATCCCTTGCGGACCGAGGCGCTTGCAATGACGTTTGCCTTTATGAACGCCATTATCTTCCACAAAGGATTTGCAGCCCGCCAGAAGAGTGAATTGATCGAGATCGACCACAACGGTGAAAAATTGCTTGTTCCCATCGGAACGCCGTCCTAGCGCCGCCTGGCGACGGCTCTGCGATCTGGGGCAGGAATTTCCGAGTTATGGTCCCTGCGTGGAAAATTCATTCTCGAACCATTCCAGCGCAGGCCTGTCTTTCATTGTTATAGATAATGGCGATCTGCTAGAACGCCTCCACGAAAAGAACATCGTCCAGAGATGAAGCTTGAACCGGGCCGCTGAAAAAATGCGCCTGATGCATCGATGCAAGATCCGGGCGGCACGAGAGAACGCTTAAAGTCCATGAACATCGCGCTAACGCATCTGCAGCGGCTTGAAGCCGAATCCATCCATATCTTTCGCGAGGTTGCGGCGACCTTCGCCAAGCCGGTGATGCTCTATTCGGTCGGCAAGGATTCCTCCGTGCTGATGCATCTTGCGATGAAGGCGTTTTATCCGGCCAAGCCGCCCTTTCCCTTTCTCCACGTCGACACAACCTGGAAATTCCGCGAGATGATCGCCTTTCGCGATCAGATGGCGCAAAAGCTCGGCTTCGATCTCCTGGTCCATGTCAACGGCGATGGTGTGCGCGACAATATCAATCCCTTCGATCATGGCTCAAACACCCATACGCATGTGATGAAGACCGTGGCGCTACGCCAGGCGCTCGACAAATACGGCTTCGATGCAGCCTTCGGCGGGGCGCGACGCGACGAGGAGAAATCGCGCGCCAAGGAGCGGATCTTCTCTTTTCGCAATGCCCAACACGTCTGGGATCCGAAGAACCAGCGGCCGGAGATGTGGAAGATATTCAACACCCGCATCGCGACCGGTGAATCGATCCGGGTGTTTCCGTTGTCGAACTGGACCGAACTCGATATCTGGCAGTATATTCTCCAGGAAGACATCCCGATCGTGCCGCTCTACTTCGCCAAGGAGCGACCGGTCGTCGAACGCGACGGCATGCTCATTCTGAAGGATGACGACCGTATGGAACTGCGTCCCGGCGAGACGGTTGAGAACCGGCTGGTGCGGTTCCGCACGCTCGGCTGCTATCCGCTGACCGGCGCGATCGAATCGGACGCCGACACGCTGGAGGCCATTGTCGGCGAAATGCTCACGGCGCGCACCTCCGAACGGCAGGGCCGCCTGATCGACCGTGATGAAGCCGGCTCGATGGAAAAAAAGAAGCGCGAGGGGTATTTCTGAGCATGCGCCACATGACGGCCGAGAGCCTCGCCCCCACCGACGGCATTCGCGATTATCTGGCGGTGCAGGAACAAAAATCGCTGCTGCGCTTCCTGACCTGCGGTTCGGTGGACGACGGCAAGTCGACGCTGATCGGGCGCCTGCTTTCGGACACCAAGCAGATTTTCGAAGACCAGCTTGCTGCGCTCGAGCGTGATTCGCGCAAGCATGGGACCACGGGCGACGACGTCGATTTCGCTCTGCTGGTCGATGGCCTCGAGGCCGAGCGCGAGCAGGGCATCACCATCGATGTCGCCTATCGCTTTTTCGCCACGCCAAAACGTAAATTCATCGTTGCCGATACGCCTGGCCACGAACAATACACGCGCAACATGGCGACGGGCGCGTCGACCGCCGATCTGGCCATCGTTCTGATCGACGCCCGGCAAGGCGTGCTGCGCCAGACAAGGCGCCACTCGATCATCGCCTCGCTGCTCGGCATCCGGCACATTGTGCTCGCCGTCAACAAGATCGATCTCGTCGGCTTCGACAAGGCGGTGTTCGAACGGATTATCGAGGACTATCGGCAATTTTCGCACAAGCTTGGCTTCGAGACGATCGTGCCCATCCCGATGTCTGCCCGTTACGGCGACAACGTCACCAGCCGCTCGGATAAGACGACGTGGTATTCCGGCCCGACGCTGATCGAACATCTGGAAGCCGTGTCAGTCGATGAAGCCGTTGTCGAACTGCCGTTCCGTTTTCCGGTGCAGTATGTGAATCGCCCCAATCTCGATTTTCGCGGGTTTGCCGGCACGATTGCGTCCGGCTCCGTCTCACCAGGCGACGAGGTCGTTGTCGCCAAATCCGGCAAGTCCGCTCATGTCAGGCGCATCGTCTCGCACGGCGGCGATCTGAGCCAGGCGGTCGCCGGCCAGGCCATCACCCTTGTCCTCGACGACGAGGTCGAGGTCTCGCGCGGTAACATGCTGGTGTCACCGGCGACGCGGCCGCAGGTCGCCGACCAGTTCGCCGCCAACATTGTCTGGTTCGACGAGCACGCGCTGCTGCCGGGCCGCTCCTATATCCTGCGGACCGAGACCGACCAGACCAGCGCTACCGTCACCGACCTGAAATACCGCGTCAACGTCAACGATTTTGCCCATGAGGCGGCCAAGTCGCTGGAAATGAACGAGGTCGGCATTTGCAACATCTCGACGCGGGCGCCGATCGCCTTTGATACGTTCGCCGAGAACCGCACGACCGGCGCCTTCATCCTGATCGACCGCATCACCAACGCCACGGTCGGCGCCGGCATGATCCTGCATTCGCTGCGCCGCGCCGAAAACATCCATTGGCAATCGCTCGATGTCGGCAAGCATGGCCGCGCCGATCTGAAGAACCAGCGGCCTGCCGTGTTCTGGTTCACCGGGCTCTCTGGGTCGGGCAAGTCGACCATCGCCAACCTTTTCGAGAAGAAGCTGTTCGCCACCGGCCGCCACACCTACATCCTGGATGGCGATAATGTCCGCCACGGGCTCAATCGCGATCTTGGCTTCACCGACGCCGACCGCGTCGAAAACATTCGCCGCGTGGCCGAAGTGGCGCGCCTGATGGCCGATGCCGGGCTGATCGTCATTGTTTCCTTCATTTCGCCATTCAGCGCCGAAAGGCGCATGGCCAGGGAATTGATGGCCAGCGGTGAATTCGTCGAGGTGTTTGTCGACACACCCTTTGAGGAATGCGCCAGACGCGATCCGAAGGGCCTCTATGCGCGGGCATTGAATGGCGAAATCAAGAATTTCACCGGCGTCGATTCACCGTATGAAGCCCCGGAAAATCCCGAAATCCATCTCAAGACACTCGGCAAGTCGGCCGAGGAGATGGTAGAGGCCCTGGAACTCTGGCTGAACGAGCGCGACATTGCCGAAAACCAATACGATAGCGGCGGCGGTATCTGACGACGAAGCGATGCTCGGGGTGTTCGAGCGCCTTGCCCTGGCGGCGGGGCGAGAGGTGATGCGTGTTTTTGATGCCGGCTGCGCGGTCGACCAGAAATCTGACAGCTCGCCAGTGACCGAAGCCGATCGCGAGAGCGAAAAGATCATTCTCGCCGGGCTGCGCGCGGCGTTCCCTGATATCCCTTGCGTGGCTGAGGAAGAGGCATCGGCCGGCATCGTGCCGCCCGATGTCGACGACGCCTTCTTCCTGGTGGATCCACTCGACGGAACCAAGGAATTCGTCAATCGCAGGACCGACTTCACCGTCAACATCGCGCTCGTTCGCCACGGCGTGCCGGAGATCGGTGTGGTCTTTGCGCCGTGCACCGGACGCTTCTTTTCCGGCCGGCCGGGCAGGGCGGAAGCAATCGATATCAATGGCGATTACCAGATCATCGGCCGTCGGCCGATTTCTGCCAGAACGGGCGTGGCGCCACTGACCGTCGTCGCCAGCCGGTCCCACAACACGCCGGAGACCGAAGCCTATATCCGCACGGTGGGCGCTGCCGAGATCGTCTCGGTCGGCTCGTCGCTGAAATTCTGTCTTGTCGCCGGCGCCGAGGCCGACGTCTACCCGCGCTTCGGCCGCACCATGGAATGGGACACCGCGGCGGGTGACGCGGTGCTGCGCGCCGCAGGCGGGATGACGCGCTCGCTCGACGGTCAGCCGCTGGCCTACGGCAAGCGCAACCAGAGCGATGACGTGGATTTTGCCAATCCGCATTTCATCGCCAGCGGCAAGAGCGCGGGCCAGTAATCTCCCGCCTTGAGGGGGAGATGTCGCCGAAGGCGACAGAGGGGTCGCCTCAGCAGGTGCGACGCATATGGAAACGAAAGAGGGAAAGTCGGCGCTTCACGCATGGCGACCCCCTCTGGCCTGCCGGCCATCTCCCCTCAAGGGTGCGCGCCTACGCGGCGGCGATTTGCGCCGAATTCGAGCCGATATAGTTCCGAATGGTCTCGATGATCCGGTCCTGGTCGGCCTCGCTCAGATAGGGATGCATGGGCAGGCACAGGATACGCTTCGGCAGCTCCTCAGAAACGGCAAGACCTGTCGGCGTGCGCGGATAGTCGCGGTAGGCGACCTGGCTGTGCAGCGGCTTCACATAATAGATCACCGACGGGATGCCTTTTTCCCCGAGATGCGCCTTCAGCCCGTCGCGCTTCGGCGTCTCGATGGCATATTGCGCCCAGGCCGAACGGCCGCCGTCCAGATTGCGCGCCGCCTTGACGATATCGCCGAGGCCTTCGGCATACCGATTGGCGACCGCTTGCCGGGCAACCATCTCGTCTTCGAGAATGGCCAGCTTCTCGATCAGGATCGCCGCCTGCAGAGTGTCGAGCCGCGAATTGATGCCGACGCGGACATTGTCATATTGGGTTTCGCCCTTGCCGTGGAAGGCGAACGAGCGAAGTTGCTCGGCCAGCGCATCGTCATTGGTGAACATCGCGCCGCCGTCGCCATAGCAGCCGAGCGGTTTTGCCGGGTAGAAGCTGGTCGAGCCGACCGCGCCGAACGAACCCAGCATCTTGCCGTCGCTCGAGCCGCCGATTGCCTGGGCGGCATCTTCGATCACCATCAGCCCTTCGCGGTTGGCGATGGCCATGATCGCCTCGTAATCGGCGGCGAGCCCGAACAGGTCGACGGGGATGATCGCTCTTGGCTTCAGCCGGCCTTCCGCCTTGATCATGGCGATGGCGGCTTCGAGGCTGGCGATGTCGATATTGTAGGTCTGCGGATCGACATCGACGAAAACCGGCTCGGCCTTGGCCAGCGCCACCACTTCCGCCGTGGCGGCGAAGGTGAAGCTGGGCACGAACACCGCGTCACCTGGACCGATGCCGGCCGCAAACAGCGGCAGCAGCAGTGCGTCGGTGCCGTTGGCGCAGGCTACGACATGCTTGGTGCCGACATAGGCAGCGAGCTTGTTTTCGAATTCGGTGACCTCAGGTCCGAGAATGTAGCGACCCTCGTCGACGACGCGGTCGATGGCGGCTTTCAGCCTGTCGCGGATTCGTTCGCGCTGCGCGCCTAGATCGATGAACTGCATGTCGGCCTCAGAACGGGGACTAGCCAGATAACCGGCCGCTGGTATCAGACTTGGCGCGGCCGAGAAAGCTGCACGGACCAATCGACGAATTGCTCAAATGTCGCAGCCTGTTACCTCTCAGTCCGACAGGTCCCTATCAGACGCCGGAAAATCCGGGGCTTTGTTGCGCACGACACGGCCTTGGTGTCGCACGCGCTCGGCTGGGCGAAACATAAAGTGATCGATGTTAGCGCATCCTCAGCGCATCGCCGTCCAATCAGGCGATTTCATGCCGCCAGGGCGGATTGGCGCCGGCGCGCGACACGGTTACCGCCGCAGCCTTGGCGCCAAGCGCCAGCGCCTGGTGGATGGCGTCTTCCGACAGATTGGCGATCGCCTCCTTTGACAGCAGGCCTTGCTCGTGCAGCGAGGCCAGGATGCCGGCGTTGAACGTGTCGCCGGCCCCGACCGTATCGACCACCTCGACCTTGTCCGGCACGGCCGTTACCTTGTGATCGCTGGTGTAGCCGACGGCGCCTTCGCTGCCATGGGTGACGACGATCAGCGTCGGACCGCGACCCAGCCAGTTGCGGACGACGTCCTCATGCGAGCCGGCTTCGCCGAACCAGTTGAGGTCCTCGTCCGACAGTTTTACGATGTCGGCCATGGCCATCATCGAGCGGATGCGCCTGAGATGCCTGGCCTTGTCCGTGATGAAGTTTGGCCGAATGTTGGGGTCGAGCATCATGACGCGGCGGCTGTGCTCGCGCCGCATGAATTCCTCGTAGGCGGATCCGGCCGGCTCCGAGATCAGGCTGATGGCGCCGAACAGCATGGCTTCGATCTCGCTGCCAAGTTTCGGCAGATCGTCGATGGTCAGCATCCGTCCGGCTGTGTTTTCATCGTAGAACGTGTAGGTCGCCTGGCCGTTGTCCAGCCGCACGAAGGCGAGCGTGGTCGGCCGGGGCGATGTGTGCGCATAGGTGGAACTGACTTGGCTTGCCCTCAGCGCGTCCTTGAACTGGCTGCCGAACAGATCCGTCGACAGGCCGGAAAAGAAACCGGCGGGCGCTCCCAGCCGGCCGAGCGCTATTGCCGTGTTGAACACCGCGCCGCCGACATAAGGGGCAAAGGCCGGCTCGCCCTCAGTCGTGGTGCGTGGCAGCATGTCGATCAGGGCTTCGCCGCAACAGAGGATCATGATTTCCTGGTCTCCGGCGGATAGATCACACCCTTGCGGATGATGATGTTGGCGTAGAGCCGCGGCTCGCTTGTCGCGACGATCGCGTGTGCGGACCTGACCCGTTGATAGAAGTCGGCGCCGGCAAGCGCAACCACCTTGCGGCCCGGAGCACGCTCGGCGCAGATCGCCTCCATCTCATGATGAACGGGATCGGAAAGCAGGGGATCACCTTTGACCGAGGCGCGAAACAGCGCCTCCGGCACCGCGTCATCGACAGGCAATACGCTGAGGATGGCGTCGAGCATCGGAGCAAGATGATGACCGTCGGCGCGGATGAGCCGGTGTGCCTGCTCTTTCGCCGGGTAGTTTCCGTCGACAAGGGCGATCTCGTCGCCATGACCCATGGCACGCAGCGTCGCCAGCAGCTGTGGACCGAGCAGCACCGGGATTCCGATCAGCATCGCTCAGGCACTCCTGGAAATCGTGGTCGAGCCGATGAGGAAGCGCTCGGAAAGCGGCAGGCTGGCACCGCCCAGGGCACGTGCATGAATGCCGACAGTCCCCTCGCGCACGGCCGGAAGCTTCAGGCCTTCACCGTCGATCTTGCCGATAGCATCGATAACGGCATCGACGAGCCGGCGCCGCACGGCCTTCGGCATCCATCCGTCGATCACCGCCGCCTCGAAATCGATAACCGATGACGCCGCCACAATGGCATAGGCGAGCGCCTGCGAGGCGCAGGCGATCCAATCGTCGAGCTCGACGCCGATTTCGCCCCAATCCTCCGGTGACGTCCACAGATGTGAGGCTTCGACGCCGCGCGCGTTGAGTGCCTTTTCCAGCATGGCGATCGACGCCACGCCGATCAATTGGGTCGGCTTGCCGTCCGGTCCAGGCACCGGCATCGAACCCAGCGCGCCGGCATTGCCGGTCGGTCCGCCGAAAAGGTGACCGTTCAGCACGATGCCGCCGCCGGCGAAGGCACCGATATAGAAATAGACGAAGTCGCGTGCCGTGCCCGCTTTGCCGAACACCAGTTCGGCGCCGCAGGCAGAGGTGGCGTCATTTTGCAGGTAGACGGGGAATTCGCACTGTGCCTGGATGTCGGCGCGGATGTCTCGGTGGCGCCATTCGTCCATGACGTCGCGCGGCGCACCTGCCGTATCGGCCCAGCTCCACAATTCGAACGGCATGGCAATGCCAAGTCCGGCAATGCGCTTGTCCTGCGCCGGGGTGAGTTCGCCGCGCATCGTCTTCATGCCGGAGGTGACGAACTCGACCGTCTCGCGCGGTGCCGGATAGCGGTAGGAATGCTGCAGCATCGAACGCACATTGCCGAGAAAATCGATCAGAACGAGTTCGGCGCTACGACGGCCGATCTTCAGGCCGATGAAATAGGCGCCATCGGGATTGAGCGCCATCGGAATGGAAGGTTGGCCGATCTTGCCGCGCAGCGGCGCCTGGCGGACAAGAAGGTTGTCCTCCTCGAGCTCGCGCATGATGACCGAAACGGTCTGGGCCGAAAGTCCGGTCATGCGCGCAATGTCGGACTTCGCCAGGCTGCCGTGCTGACGCACCAGCGACAGCACCAGCCGCTCATTGTGGTCCCGCATGCCGCTCTGGTTGGTGCCGCGGTGCATGCGGCTTTTGGCTGCCTCGGGCGAACCGTGCCTTGGTATGCCGGTCTCCACCCCTTCTCCTCCGTCGTTTCCCTTAATGCTTTTGGCCAGAATGAGTGACCGACGCCACGCTGTCAATAATAAATAAGAGTGATTTAATTATTGACAGGACCCTCAGTCTGGTATTCTCTTGGGGCAAGCGTCCACGTTGGGAGAAGTCGCTGGATGCTCATGCGATGCCGGTTGGCCGGCATCCGAACTGGTCCCACTGGGAGGAAAATCGTGACCAAGACAGCACTGCTAAGATCCACCGTTTTTGCCGCGGCCGGACTGGGTCTGATGGCATTCACCACGGCTGCGTCCGCCGCCGATGTCGGCGCCTGCCTGATCACCAAGACCGACACCAACCCGTTCTTCGTCAAGATGAAGGAAGGCGCGAGCGCCAAGGCCAAGGAACTCGGCGTCGAACTCAAAGCCTACGCCGGCAAGATCGATGGCGACAGCGAGAGCCAGGTGGCGGCGATCGAAAGCTGCATCGCCGACGGCGCCAAGGGCATCCTGATCACCGCGTCGGATACCAAGGGCATCGTCCCGGCGGTGAAGAAGGCACGTGACGCCGGTCTGCTGGTGATCGCGCTGGACACGCCGCTTGATCCGCTCGACGCCGCCGACGCGACCTTTGCGACCGACAATCTGGAGGCCGGCAAGCTGATTGGTGCCTGGGCCGCAGCGACGCTCGGCGACAAGGCGAAGGATGCCAGGATCGGCTTCCTCGACCTGACGCCCTCGCAGCCGACGGTAGACGTCCTGCGCGACCAGGGCTTCATGATGGGCTACGGTATCGACGTGAAGGACCCCAACAAGATCGGCGATGAGGATGATCCGCGTATCGTCGGCCACGACGTCACCAACGGCAACGAGGAAGGCGGCCGCAAGGCAATGGAGAACCTCCTCCAGAAGGATCCTGGCATCAACGTCATCCACACCATCAACGAGCCGGCAGCCGTCGGCGCCTACCAGGCGCTCAAGGCCGTGGGTCTCGAAGGCAATGTGCTGATCGTGTCGGTCGATGGCGGCTGCCCCGGCGTGAAGTCGGTCGCCGAGGGCGTGATCGGTGCGACCTCACAGCAATATCCGCTGCAGATGGCGGCACTCGGCATCGAAGCGATCGCCGCTTACGCCAAGGACGGGACGAAGCCCAAGCCGACCGAAGGCAAGGATTTCTTCGACACCGGCGTCAACCTCGTGACCGACAAGCCCGCGGAGGGCGTGAAGTCCATCGACACCAAGGAAGGCCTCGCCAAGTGCTGGGGCTGATGCCGGTCTGACAGGCAACAGACCGAAGCGGCCAGGGGCTTGATCCCCGGCCGCTTCGGGTGGACGATGCGGAAATCGCAAGCGCGAACAATTCCGGCGGCAGATCGGGAACGGTTGGACGGGCGTCGGCGCGTAGCTGAAGCCTCATGGGAGGAAACATGTCTCAGGTTCAGGAATTCGAAAAGGCTCTCGCGAACAGCGAGACAAGCGTTGCTGCTTTTGACGAGCATGGCACGTCGCTCGTCAAGCGCATCCAGCATTTCCTGCATTCCACTCCGGCTGCGGTGCCGCTGATCGTGCTGGTCCTGTCGATCGCTGTCTTTGGCGTCACGATCGGAGGACGGTTCTTTTCGTCCTACACGCTGACGCTGATCCTGCAGCAGATCGCCATCGTCGGTATTCTCGGCGCCGCGCAGACGCTGGTCATCCTGACAGCCGGCATCGACCTGTCAATCGGCGTGATCATGGTGATTTCGGCCGTGATCATGGGCAATTGCGCGGTCACCTATGGCCTGCCGACCTTGCTTGCCGTGGTGATCGGGCTTGCCGCCGGCGCGGCCTGCGGGCTGCTCAACGGGCTGCTGGTCGCCTACATGAAGCTGCCGCCCTTCATCGTCACGCTCGGCACCTGGAACATCGTCATGGCCACGAACTTCATCTATTCGGCCAATGAGACGATCCGTGACGCCGACGTCGACGCCCAGGCCCCGCTGCTGCATCTGTTTGGCCTGAACTTCAAGGTCGGCACGGCGGTGCTGACGTTCGGCGTCATTGCCATGGTCGTGCTGGTGCTGTTCTTGTGGTACGTGCTCAATCACACGGCATGGGGCCGTCATGTCTACGCTGTCGGCGACGATCCGGAGGCAGCGAAGCTGTCGGGCATCCAGACCAAGAAGGTGCTGATCTCGGTCTACACGCTTGCCGGGCTGATCGCCGCTTTCGCTGCCTGGGTCTCCATCGGCCGCAACGGCTCGATCTCGCCGTCCGCTGCCGTCACCGACTACAATTTGCAGGCGATCACCGCGACGGTGATCGGCGGCATTTCCCTCTTCGGCGGGCGCGGCTCTATTCTGGGCACGCTGTTCGGCGCGATGATCGTCGGCGTCGTTTCGATGGGCCTCAACATGCTGGGCGCCGATCCGCAATGGAAAGTGCTGCTCACCGGTGTGCTGATCATCGGCGCCGTGGCGATCGACCAGTGGATCAGAAAGGTTTCGGTGTAACCATGACCCAGGAGCCCATCCTCACCGCGCGCGGCCTCGTCAAGCGCTACGGCCGCGTCACCGCACTGAACAGCTGCGACTTCGATCTCTATCCGGGAGAGATCCTCGCCGTGATCGGCGACAATGGAGCCGGCAAGTCGACGCTGATCAAGGCGATCTCGGGCGCCGTTGTCCCGGACGAGGGGATCATCGAGTTGGACGGCAAGCAGGTGCTCTTCAAGTCGCCCATCGAAGCCCGCGAAGCCGGCATCGAAACCGTCTACCAGAACCTGGCGCTGTCGCCGGCGCTGTCGATCGCCGACAACATGTTCCTCGGTCGCGAGATCCGCAAACCGGGTTTTCTGGGCGACTGGCTGCGCATGCTCGACCGCCCGGCAATGGAAAAGCGCGCCCGCGACAAGCTCACCGAACTTGGCCTGATGACCATCCAGAACATCAGCCAGGCCGTGGAAACGCTCTCGGGCGGCCAACGCCAGGGCGTGGCGGTGGCGCGCGCCGCCGCCTTCGGCTCGAAGATGGTCATCATGGATGAGCCGACGGCGGCGTTAGGCGTCAAGGAGAGCCGCCGCGTGCTCGAACTGATCCTCGACGTAAAGAAGCGCGGCCTGCCGATCGTGCTGATCTCCCACAACATGCCGCATGTCTTCGAGGTGGCCGACCGCATTCACATCCATCGGCTGGGCCGTCGCCTCTGTGTCATCGATCCCAAGCAATATACGATGTCTGACGCCGTCGCCTTCATGACCGGAGCGAAGCTTCCGCCGGAGGCGGCACTGGCGGCCTGATGCATGTCGCCCAAAGCAAGGTGCCTCGCAGAGGCCCAAACGCGACGCACTTTAAGTTGCTAAACTGCCGCAGGGTAAGCTTCCCCGCGGCAATCTAACTCGATTGAACGCTTAACAATATGAGCTAGCATGGGCTGGGAGGAATGGTGAAAGCCGGTATGATCTTGGCAACCGCACAAGAGGCAGCATGACGCACGCGATAACGACCGAAGCTCCCATTCTCGAAAACTCCGATCCCAAGGCGCTTGCCGAGGAAGTCTTGAAGGCCCTCAAATACAGGCTCGGCAAGGGGACCAGCGTCGCGACGCAATATGACTGGCTCACCGCCTCGATCAAGGTCGTGCGCGACCATATCGTCGATCATTGGATGCAGGCGACGCAAGAGGCCTACGCCCATCAGGAAAAGCGCGTCTATTACCTCTCCCTGGAATTCCTCATCGGTCGCCTGATGCGCGACGCCTTCTCCAATCTCGGGCTGATGGACAATATGCGCGAAGCGCTGCGGTCTCTCGGCGTCGACCTTGACCTCATCGCCGCCCTTGAACCAGATGCAGCGCTTGGCAATGGTGGTCTCGGCCGGCTCGCCGCCTGCTTCATGGAAAGCATGGCAACCGTCGGCATCCCCGCGCATGGCTATGGCATTCGCTACGCCAACGGCATGTTTCGTCAGGAAATCCATGACGGCTGGCAGGTTGAGCTGCCCGAGACCTGGCTCGATCACGGCAACCCCTGGGAGTTCGAGCGGCGCGAACGCGCCTTCGAGGTCGGCTTCGGCGGCTCGGTGGATTCGATCACCTCAAAGGACGGCAGGCTTGAGCGCCACGTCTGGAAACCGATCGAACACGTTTTGGCGGTTGCCTACGATACGCCGGTGGTTGGCTGGCGGGCCAACCGCGTCAACACGCTGCGGCTCTGGTCCGGCATGCCGATCGATCCGATACTGCTCGACAAGTTCAACGCCGGCGATCACATCGGTGCGCTCGCCGAAAGCAACAAGGCCGATGCCTTGTCGCGCGTCCTTTACCCTGCTGATTCCCACAAGGCCGGTCAGGAGCTGCGGCTCAGGCAAGAGTATTTCTTTTCTACCGCATCGTTGCAGGACATCATTCAGCGTCATCTCAGCCAGTATGGCGACCTGCAGTCGCTGCCCGACAAAGCGGCGATCCATCTGAACGATACCCATCCGGCCATTGCGGTGGCCGAGCTGCTGCGCCTGTTGATGGATGTCCACGGCATGGATTTCGACCAGGCCTGGAGTATCACCAAGCGGACCTTCGGCTATACCAATCATACGCTGCTCCCCGAAGCGCTCGAAAGCTGGCCGGTGCCGCTGTTCGAGCGGCTGTTGCCGCGCCACATGCAGATCGTCTACGCCATCAACGCCGAAGTGCTGCTGGAGGCGCGCGCCTCCGAGCAGTTTTCTGACGAGCAGATCAGCCAGATCTCGCTGATACAGGAAAACGGCGAGCGCCGGGTGCGCATGGGCAATCTGGCCTTTGTCGGCTCGCACTCGATCAACGGCGTCTCTGCCCTTCACACCGAGCTGATGAAGGAAACGGTGTTTGCCGAGCTCCACCGGCTCTACCCCGACCGCATCAACAACAAGACCAACGGCATCACGCCGCGGCGCTGGCTGATCCAGTGCAATCCCGGTCTCACCGCGCTTACCCGCGAAGCGATCGGCGACCGCTTCCTCGACGATATAGACGCGATCAAGGAGCTCGATGCCTTTGCTGACGACGCCGCCTTCCGCGACAAGTTCGCCGCAGTCAAGCGGGCGAACAAGGCCAAGCTTGCCAATCTCGTCGCCGACCGCCTCGGCATCAGGATTGATCCCTCGGCGTTGTTCGACATCCAGATCAAGCGCATCCACGAATACAAGCGCCAGCTCCTGAACATCCTCGAAACAGTCGCGCTCTACGACCAGATCCGCTCCCATCCCGAGCGCAGTTGGATGCCGCGCGTCAAGTTCTTCGGCGGCAAGGCGGCGCCCAGCTATCACAATGCCAAGCTGATCATCAAGCTCGCCAACGACGTCGCCAAAGTCATCAACCGCGACCCGGCCGTTCGCGGCTTGCTCAAAGTGGTGTTCGTGCCGAACTACAATGTCAGCCTGGCCGAGATCATGATGCCGGCCGCCGATCTTTCGGAGCAGATATCGACCGCCGGGATGGAAGCCTCCGGCACCGGCAACATGAAGTTCGCGCTGAACGGTGCGCTGACCATCGGCACGCTCGACGGCGCCAATGTCGAGATCAAGGAATGCGTCGGCGACGACAACATTTTCATTTTCGGCCTGACCACCGAAGAGGTCGCCGAGCGGCGCAGCAACGGCTACGATCCGCGAACGGTGATCGAAGCCTCTCCCGAACTGGCGCAGGCCGTGGCCGCCGTTTCGACGGGCGTCTTTTCGCCTGACGATCCGGAACGCTATCGCGACCTGATGAACGGCCTCTATCAGAGCGACTGGTTCATGGTCGCTGCGGATTTCGATGCCTACGCGTCAACCCAGCGCGATGTCGACGCCGTCTGGCGCGACAGCCCGGATTGGTACGCCAAGGCAATCCGCAATGTCGCCCGCGTCGGCTGGTTCTCGTCCGATCGCACGATCCGCCAATATGCGAAAGAAATCTGGAACGTGCCCGTCTGATATGATTGCATGAGGCCACGAACAACGTGGTCCGGGGAGGGTCACTGCCTGATGAGGAAGCCGCGCGCGACCGCTGCGACAAGCGGGCCGGATGGACTGGCGTCAGCCGGCGATGTCGCGGCAATTGTCGCCGGCACGCATGGTGATCCTTTCGCTGTCCTCGGTGTGCACGAGGTCGACAAGGGCTTTGTCGCCCGCTGCTTCGTCCCTCATGCCGAGTTCGTCACTGCCTACACGCTGACCGGCAAGAAAGCCGGCGAACTCGCCAGGCGCGACGAAGCCGGCTTCTTCGAGGGCAGCCTGTCGCTCAGAAAGCGACTGCCGCTGCGCTATCACGCACGCAATGCCGGCGGCGACTGGTGGCTGACCGATCCCTATTCGTTCGGTCCGGTGCTGGGTCCGCTGGACGACTATTACATCGCCGAAGGTTCGCACCTCAGACTGTTCGACAAGCTCGGTGCGCATCTCATCGATCACGAGGGTGCGTCCGGCGTGCATTTCGCCGTCTGGGCGCCCAATGCAAGGCGCGTTTCGGTGGTCGGCGACTTCAACGAATGGGACGGGCGCAGGCATACGATGCGCGTCCGCCGCGACACCGGCATCTGGGAGTTGTTCATCCCCGACATCGGCGCCGGACGGCCATACAAATACGAGATCATCGGGCCCGATGGCGTGAGGCTGCCGCTGAAGGCCGATCCGTTCGCTTTCAAGTCCGAACTGCGACCGGCCACCGCTTCGGTGACGGCGCTTCCGCCGGCGCATCAATGGGGTGACGAGGCGCACCGCAATTTCTGGCGCAACGCCGACGCCCGCCGCGAGGCGGTGTCGATCTATGAGGTCCATGCCGGCTCCTGGCAGCTTCACGACGACGGCAGCTTCCTGTCATGGGACGAGCTTGCCGACCGGCTGATCCCGTATGTCGTCGACACGGGTTTCACCCATATCGAATTCATGCCGATCTCCGAACATCCCTATGATCCGTCCTGGGGCTATCAGACGACGGGCCTCTATGCGCCGTCGGCCCGCTTCGGCGATCCGGACGGTTTTGCCCGGTTCGTCGACGGCGCCCACCGCGCCGGCATCGGCGTCATCCTGGACTGGGTGCCGGCGCATTTTCCGGTGGACGCGCATGGCCTGGCCAATTTCGACGGCACCGCGCTCTATGAGCATGCCGACCCGCGCAAGGGCTTCCATCCCGACTGGAACACCGCAATCTACAATTTCGGCCGGCGCGAGGTGGTCTCGTTCCTGGTCAACAATGCGCTGTTCTGGGCCGAAAAATACCATGTCGACGGTTTGCGCGTCGATGCCGTCGCCTCGATGCTCTACCTCGACTATTCGCGCAAGGCCGGCGAATGGATTCCCAACGAAAAAGGCGGGCGCGAAAACCTCGAGGCGGTCAGCTTCCTCCAGAGGATGAACAAGGAAGTCTATGGTCATCATCCGGGTGTGATGACGATCGCCGAGGAATCGACCTCATGGCCAAAAGTTTCGCAGCCGGTGCATGAGGGCGGGCTGGGTTTCGGCTTCAAGTGGAACATGGGCTTCATGCACGACACGCTGGAGTATTTCTCCAAGGAGCCGATTTTTCGCAAGCATCACCACGGCGACATCACCTTCGGCCTGGTCTACGCCTTCTCAGAGAATTTCGTGCTGCCGCTCTCCCATGACGAGGTCGTGCACGGCAAGGGGACGCTGCTTGGCAAGATGGCCGGCGACGACTGGCAGAAATTCGCGACGCTGCGCGCCTACTACGCCTTCATGTGGGGCTACCCCGGCAAGAAGCTGTTGTTCATGGGGCAGGAATTCGCCCAGCGCCGCGAGTGGAGCGAGGCGCGCGCACTCGACTGGAACCTGCTCGATTTCCGGGCCCACCGCGGCGTCCGGCAGACGGTGCGCGATCTCAACTATCTCTACCGCTCACGGCCGGCGTTGCATGCGCGCGATTGCGAACCGGAGGGCTTTTCCTGGCTGATCGTCGACGACAGCGCCAACTCGGTCTTTGCCTGGCTGCGCAGCGCGCCGGGCGGAAACCCGGTCGCCGTCATCTCCAATTTTACGCCGGTGCCGCGCGACAATTACCGCGTGCCGTTGCCAATGGCTGGAAGATGGCGCGAGATCATCAACACGGACGCCTCCGACTATGGCGGTTCCGGCAAGGGCAATGACGGTGCCGTCGAGGCTCGGAAGGAAGCAGGAGGCATCTCGGCGACGATGCTGTTGCCGCCGCTGTCGACGATCATGCTCGAATTTGCTCCGGACTAGGCGATGTCTCGCAGCGCGTAACTTGGGAGGATAAAAATGGTAGAGATGAAACGGACCCAGCCGCTGGCGCGCGATGCCATGGCCTATGTTCTGGCCGGCGGCCGTGGCAGCCGCCTCAAGGAATTGACCGACCGCCGCGCCAAGCCGGCGGTCTATTTCGGCGGCAAGACGCGCATCATCGATTTTGCGCTGTCCAATGCGCTCAATTCCGGTATTCGCCGCCTCGGCGTCGCCACCCAGTACAAGGCGCACTCGCTGATCCGCCACCTGCAGCGCGGCTGGAACTTCCTGCGGCCCGAGCGTAACGAGAGCTTCGACATCCTGCCGGCCAGCCAGCGCGTATCGGAAACGCAATGGTATGAGGGGACCGCCGATGCCGTCTACCAGAACATCGACATCATCGAGGCCTACGGGCCCGAATACATGGTCATCCTGGCCGGCGACCACGTCTACAAGATGGACTATGAGCTGATGCTTCGCCAGCATGTCGACGCCGGCGCCGACGTCACCGTCGGCTGCCTCGAAGTGCCGCGCATGGAGGCGACCGGCTTCGGCGTCATGCACGTCGACAAGAAGGACACCATCATCTCCTTCATCGAGAAACCCGCCGATCCGCCCGGCATTCCCGACAAGCCCGATTTTGCCCTGGCGTCGATGGGCATCTACGTGTTCAAGACCAAATTCCTGATGGAGCAGCTGCGCCGCGACGCGGCCGAACCGGGCTCAAGCCGCGACTTCGGCAAGGACATCATTCCCTATGTCGTCGAGCACGGCAAGGCGATCGCCCATCGCTTCGCCAAATCCTGCGTGCGCTCGACTGCCGAGAACGAAGCCTACTGGCGCGATGTCGGGACCGTCGACGCCTATTGGGAAGCCAATATCGACCTCACCGACATCACGCCCGAGCTCGACCTCTACGACCGCGACTGGCCGATCTGGACCTATGCCGAGCTGAAGCCGCCGGCAAAGTTCGTGCATGACGAAGATGGTCGCCGTGGCTCGGCGGTATCCTCGCTGGTCTCGGGCGATTGCATCGTCTCAGGCGCGTCGCTGAAGCGAAGCCTGATCTTCACCGGCGCGCGCATCAACTCCTATTCGACGCTTGAGGACGTGGTCATGCTGCCCGACTGCCAGGTCGGCCGCAGCGCGAGATTGAAGCGCGTGGTGATCGATCATGGCGTCAGGATTCCCGAAGGGCTCGTGGTCGGCGAGGATCCCGTCCTCGACGCCAAGCGCTTCCGCGTTTCCGAAAAGGGCATCTGCCTCGTCACGCAGGCCATGATCGACAAACTGGGGCTGTCGTGAATGCAGGTCCTGTCGGTCACGCCCGAAATATTCCCTCTGATCAAGACTGGCGGGCTTGCCGACGTGACCGGCGCGTTGCCCATCGCGCTCGCCGGCAAGGGCGTGGCGATGCGCACGCTTGTTCCCGGCTATCCCCAGATCATGGATGCCTTCAAGAAGAAAAAACCCGTTCACCACTATCCGCTGCTGCAAGGCGGCAAGGCTTCGGTCCACGCCGTCCAGATCGCCGGGCTCGACCTGTTCGTGCTCGACGCGCCGCATCTGTTCGATCGCCCCGGCGGCCCCTATGGCAATGCCACCGGCGCCGACTGGCCGGACAATTGGCGGCGTTTCGCGGCCCTGAGCCAGGTTGGCGGCGACATCGCCGGCGGCGCCGTCTCGGGCTACCAGCCGGACATCGTCCATGCCCATGACTGGCAATCGGCGATGACGCTTGCGTATATGCGCTACGGCAAGGCGGTCGGCACGCCGTCTATGATCACCGTCCACAATCTCGCTTTCCAGGGCCAGTTCGGCGCCGGCATCTTTGGCGAACTTGGCCTGCCGGCGGCGGCCATGGCGCTCGACGGCGTCGAATATTATGGCGGCGTCGGTTTCCTCAAGGCTGGCCTGCAGGCCGCCTGGGCCATCACCACAGTCAGCCCGACCTATGCGCAGGAGATCCGCTCGCCGGAATTCGGCATGGGGCTCGATGGCCTCATCAACATGCGGTCCGTCGATCTCTATGGCATCGTCAACGGCATCGACACCGAGATATGGAACCCTGAAACCGACAAGCATCTGGTCTCCAGCTACACGGCCAGGACATTGAAGGCGCGGCACCCCAACCGGACCGCCGTCGAGGCTCGTTTCAACCTTGACCGCGACGACAGTCCGATCGTTTGCGTGATCAGCCGGCTCACCTGGCAGAAGGGAATGGACATACTGGCAACGGTCGTCGACGGGATTGTTGCGAGGGGTGCCCGCCTGGCGATCCTGGGGTCCGGCGACGCCGGCCTCGAAGGCGCGCTGCTGGCCGCCGCCGCCCGCCATCGCGGTCGCATCGGCGTCGTCGTCGGTTATGACGAGGCGCTTTCCCACACCATGCAGGGCGGCTGTGACGCAATCATCATCCCGTCGCGCTTCGAGCCTTGCGGACTGACGCAGCTTTACGGCCTGCGCTATGGCTGCGTGCCGGTCGTCGCCCGCACCGGCGGTCTTGCCGACACCATCATCGACGCCAATGAAGCGGCGATTTCGGCAGGTGTGGCGACCGGCTTCCAGTTCGCACCCGCCGATGCCGGCGCCTTGCTGCACTCCATCCGTCGGCTGGTCGCGGCGCACGCCAACCCTGCGATCTGGACGTCGATGCAGCGGCAAGGCATGAAGGCGGATGTGTCGTGGGATAAAAGCGCAGAAAAATACCTCGAACTCTATCGCTTGCTGCTTTCGAAAAGGGCTTGACGCATGATACGCACCGTCGCCACCAAACCTTATCTCGACCAGAAGCCCGGCACATCCGGGCTGCGCAAGAAAGTGCCGGTGTTCCAGCAGGAGCACTATGCCGAGAACTTCATCCAGTCGATTTTCGATGCGCTGGACGGGTTCGAGGGCAAGACGCTGGTGATTGGCGGCGACGGCCGCTTTTACAACCGCGAGGTCATCCAGAAGGCCATCGCCATGGCCGCGGCAAACGGTTTCGGCAAGGTGATGGTCGGGCAGGGCGGCATCCTGTCGACGCCGGCCGCTTCCAACGTCATTCGCAAATACAACACCTTCGGCGGCATCATCCTGTCGGCCAGCCACAATCCGGGCGGCCCGCACGAGGATTTCGGTATCAAATACAATGCCGGCAATGGCGGCCCGGCAGCGGAAAAGCTGACCGACGCGATCTTCGCCAAGACCAAGGTGATTTCGAGCTTCAAGACCGCCGATATCGGCACGGTTGACCTCGACACGATCGGTACCGTCGAGGCGGGCGGCATGACCGTCGAGGTGATCGACCCGGTCGCCGACTATGCCGAGCTGATGGAAGATCTGTTCGATTTCGATGCGTTGCGTGGGCTGTTCAAGTCAGGCTTCCGCATGCGCTTCGACGCTATGCATGCCGTGACTGGTCCCTATGCCAAGGAGATCCTGGAAAATCGGCTCGGCGCGCCGAAAGGCACCGCCCGCAACTTCGTTCCCCTGCCGGATTTCGGCGGCCACCACCCAGACCCGAACCTGGTCCACGCAAAGCACCTCTATGACGAGATGATGGGACCGGATGCCCCAGATTTCGGCGCCGCTTCCGACGGCGACGGCGACCGCAACCTGATCATCGGCAAGGGCATTTTCGTCACCCCGTCGGATTCGGTGGCTATGCTCGCCGCCAATGCTCATCTGGCGCCGGGCTACAAGGCCGGGCTGAAAGGCATCGCCCGCTCAATGCCGACCAGCGGTGCAGCCGACCGCGTCGCCGAAAAGCTCGGCATCGGCATCTATGAAACGCCGACCGGCTGGAAATTCTTTGGCAATCTGCTCGATGCCGACATGGCGACGATCTGCGGCGAGGAAAGTGCCGGAACCGGCTCCAACCATGTCCGCGAAAAGGACGGGCTGTGGGCCGTGCTTTTGTGGCTCAATATCCTCGCTGCCCGCGGCGAAAGCGCCAAGCAGATCGTCACCGAGCACTGGGCCGCCTATGGCCGCAATTACTACTCACGCCATGACTACGAGGAGGTCGAGACCGACCGCGCCAATGCGCTGGTCGACCAATTGCGGGCCAGGCTCGCTTCCTTGCCCGGCACCAGCGTGCGCGGCATGAAGATCGCCAGCGCCGACGATTTCGCCTATCACGACCCGGTCGACGGCTCGATAGCCAAGAACCAGGGCATCAGGGTGCTGTTCGAAGGCGGATCGCGCGTCGTCTTCCGTCTCTCCGGCACCGGTACCTCGGGGGCGACGCTGCGCGTCTATATCGAGCGCTACGAGCCGGACAGGTCCAGGCACGATCTCGACACGCAGGAGGCGCTTGCCGACCTGATTGCGGCAGCCGAAGATATCGCCGGGATTCGCAGCCATACCGGCCGCGCCAACCCGAGCGTGATTACTTGAGTTTGGTTGACAGCCGGCCGTCTGAGTTCGGCCTGCGTTGCGAAGCTCCCCCTTCTCCCCTTGTGGGACAAGGTGGCCGAGCGAAGCTCGGTCGGATGAGGGGTGCTCCAGCTTGGCGCACACCTTTGCTCGAATCGCCCATGCCTCGTTTCTTCCAGCACCCCTCATCCGTCTCGGCGCTGCGCGCCGATCCACCTTCTCCCACAAGGGGAGAAGGGGTCGCCGTATGAACTCACTCGGTGCCACCGTCACCCGCGGCGGCATCCGCTTTGCCGCATGGTCGTCCGCGGCCGCCCGGCTCTGGGTCTCGATCTTCGATGAGCAGGGGGAGAGGGAGATCGACCGGCTCGAACTCCAGCCGGAAGGCGAGGGCGTTCACGCGCTTTTCGTTGCCGGCCTCGCCGCCGGCACTCGATACGGATTTCGCGCCGATGGCGATTATACGCCCGAGAATGGGCTTTGGTTCGATCCCGACAAGCTGCTGGTCGACCCCTATGCCGTCGAAATCGACAGGCCTTATGTCTATGACGTCAGGCTCGCCGCGCGCCGGGGCGGGGGCGCCGATACCGCGCCGCTGCTGCCGAAGGCGGTTGCTGCCACCCTGCCACAGCCGGTGCCTGCCTTGCCGCCGCTGTTCCAGCCCGGCGGCCTGATCTATGAAGTGCCGATGCGCGCCTTCACCATGCTGCATCCCGACATCCCGAAGCACCAGCGCGGGACGGTTGCAGCCCTTGCCCATCCGGCTACCGTCGAGCATCTGAAAAAACTCGGGGTCGGGGCGGTCGAACTGATGCCGGTGACGGCATCGATCGACGAGCGGCATTTGCCGCCGCTCGGGCTGCGCAATGCCTGGGGCTACAATCCCGTGACCTTCATGGCGCTCGACCCGCGCCTCGCGCTCGGCGGTCTCGCGGAATTGCGGCAGACGGTTGCCACGCTGCGTGGGGCCGGCATCGGCGTCATCCTCGATCTTGTCTTCAACCACACCGGCGAAAGCGACAGGCTTGGACCGACGCTGTCGCTGCGCGGCCTCGACAGCCGCGCCTACTACCGGCATCGGCCGGACGGCAGCTTGATCAACGACACCGGCACCGGCAACACCGTCGCTTGTGATCATCCGGTCGTCAGGGAAATGGTCCTCGACACGCTTCGTCACTTTGTCCGCCATGCCGGCGTCGATGGTTTCCGCTTCGATCTGGCGCCCATTCTGGGCCGGGTCGATGGCGCGTTCGACGCCGCTGCGCCACTGCTCATGGCTATTCGGGATGATCCGCTCCTTGGCGACCGGGTGCTCATCGCCGAGCCATGGGATATCGGCCCGGACGGGTATCAGCTTGGCAATTTTCCGCCGCGCTTCCTCGAATGGAACGACAGATATCGCGACGACATCCGCCGGTTCTGGCGCGGCGACAGCGGGATGGTCGGCGCGCTCGCCACCCGGCTTGCCGGCTCGTCCGACGTGTTTGCCAAGCCAGGCCAGCAGACGAGCCGCAGCGTCAATTTCATCGCCGCGCATGACGGCATGACGCTGGCCGACATTGTTGCCTACGAGCACAAGCACAATGAGGCCAATGGCGAGCAGAACCGCGATGGCCACGACGACAATCTGTCCTGGAACAATGGCGTCGAGGGCGAGACCGGCGACCGGGCGATCGTTACGGCACGTTTCGATGACCGATGTGCGCTTCTGGCCACGCTGTTTGCCTCACGCGGCACGATCATGCTGACCGCCGGAGACGAATTCGGCCGCACCCAGAAGGGCAACAACAACGCCTATGCGCAGGACAACGAGATCACCTGGCTCGACTGGTCCGGGCGCGATCGGGCGCTGGAACAATACGCCGTTTTGCTCGCCGCGATGCGTCGTTGCGTGCCGGCGCTTTCCGACACGCGCTTCCTGACTGGAGAGCCGCCGCCCGGATCAGAACAACCGGACGCGGTCTGGCTCACTGAAACCGGCACGCCGCTCGACAAGGCAGGCTGGCACGATCCGGCGCGGTACCGCCTGGTCATGATGCTCGGCACCGATGATCGCCGCCTTGCCGTTGTCATCAATGGCGATCGCCGGGCATGTATGTTCACGCTGCCGGAGCGCGACGGATTTCGCTGGCAGCCAGCCATCGAAGCATCGGACGGCGCAGCCGGAATTTCACGGCCGGTGCCGGGACGAACGGTGATTTTCATGATCGAACACGAAGCCGCGCAGGCTCAGATAAAGGAGAACCCGAGTGGCAAGTGACCACGCCGAGTGGTGGCGCGGCTGCGTCATCTACCAGATCTACCCGCGCTCCTTCCGGGACACGACGGGGGACGGCAGTGGCGATCTGCGTGGTATCACATCGAGGCTGGCGCATGTCGCATCGCTTGGCGCTGACGCCGTCTGGCTGTCGCCCTTCTTCAAGTCGCCGATGGCCGATATGGGCTACGACGTATCCGACTATACAGCCGTCGATCCGATGTTCGGCACATCAGAGGATTTCGATGCGGTGGTCGCCGAGGCGCACCGTCTCGGCCTGAAAGTCATTATCGACCAGGTCCTGTCGCATTCGTCCGACCGGCACGAATGGTTCATCGAAAGCCGTACGAGCCGCGATAACCCCAGGGCGGATTGGTATGTCTGGGCCGATCCGAGGCCCGACGGCACCGCGCCCAACAATTGGCTGTCGGTCTTCGGCGGCCCAGCCTGGGAGTGGGACGCGACCCGCAGGCAATATTACATGCACAATTTCCTCGCCTCGCAGCCGGACCTCAATTTCCACAATCCGGAGGTTCAGGACGCTCTGCTGGAAACGGTGCGGTTTTGGCTGGAGCGCGGCGTCGACGGGTTTCGCCTCGATACCGTCAACTACTATGTCCATGACCGCTGGCTGCGCAGCAACCCGCCCCTGGCGTCAAGCGTCGCAGGCACCAACACCGAAACCAATCCGTACCTCTATCAGGAGCATTTGTTTGACAAGACGCAGCCCGAAAACCTGGCTTTCCTCAAGCGGTTTCGGGCGTTGCTCGACGAATATGAGGGCCGCGTCGCTGTCGGCGAGGTCGGCGACGAAGCCCGTTCGTTGCAGACGCTCGCCGCCTACACCAGCGGCGGCGACAAGCTCGACATGTGCTACACATTCGACCTGCTCGGTCCGCAATTCTCGGCGGCGCATGTGCGTGGCTGCGTCGAAGCGTTCGAGAGTGCTGTCTCCGACGGCTGGGTCTGCTGGGCGTTTTCCAACCACGATGTCGTTCGCCATGTGACGCGATGGACAAGGTCCGGCGGCGACCCGGAAAGGACGGCGAAGTTCTCCATCGCACTGCTGTCATGCCTGCGTGGATCGATCTGCCTCTATCAGGGTGAGGAACTCGGGCTGGAGGAGGCGGAATTGGCGTTCGAGGATCTGCGCGATCCTTACGGCATCCGCTTCTGGCCGGGGTTCAAGGGCAGGGATGGCTGCCGCACGCCGATGGTGTGGAAGAAGGGCGCCAACAATGCCGGCTTTTCAATCGGCAGGCCGTGGCTTCCAATCCCGGAAAGCCATCGCGCCCGCGCGGTCGATATCCAGAACGGCGAGGAAAAGTCAGTTCTGGCCAGCTATCGGGCGATGCTGGCGTTGCGCAAGCGGCATGCGGCGCTGGTACAAGGTTCGATCCGTTTTCTCGATGCCGAGGGCGAAGTGCTTGCCTTCATTCGCGAAGGCGGCGGCGAGAAGCTGCTGTGCGTTTTCAACTTCGCCGAGGAGCCGGCCAACTGGCCGTTGCCGCAGGGTACGGATGTCGCAGAGACGATCGACCTTGGCGCTGGTGCCGCCTTGCAGGAAAAGATTCTGTCGCTGCCGCCGTTGGGCTGCTTTCTCGGACGAGCCGACTGATCTCTCCAACTCACTGAACAAGCACAGAGCGCCCGCAAGTCGCGCCCATGACCCGGACATCGGCCTCGCCGACGCGCACGCCCAGTGCCCCAAGCACGTTGTAAACCAATTCGTCGACCGGCGCCGTCACGCCGTTCAGCAGCGCCACCACTGCCGGCTTCACGGTTCCGAGCAAGGCGGTTACATCAAGCCCGAGGCCCAGCGCACTGACCGAAAGCGACAAATTGTTTACCAGCGACGTGGTGAGAGATTGCGTCAGGTTCTTCGTCGAGGCGTTCTTTATCGTCTTGCTTGCGATGTCGGTGCTGTTGAAGATCAAGATCGTCGGATCGTTGTTGGCGATCTCAACGGCTGCAGAACCATTCACGCCGATCAGATTGAGGGTGAGAAACAGAAGCTTCACGCTGACCTGCGCGATTTCGGCATTTTGAAACGACTGTGGGTTGCTGAAATCGGCGAAGGCGGAGGGGCTGTTATCGGCATCGCTGGCGCCAAGGTGCAGCGAGGCAAGGCCCGGACGTGCGGCAATGGTAACTTTCAAACTGTCGGGGTGCCCCGTCGGGCAGCTGATGTCGGTCAGCTTGGCTTCGGCAGAGGCCACCTCGACATGCAACGGCAGTTTGACGGCCAGCAGGCTGATGCCGCCACCGAGAGTCGCATTGCTGCCGCCGACGGACGCCACCAGCTTGATCCGCGTCTGCGCCGTACGCACCACAGCACCCTTCTCGCCGATTGTCAGCCATGGCGAGAATTGTGCAGGTTCGCCGATTGCAATGGCAAGCGTGGTGGAGGCAAGCCCCGGAATGGCGGCTCCGAGATTGAGCTCGACCTGCTTCGAGCCGTTGGCCAGTGCAGCAGCGGTGGTCAGCATGCCCATGGCACTGGCGTCGACCGAAAAGCCGGGCGACTTTTGCCCGAGGCCCAACTGGCCCATTGAACCAAGATCGACAAGATGATTGAGCGGTATCTTGACCGTGTTGGTGGTCCTTGACGCGATTGTCTGCAAAGCCAGCTTGCTGGTGCTGCCAACGGGTGAAACATTAGCCATGGCGGTCGCTATCTCGCCCACCGTCGCTTTCGAAGCCAGCACCTCCGAATAGCTGACACCCGTCAGCTGCATCTCAACGGCAAGGGCATCGATGAACGAAAGCAGGTTCACGTCGGCAGCGATCAGAGCGTTGTAGTCCATGACGCTGAGCGCGATGTTGCCGCCCAGGAACTTGCTGAGAAGAGCGTTGAGGATGCCGCCATTGACGCTGAGAAGCCTGGACCCGACCGAGAACATCGCCTGCGGCGCTATGCTGGCCACGGCTTGGGTGCCGATCACCGGCGTAGGGATAAGCGAACTCGCGAAATAGCGGGCAGGAACCTTTTTCAGCGTGACATGGACGGCGTTGTAGGGCGTTTTGCCGGCCTTGAAGCGCTTGTCGACGCCGAGCGACGACTCTGCTGAATATCGGCCGGGGGTGACCGACACGATAGTTTTTCCAAGGGCAGGGGTGATCGTCTGCTCTGCCTTCTGAACAACGATACCCGGCATTCCGTTGTCGCCGAGCGTGGTCACCACCGCGGCTTCAATGTTGTTGATGTTGGAGGCGGCGGTGATTGCCGCCAGATCGGTCATTGCTTGGGCTTCCCGGCGCTCCACATAGATCGAGCCTTCATCGATGGCGAAGGCGGCCAGCGCCAGCGCGAACGGTGCGCACAGCGCCGTCATGACGGCGAAGTTCGCCGTCAGGTCGCCAAGCATCGAGCGGGCGACCCGGCCGACCCTGCCCGCCAAAGTTTGCGACATTCAGATGCCTCCGACCCGGATTGTCGACTGGCCTGAGATCGTGGTGCCAGGCATGGGCAGTGCCGGGAACAGATTCCAGACCGGCAGGTTGCGGGCATCATATTGGATGGACACGACGAACTGGTTTCCGTCGGCGGTGCTGTCCTTGGCCTGGTAGGTCAGCTTGTCGGAATCGACGAATGGATATCCCGCGGCATTGGTGGTGACGAAACTGGTCACCAGCGCCTGGCGCTCAACTTCGTTCAGCCCGGCAATCGCCGTGCGTGCGGCGTCCGCTGCGATCTGCTGCACGGAGTGCTGGCGCCAAAATAAATGCCATATGCAACCATGCCGAGCAGAAGCAGGATAAAAAAGGGCGCAAGCAGTGCGAATTCGATCGCGGACGTTCCGGACGGTTCTCGAAACTGGTGTAATTTGCGTTTTAGCTGACGCGTATTGCGCCGCTTTATAGCTATTGTCCCAGTTTCCGCGCTGTTCATGTCCGTCGCCCATCAAGACATACCGAAGCTCACAAAAGATGTTACCCGTGGTTGCTTAAAGGCGGATTAAGACATTGTGGCAAAGTGGAATCGACGAAAGATTTCCTGCCGGAAGCGAATGCTTGAAGCGGTTCTTCCGCCAAGTCGTGGAATTCATCAGCCGACGCAGCGCCCCGCTTCGACGCCCGACATCTTCAACAAAAGCGGCGCAACCTGCTCGTTGCAGAGAAAGCGCCGTCGATCCCATCGACCACAACGTAGGGTTTAGTAAGGATACCCCATTGACTTGCATCAATATCATGCGATCCGCTGCAGGCTATTGCCCTTCCCAACTTCCCACGAGGTGCAAGGGTTTTCGCGCAATGTGTAGGATCTGACGTGCGGGTTGTGTCCAAATTGCTGCCGCTAGTTGTAACTTGTGTTTACCACTCACGGGTTAGGGTTTACCCAAAGGCAGTTGGCGGAATGACGGCATCACATTATTTTCTGACACGCTTCGGGAAGCTCTCGCTGTTCAGGCAGACCTGCGTCGTGGTTTTGGCGGCCATCATCGGTGCGGATACTCTCACCCTCGTTTTCTATGGTATCTTCTTTGCCGACCGCCTCCTCTTGGACTTGTTTTTGACAACGGTCATCACCGTCGCGGTTGGATTTCCGCTCGGCTATTTCTTCCTGAGACAGCAGTTGAATCTCGCCTTGATGGCCGCCAAGCTCGACCGGGCAGCACGCATCGACCACCTCACAAGCCTCGCCAACAGGAAAACCTTCTTTGAGGAGGCCGAGGCAATCGTGGGTTCCGAGGCCTTCAAGGAAGGCGCCGTGCTGTTCATGGACGCCGACCATTTCAAATCCATCAACGACACCTTTGGTCATGCCATCGGCGATGCCGTCCTCCAGGAGATGGGCAGCGTTATTCGCAGCTCGATTCGGGAAAGCGACTTGGCGGCGCGCATCGGCGGCGAGGAGTTCGCTGTGTTCCTGGTCGAAGCTGGCCGCGACAAGACATTGGAAGTGGCCGAGCGGATCAGACAGAACATGCGCGATGTCAGACGGGCAGTCGGCATCGAGGACCGAGAAATCACCGTCAGCATCGGGATTTGCCTGCACGGACCAGGCCAAATCTTGGATGACATCTTGCTGCGCGCTGATCAGAATCTCTATGTGGCAAAGAACAGGGGGCGCGACTGCATCGTCGCAACCGCCGGGTTCGGACCGGTATTCGCATGATCGTGACTGGCACGATGGCTCTACCTATCCAAACCCGGATCGGGATTAGAGAGAGGATGAACGCATCGCCGTTCTCTGCGCCTGCGGTTACGCTCTCGTATTCGCAGACAGGCCGCAGATTGAACGGGTGGCTTGCATGACGCATCATGTGAGGCTAATTATTGCCTCACATGGAATGGAGAGTGATATGCTAGCGCTCGGAAATGTCGCCGACGTGTTGGGGCTGCCCGTTAAAGAGGTGGCGGCGCGGTCGCCTTTCGGGCTGATCTCCCGGATCGAGGATGGACTTCCCTTTGGCGCACTTGAGCGCGTTGCGCATCTTCTGGCGCCTGGCGATGCTCAGTTCAAATACCGGCTGATCCCCAAGGCG